>NZ_SOAG01000009.1 GCF_004364575.1 Myroides indicus | reverse complement strand
TTCAAACTCTAAAACTCTGTCTTTAAAAACAGCATCTTTGTATCTGAAAGCGGATGCAAAAGTAGTATTCTTTTTTTAAATTGCAAATCTTTTTTTAAAAAAATATTTGCAGCCTTTTTTATCCTGAAACCATCCCGCCAAAACGGGAAGCCAAAGTTAATTCCTTTTTCATTCTTCAAACAAGCTTTTCGGATTGTTTTTTTAAAGAAAAATCTTACAAAGAACGTTTTCTCATTTGCGTGGGCAAAACTAATCCCTTTTTTGCCTTTGTGAAAGCTTTTGCAAACCTTTTTTTATTTTATTTCGCAAAATACTGTGATCCAAAACATTAATTCCTGCTAATATTCACAAAAGGTGGAAATTATATGACGAATAGACGAATGGTGGTCGCGTTTGTGACGCAATAAAGTCCAAATGAAAAGCTGGTAATAATAATCTGTGCCTTCTAAAATAACGTAATTATAATACATATTTACACCTGATATTTTTACAACAAATTCTGCATCTTTCGCATTTAATCCATTTATGACACTATTTTTGACATCAAAATCCTTTAATTCTTCCGTATGATTTTCTAACCTTTCATAACATAGAGAGGAATATTTCTCTAAACTCATGACGTTATTTTCTTTGCTTAAGGAATCCTTATTAAGAGAGTTAAGCAATTTATCTTTTTTTTCTTCAAGGACTACCACATATAATTCTTGAACCGCATTGCTATACTGGAGAATAGCATCTTCATTCAATCCTTTTGTCTTTTTTAGATGATAGGGAAGTTCTACTGAGAACCTATTTTCAACAGAAACTTTTTCTGTTTCATACTTGTTTTTACAGCTCATCATAATACAAAAAACGAGTAAAAGAAAAAAGCAAAATCGCATGTTCTTTATTTTTATCAATACCATACATAAAAGTTTAATTATTTACTTTTTGCATTAATCTTGCAAATTTAGCCATACTCTTAACTCTTTCTTCATAATCGTAAACGGGGGTAGTAATCATCAGTTCATCTACTTCCAAAATATCTGAAAAACGCTGCACTTCGTGCAATAGTTCTTCTTCTGTTCCGATAAAAGAACATGCTGTTTTTTGATAAACCATTGCTTCTTCCTGAACAGACCATAATCCGTTTATGGAATGAATTGGTTTTTGCATGGGTTTTCTATCATTTCGGATAATTCCTAAAAACATTCTGTAAAATGACGTCGCCAAATATTCGGCATCATATTGTGTATCTGCCATAATTACATTGATACACGGCATAAAATAGGATTTCTCAAGCTGAACTGAGGGTTTGAAATTATTTTTGTAAATCCGTCCTGCCATTTGAAGTTGCTCTGGAGCAAAGTGACTTGCAAATGCGTAGGGCAACCCTAATTCGGCGGCTAAATAGGCGCTATCTGTGCTGGAGCCTAAAATCCACATTGGCACGTTCTGTCCTTCTCCGGGAAAAGCACGTACTTTAGCATTTTTATTCTCTAAGCTAAAAAAAGCTTTTAGCTCTTCTATCTGCTGGGGAAAATAATTAGCAGTTGTCAAATCATTTCTTCTCAAAGCCATTGCTGTCAGCTGGTCTGTTCCGGGAGCTCTACCTAACCCTAAATCAATACGGTTCGGATACAGCGCTTCCAAGGTTCCGAATTGTTCTGCAATAACTAAAGGAGGATGATTGGGCAGCATGATTCCGCCCGAACCAACTTTTATTGTTTGTGTGCCTCCTGCTACATAGCCTATTAAAACGGATGTTGCCGAACTTGCTATATGGGGCATATTATGATGTTCTGCCATCCAATACCTCGTATACCCTTCTTTTTCTGCACATTGGGCTGTATAGAGAACATTTTTCAATGTTTCAGCAGTAGTTTTTTCTTCGCCTATTATAGCAAGATCAAGAAAGGAATAAGGTATATTTTGTTTTTTCATTTCTATTTTTTTACTGCATAAATGTAATCAAAACTATTTAAATCCTTTTAATACAATAAACGGGCGTACTACATTTTCTCCTAATTTATTGGGCGTATTTTCAATATACTGCCATTGTTCTACACTGCTGTATCCTATATTCTTCATAATGCGGATAAGCCAATCTGTACGATGAAAGTGAAATACTTCCGGTTTGGCAAAGGGCTGCTTTAAAACAAAATCTTCTTTGATATACGATAAAGCTAAACTTCCTCCTGTTTGAAGTATGCGGTAGATTTCTTGTAAATATTTATGCGGTTCTTCCCAAAAGTAAACGGTATTCACGGAAAAGCAATGCTTAAAACTATTGTTTTTTAACTGCAAGGAACTACTATTGTCCGATAGTTTTAAACTTATATTTTCACGCTGTATCAAATCTTGATTGAGTTTAGTCGCGAAATCAATCATTAAGGGCGAGATTTCTAACCCACAATAATGTATATTTTTTGCTTTTTGAAACAAATAAGGGAAGTGTTTTCCACTGCCAAATCCCAATTCCAATATATTGTCGCAATCTTCTATCTGCAAGCGATCAATAGTTTTGAAAATCATTTTGCAGTTGGATTCAAACATAATTTCTGCCACCTGCTCTCCCTTCTCACCTTCAGGACATCTCAACTGACAGGCTAATTCCTCGTAATCATTTTGTTCCATTTTACCTTTTTACCAAAGATACACTATTTAGAACAATTCTAAATATAATTTCATCTTAAAATGCTAAGGGTTATAAAACGAAAAACCCCAAACACAACAAATTTGGGGTTTTTCTAACAAAAATAAACTAACAACTCAATAAACAACAAATACAAAGTACTATTTGCAATTTGATTGAATTTTAATATAGAGCAACAACTTCTATATTTCTTTTAAATATCGTATTATCTCAACAAGCTATATTCAAATTTTGGATGGCCGCGTTCTCCGTTTTCACTCATAAGACTCAACATTCTCATTTTATAAAAGTTCCCTTTGGAATCCTGAATCACATAAAAGACATTGGAAAACAAAACCTTATCATTAGCCACATCTCTCCATGTTCCGCCGATAACGCGCAAATCATCTTCTAATAAATTCTGTTGAACATCTTGTTTATTAAATTCTTTATAAGCGCTCTTACTATCCTTATCTCCTACGGCTATGCGATAGGCTTTTACTCCTCCGTAACGATTTATTACTATAAAGTCGGAAAAACCATAAGACCCCATATCCTGACCATTTTGATCTACTGTATTGGTAAAAACCGTAAAATTTAAATCCCATTTTTTTTGAGAAGGTTCTACCTCTACAACTTTATCATTTAAGATACTAAAGAACGTAAAATTAAAACCAGTGCTTTTGGTAATCAAAACTTCTTTATGAGCTGTATCAGAAAGATTAGCATATTGCAGCAAATAATTTTCTCCTCTTTTTAAAATTCTTATTTTTTTCCAACCTCTACTTTGCCCTGTAATGTTTACAGTTCCGGCAGCTGCATTAGGGCTGCCTGGTTCAAAACCTAAATTTAATAAATACACTTTATTATCTGCATCATTCTCTCTAATAGTTCCAATAGCAGTTCTATCTAATTCTCCCGAAGGAAAATCGATATACTGTACGTTTGAGGCTTCAAAAGTCCCTATTTTTACTTTATTTTTTAATTCCTCCACATCACTTTCCTTTACTTTATCAATATCTGTAAAGTCCAGTTTTCCTGCTGCCATATAAACAGCTCCATTAATTTTAACTTTAAAATCGTTGCCCGAATAAAAAGCCAAATCCCATGAATCTCTTTTTACGGTATACGTTGCTTTTCCTCCTAAATCAACATATACTTGATTAGGCTGAGACGCTCCTCCTATTTCGGGTGTAATTACTCCTCCTAAGGAAGCGTCAAAACTAATCAACATAATGTTATATCCCTGAACATTAGTAGGTTTTGCTTTATAATTTACTTTATTGATAGTAAACTGAACTGTTTTATCTGTACGATCAAATGGAAAAATAAGGTTTTCAAAAGTGAAATTTATTCCTTTATCCCCTTTTTGAAAAGGCAAAGTCAATACTAAGTTTTCCGATGTCGGCAGTGTTTGATAATCTTCACCGTACTTAGCATTTTTTTCAAATAATTTAATTTCTACACTTCCTTCTTCTACAGCCATTTCTGAAAAAACAAGCTCTATTTTTTTATCATCGGTAATTTGCTCATAACTAACTGACTGTTCTTTAAAAGCTACAATAAAATTCATTTCATCATTATTCCCGTTTTTAGAATCTTTTTCACAGGCAGTAAAAGCGCCTAAAAAAACAAACAAAATCGTTAATTGTACAATCTTTTTCATCTCTATATTTTCTTCTAAAAATCTAATTTATATTGCAGTTTTAAAAATACGCTTCGTCCATAGGCTAATTCGGTTACTGCGCTTGCTCCGCTATGTGCACCTCCGGAATTAATACTGGATTTTATGTCCTTGACATCAAATAAGTTTCTAAATCCAAGAGTAGCCCACAATTTTTTATCTAAAAATGGTTGACGTACTGTTAGATCCATCCACGAATAACTATCTTGTTTTCCTTTGTAATAGTATTCTCCAAACATATCAGTAGCCACTACATATTTATATTCTTCTCCGTTATACTTATAAAATAACGATACGATTGTGTTCCAATTTGGAACTGTATAGCTCACATTGGCATTCACTTCCGGCGTGTACAAAAATTTATCTGTATCGGTTGGTGCACCAAACATTTGTTGCGCATATCCTGAGAAAGTAAAACCTATTCCCGCAGACAAATTTTTCCATGACACCTGATTAAGGAAAGTTACTCCCATATTTCTGTAGCGATCAACGTTTTCATATCTGAATTTAGTTCCGTTATCAATAAGCTGGATAACATCTATTTTGTCTTGTACATTTAAATACCGACCTGTTAAACTATGCGACAACTCCAAATCTTCATTTAGTTCATAACTCTTTTTCAAATTGACAAATATTGTATTTCCTTTTTCAGGACTCAGGTTTGGATTTCCCTGCAAGTCATGGTTAACATCTACAAAATAAGTATACAGCTCATCATAATTAGGTAATCTTGGCGCTGTTCCATAAGTAGCTCTCAATTCAATATTTTCGGGCAAAACATATTTTAGCGTAAGGCTATAGGCATGCTGGTTACTAAAAATATTAGAAGTCATTAATCTATACCCTGGGCGCAACATCATTTTAGGAAATACAGCAATTTCTGATGAAGCATAAAAATCATAACTGCTCAAGGTTTTTTTAATCGGATCTTCTCCAAAGGCTTCTTCCATCATTGAATATCCTTTGTTGGACGTTATTTCATAACCCAGCTGAAATTTTACTTTGTCGCTTTTAACAAAATCGCTGAAAGTACCTCTTGAATATAATATATCTCTACTTTCGTTTTTAAAATTCTCCTCATCAAACTTTTCATCATATTTTATCCTGTAGCGATAGGATTCTTGTTCTCTTTCTTGTTTTTGATAAGAAAAAGACAAATCAAAGCGAAACCAGTCTCTCCAATTTCCGGAGGTATTTAAAACATTTACATAACGTTTTGTGTTGATAATACGATCTTTAGCTGTTGGGTTTACAGTTTCGAAAACAGGATCTTCCAACATATCAAAAATGTGGTTATAATCCTTCATCCGTTCGTCAAAATATTCGAACTTATAATATACGCGATATGATCCTTTGTGAAAATTGAGCAACGCTTTAAAGTTATTTTGATTTTTAGGCATCCATTCATGCCCTCTCAAATCTTCGTCCCCGTAATAAGTAAAGCCCTTTCTTTCGTTATACCATCCTTTAAAATCATTATGCGTATAACTTACATTTGCATATATATTATCGTTTATATTATGTCCTAATGAAATTCCCTGAATGTGTTTTCCTTTATTTTTTAAATCATATTCTAATCCTGCTGACTCTTCCTGAACAAATACATTCATATTCCAATCATGCATATTGTTCTTCTTAGTAATGATATTTATAATTCCCGAAACTGCATTGGCACCATAATCTACTCCCATGGCTCCTTCTACAATCTCGATTTGAGCAATATCGTCTAAGTTAATTTGGGTTAAATCAGTATTATTTCCAAAGCCTTCATCACTAATCATCGGTACGTTATCTATTAAAATAGTAAAGTACTGCGCATCAAGTCCAAACATTTTCACTCCTGATTTACCGGTTTTTGTATTAGGCATAATAGTGATATTCAACACTTGATTGAGTGCATCAGCTAACGTAATTGCTCCCAGATTTTCAATCTTAGCCCGATTAATCACTGTTACATTATGAACAGCTTTATCTATAGCTTGCGGATTATATTGTCCTGAAATTACAATTTCTTCTAACTTTTGATTTGAAGATGCAATTGTATCTTGAACCTGAGCTTTGGCTGCGATTGATCCTAAAACACAAAGCCCAAGAGCAAATATTTTATTACGTTGCATGTATATTGTTTTTCTGTTTTTTTATTTAGACAAATTCTTAATTGCAAAGATATAAATATTTATTATTTAAAATCAATTTAAATAACTTTTTTGAAATAAAAAAACGAAGCTATTTGCTTCGTTTTTATAATCTTTGGGTTTTTATTTTATTCTCCTTTAGGCAAGAAGACTTCTGCCATCATACAGCGTGCACTTCCACCTCCGCAAGCTTCAATGGTATCTAAACTACTGTGCAATATTTTACAGTGCTTTTCAATACTTTGCAACTGTTTATCAGTAAGACTATTATATGCTTGAGTGGACATAACCAAAAATCTTTCATCATCTTTACCTCTGACCTGCAACATATTACCGGCAAAATTATTGACCTGTTCTTCTGTAATTGTAATTATTTCTTTTCCTGATTCTTTTAGGTGATTCAAGACAATTTTTCTCTCTTGTTTATCGTCTATACAGTCGGCGCAAATCACCGCAAACGTTTCTGCCAGGCACATCATCACATTCGTGTGATAAATATTTTTTCGCTCTCCATCTACTGTCTGAAATGCTTCAAAAATAACCGGGGTCATTTCAAACTCTTCACAAAACTCTATCACCAAACCTTCGTCTGCTCTGGGAGAAAGAGCACAATAGGCCTTTTCATTGGTTCTGTCCAAAAGCAAATTCCCTGTTCCCTCTAAAAATAAATTATCTTCTTCTGCGGAAGTATAGTCCCATATATCTGTTATTTCAAAACCTTTTTCTTCCAACAAATCCAAGATATCTTCTCTTCTCTCCAACCTTCTGTTTTCGGCAAACATTGGATATAAAACCACTTCTCCGCTTTCGTGAAAAGAAATCCAATTGTTTGGAAAAATACTATCCGGTGTGTCCGGATCCAAAGTATCGTCAATTACGATAACATTTACACCTATTGAAATTAATTTTTCAACAAAAGCATCAAATTCTTCCTGAGCTTTGGCATTTACTGTGCTCGGTGTCAGGTTATCCAGCACTTTTTGGTAATAGTTATTTACTGCTGTTTGTTCATTCATCCGAAATGCTACCGGACGAATCATCAATATATTATTTGTAGTTTGTTTCATTTTTATAGCAAATATTTATTAATCGCGTATTAATGGCAAAGTAGAACATCTCAACAACCCCTCCTGTTTTGCTATTTCTGCATACGGAATCTCTTCTACTGTAAAGCTGTTATCTCTAAGCCAGTTATTTAATCGGGTAAAATTTTTCTCAGACACTACTACATCCGGTGCAATCGAAAAAACATTTGAAAACATATGATACATTTCTTCACGCTCTATATGAAATAAATTTTCCACACCAAATAAATCTACCAGATATTGGTACTCTCTTTCGTCATAAAACCCTCCTTTATATATAATCGCTTTGTCGATTCCTACCGGCTGGAAACAGCAATCCAAATGCAGCGCATTGTCTCTTGGCTCTGTTTTAGATTTTACCAAGTCAAAGCTTTTTACGATTTTGTTAGGAAACAGCTCTTTGATAAAGTCAACACCCAGCTGATTAGTACGGGCTGTAATATAATTTGAGTAGTCTGGTCTTTTGTAGGTTCCTATAAAAATGTAATCATTCCAAAGCATTACATCCCCTCCTTCAAAATGGATTTCATCAGGAGCAGACACAATATTTTGAGGACTAATTTGATCTAACACATATTTTATAGCATCTAATTCCCGATCTCTGTCAGGCAAAATATTGGCTTTTATAAATTTGTCTTCAATCACAAAGCCTATATCACGAGTAAAAATTTGATTGTAGTCTTCAATAACTTCAGGTCTGAAAACCTGAACATCGTATTTTTTAAAAACATTGTTAAAGGCTTCCATTTCATTAACCATATCTTTCTCAATCGGATAAGTTCCTGCAATAATGTGTTCTAATGATTTAGGATCATAAGCCTCTTCTTTCGTTGGTGTAGGTCCGTTACTTTGGGCTGTACCAAGGACCACTGTCCGCAGACGCGATGTTTCATTTTTTACGTTTAACTTCAACATAAATAATCATTTTGCACAAATATAGCAAAAAGCCCCTCATAAATCGGTAAGAATAATCAGTAAAAAAGGCATTCAGTACTGAATGCCTTTTTTAAAATTTATTTTCTTTTGTCCATCGGAACAAAATCTCTCAATGGTTCTCCTATATATAATTGACGCGGTCTTCCAATCGGCTCCTTGTTTATTCTCATTTCTTTCCATTGGGCAATCCATCCCGGCAATCTTCCGATTGCAAACATTACTGTGAACATTTCAGTCGGAATCCCTAATGCGCGATAAATAATTCCCGAATAAAAATCTACATTCGGATACAAGTGTCTATCTACAAAATAAGGATCTTTCAATGCTGCAGCTTCTACTTTTTTAGCGATATCTAAAACCGGATCATCTACACCTAACTTTTCAAGTACTTCATCTGCGGCTTTTTTAATTATACGGGCTCTCGGATCAAAATTTTTGTAAACTCTGTGTCCGAATCCCATCAAACGGAAAGGATCATTTCTGTCTTTTGCTTTAGCAATAAACTTATCTACATCGCCTCCGTCGTTTTGAATTTCTTCTAACATTTCTAATACGGCCTGATTGGCTCCGCCATGTAACGGTCCCCAAAGTGCCGAAACACCCGCAGATATTGAAGCAAATAACCCTGCATGAGACGACCCTACCATTCTTACGGTAGAAGTAGAACAGTTTTGCTCGTGGTCAGCATGTAAAATAAACAACTTGTCAATTGCATTTTTTACAACCGGATCAATTTCATAAGGCTCCGTAGGCAAAGCAAACATCAGACGCAAAAAATTATCTACGTAGCTTTGTGTGTTATCGTAATAATTTAATGGATAGCCTTTCGCTTTTCGGTAGGTCCATGTAGCAATTACCAAGAACTTGCTCATAGTTTTGCAAACTGCATCATATAGCGATTTCGGGCATTCGGCATTTACCACTTTCGGATTAAATGCTGTAAGTGCACTAGTCAAAGAAGCTAAAACTCCCATCGGGTGAGCCATTTTTGGAAAACCATCAATGATGTTTTTCATTTCTTCATTAACCAAAGAGTGTTTTCGGATATCTTTTTCAAATTGTGCTAATTGTTCTTCTGTAGGAAGCTCGCCAAAAATTATGAGATAAGATACTTCCAAAAAGTTAGAATGAGAAGCTAAATCTTCAATAGCATAACCCCTATATCTTAAAATCCCCTGTTCTCCATCCAAAAAAGTTATAGCACTTTTGCATGAACCTGAATTTTTATATCCCGGATCTAAAGTAATTGCTCCGGTAAGTGCTCTTAGATTTAAAATATCAATTGCAACTTCATTTTCTGAGCCAACCAACACGGGCAGTTCGTGTCTCTGACCATCAATTTCTATATAAGCTGTTTTATCAGACATATTTATATTATTTATTTCTGTGTGTTTGTAATTATTTTTTAAAAAAGCGCATAAAAAACGATGTAGGAAAGGTAAGAATTATTATATATACCTACAAGTTAAATTCATCTCAAAATACAGAAATTTCACTTGATTTCACCGATTGCGAATTGGCAAATTTTTATTTTCAGAAGTTAATATCTAAAATCAAGCCGCTCATGAAAATTTCATCTTCCTACAGACAAAAATTATACAAAAACAAAAAGCCTAATTATCAAAATTAAGCTTTTTATTTTATATACTATCTATTGAATTTTAAATGCTTTTTCTTGAGGATAGTAAGCTGTTTCTCCCAGTTCTTCTTCAATTCTAAGCAATTGATTGTATTTTGCCATACGGTCTGAACGAGATGCTGATCCTGTTTTGATCTGCCCGCAGTTTAACGCCACTGCCAAATCAGCAATGGTACTGTCTTCTGTTTCCCCTGAACGATGTGACATTACAGAAGTATATCCGGCATTTTTTGCCATATTAACGGCAGCAATTGTTTCTGTCAGGGTACCTATCTGATTTACTTTAATTAAAATTGAATTGGCAGTATCTTCATTAATTCCTCTTTCCAGACGTTTTACATTGGTTACAAACAAATCATCACCCACCAACTGTACTTTATCACCTATTTTCTCTGTCAGATACTTCCATCCTTCCCAATCATCTTCATACATACCGTCTTCAATAGAAATAATCGGATATTTTGAAGTTAATTCTGCCAAATAATCTGCTTGTTCCTGAGATGTTCTTATTTTTCCCTGTGAACCTTCAAATTTAGTATAATCGTATTTTCCGTCCACGTAAAATTCAGAAGCTGCACAATCTAAAGCTATCATAATTTCATCTCCAAATCGGTATCCGGCATTCTCAACTGCTTGTTTAATTGAATCCAAAGCATCTTCAGTTCCTTTAAGTGTTGGCGCAAAGCCACCTTCATCTCCCACAGCTGTACTCAGTCCTCTTTCGTGTAATACTTTTTTAAGGTGATGAAAAATTTCGGTTCCCATCTGCATAGCATGCGTAAACGTGATTGCTTTTACCGGCATAATCATAAACTCCTGAAAGGCAATCGGAGCATCGGAATGTGAGCCTCCGTTAATGATGTTCATCATAGGCACAGGCAAAGTATTTGCCGATACCCCTCCTACATATCTGTACAAAGGCATTCCCAACTCGTTTGCTGCTGCTTTTGCTACTGCCAGAGACACTCCCAATATAGCATTTGCTCCTAAATTAGCTTTATTTGGGGTGCCGTCCAATTCAACCATCAACTGATCAATTGCATTTTGTTCAAAAACGCTTAGCCCTACAATGTTTTCTGCCAAAACTGTGTTTACATTATCCACAGCTCTCAAAACACCTTTTCCCATAAAGGCTTTTCCGCCATCTCTTAATTCAACAGCTTCATGTTCGCCGGTTGATGCTCCTGAAGGAACAGCCGCCCGTCCTAAGATACCGCTATCTGTTGTTACATCAACTTCTACGGTAGGATTTCCTCTTGAATCTAAAATCTGGCGTGCGTGAACGCTAACAATTGTACTCATAATTTTTTATTGTGTCGTTAAATTTAGTATAACGCAAAAATATTAAATATAATGTATTTCTTTCTTTTAATTTTAAAAAAATAAAAGCGGCTTATCATTCCGACAGCCGCTTTTATTTATATTTCAATTTTCTTAAGGTGTCATAAATTTTAATCCTATATAATCTACTGCGTCTATTGCCATTACTCCAACTTTCTTACCAACATTTGTCGTACTACCATAATGATTCCCACGCATAACATTAATAATTAACTCATCTCCTTCTCTAAAAACGTTACTTAAATCACTTCCTGAAATAACCACTGATGCATCAGAATTTTTCTTATTAAAAGTCTTCTGCCTATATGGATGTCCTGGTACAGCATCTGTATAGGAATATATATGAATCAAAACTACATCATTAGGGTTTCCATCGGTATTCCATGCAACTTCGAGATTAACAGAAGGCGTTACATTATTATTTTCAAATCCCGTTATGGAAACATCTAAACGATGAGTCATTTCAAAAGTAAAGTCGATACCACAAAAATCATTCCCTGAACATCTTGTGTTGTAAAGCCTTACTGTTTGTCCATACAATAACGCTACATCATTGTACATTTCCTGGTCTTCATCTATATAATAATTCTTCCCATAGTTTTCATTTAAAGAAATACTATTTAGAAACAAATTACCAATATTACCATATTGCTCAAAATCTGAAGCAATAACCAATTTTGATACATCTATATCATTCTCATATTGAGAAAAAGCTCGTGTATTCATAATGCTAACTACTGCATCGTAGTCGATATCTGCATCAAACATTCTCTCTATAAAACCATTTCCATCTCCTACTACTTTATTCTCATGATTTTCTGCTCTTTCACAAGAAATAAAAAAAAGTGAAGCTATCATTAAATTAAATAAACAAATTCTTTTCATTTCTAAATACTTTTTAATTACAACAAATACTATTTAACATCGACAATCCTCCAAAATTAATAGCTGAAGGAGGCGAACCTGTTGATGAAAAACTGTAGCTTGCAAAATATTCTTGCATACCTCCTATATTTGCACTACAGTTTGGAGCAAAAGGATTACAGTCTAAAGCTCGAACAAAAACTTTTACTTCAAAGGGACCACCAGATGGAGTCCCTACTCCCTCTATAACAAGGTTTCCCGGCGTACTAAATCCCATATTCGGTAAAAATTATCGCTATTTTTAACTATAATTAACAGTCATTTAGTTTTAGGCATCTAAACCAGTAACTATAACATTAACATTAACTCTAACAAATTCTTTATTATTCATTTTAGTGGTACTAAATAAAGGATTACCAACAATAATACTAGTTCCCTTTGGGGGCTTACCTGCACTATCATACTTACCCCTATTACAGGATATAAACAAAGGAATAATATTTAGAATAAAAATCAAATTTCTTACTCTAATTATCTTTCTTTAAGTCAGCACAATCAAACATACTAATAAACAACAGTAAACCAAAACATTATCTACACAAAAGCATTTTTCCCTTATATAAACAAAATAAAAAAAGAGCTTTAAGCTCTTTTATATTTTTGTATGTTTGCCACAAAGTCATCGAACAGATATCTTGAATCGTGTGGTCCGGGACTGGATTCGGGGTGATACTGAACGGAAAACACATCTTTATTTTTCATTTTCATACCGGCAACCGTTCCGTCGTTCAAGTGAACGTGCGACAATTCCAGTGTTAAATGATTGTCAAGCTCTTCTTTAATAATAGCAAATCCGTGATTTTGCGAAGTTATTTCTCCTTTTCCGCTATTTAAATTCATTACCGGATGATTTACTCCTCTGTGTCCGCTAAACATTTTATAAGTATGTACTCCCTGAGACAATCCGATTAATTGATGTCCTAAGCAGATTCCAAACACCGGTTTTCCTGAATCCAACACTTGTTCCACTACACCTACAATACCTAAATCTGCTAAAGCTTGTGGGTCTCCGGGACCGTTGGATAAGAATATTCCATCGGGATTAAAACTCATCAAATCTTCAAAAGAAGCATTATAAGGGAATACTTTTACATAACAGTCTCTCTCTGCCAAACAGCGAAGTATATTTGTTTTTATACCTAAATCCAGTGCTGAAACCTTATAGGTTGCATTTTCATTTCCAAAATAATAAGCTTCCTTGGTAGATACTTTTGAAGAAAGCTCCAACCCCTCCATTGACGGAACGGTTTCTAATTTTTCTTTTAGATCCTCTACAGATGTACCGTCTGTTGAAATAATTGCATTCATTGCCCCGTTATCTCTGATATAAGCAGTTAAGGCACGCGTATCAACATCTGAAATAGCGATTAGGTTTTGCTTTTCAAAATATTCCAGCAAATTTGAGGATGATTTAGGTCTTGAGTGATAAAAACTAAAATTTTTACATACCAATCCGGCTATTTTTATTCCGTCAGAGTCAACTTCTTCCTCATTAACTCCGTAATTACCTATATGAGCAGTAGTAGACAGCATAATCTGTCCAAAGTAAGACGGGTCTGTAAAAACCTCTTGATATCCCGTCATTCCTGTATTGAAACAGATTTCTCCATAAGCTGTTCCTCTTATGCCAACAGACCTACCATAAAAAACAGTACCATCATTAAGTACCAAAACGGCTTGCTCTCTTTTATTATATTCCATTTTTAGTTGTATTGTAATGCAAAAGTAATTCAAAAAAAACATAAAAAAAGGACATTCTAAAAAAAGAATGTCCTTTTATTATCAGATATCAACAAAGATAACGCTGCAAATACTATTCATTAGTTTCAGCTTCGTTAGGTGTTGTTTCAGTTGTTTCAGCTGTATTAGCAACTTCTTCTGTAGTAGTGGCTTTTTTTCTACCTCTACGAGTAGTGGCTTTTTTACTGTCTTTTTTAGCAACGTTATAAATTTCATTGAAATCTACAAATTCAATCATTGCCATATCAGCATTATCTCCCAAACGGTTACCCAATTTTATAATACGAGTATATCCTCCCGGGCGATCTCCTACTTTTTGAGATACTTCTCTAAATAATTCAGTAACAGCCTCTTTTTGTCTTAAATAAGAAAAAACAACACGACGATTGTGTGTATCGTCTGTTTTAGATTTTGTTACCAGCGGCTCTATATATTGTTTCAAAGCTTTTGCTTTGGCAACAGTAGTATTTATACGCTTGTGCTCTATTAAAGAACAAGCCATATTTGCCAACATAGAATCTCTATGTCCTTTTTTTCTGCCTAAGTGGTTTATTTTTTTTCCGTGTCTCATGACCTTTTATTTAGCTTCATCTTGCTTCAATCCTCTTTGGAGAGCAAATTATGAAGTCATTATTCTTTATCTAATTTGTATTTTGATAGATCCATACCGAAGTTTAATCCTTTAACAGCCACGAGTTCTTCCAACTCTGAAAGTGATTTTTTACCGAAGTTTCTAAACTTCATCAAATCATTTTTGTTAAACGTAACTAAATCTCCCAATGTTTCTACTTCAGCCGCTTTCAAACAATTTAATGCTCGAACTGAAAGATCTAAATCTACCAATTTAGTTTTAAGAAGCTGTCTCATATGCAATGATTCCTCATCATATGATTCAGTTTGAGCTATTTCATCAGCCTCCAAAGTAATTCTCTCATCAGAAAACAGCATAAAATGATGAATCAATGTTTTTGCTGCTTCAGTTAGAGCATCTTTAGGATGAATAGAGCCATCTGTGATAATATCAAACACCAACTTTTCGTAGTCGGTTTTTTGTTCAACACGATAGTTCTCTATAGCATACTTAACGTTCTTAACTGGAGTATAAATTGAATCTGTAAAGATAGTACCTATTGGTGCGTTGGGTTTTCTATTTTCTTCTGCAGCTACATATCCTCTTCCTTTTTCAATGGTTAAGTCTATATTGATAGATACTTTACTGTCTAAATTACAGATTACCAATTCTGGGTTTAAAACTTGGAAACTTGTGATGAATTTTTGAAAATCACCAGCAAGCATCTGTTCTTTTCCAGAGAAAGAGATACTTACATTTTCGCTGTCAACGTCATCAATCTGACGTTTAAAACGAACTTGTTTTAGGTTTAGGATGATTTCAGTTACATCCTCCACTACACCTGCGATAGTAGAAAATTCATGATCCACACCTTCGATACGAACTGAAGTAATAGCATATCCTTCTAATGAAGAAAGAAGAACTCTTCTTAATGCATTACCAATAGTCAATCCATATCCCGGTTCTAAAGGTCTGAATTCGAACTTACCTTTAAAATCGGTCGAATCAATCATGATAACTTTATCGGGCTTTTGAAAATTAAATATTGCCATATTTGTTTCGACTGAATGTCAGTTATTATTTGTTGTACAACTCTACGATTAACTGTTCTTTGATGTTTTCTGGAACTTGTAGTCTTTGAGGCACAGCTACAAACGTACCTTCCATTGTTTCAGGATTCCAGGTAATCCACTCATAAACAGCGCTGGAATTAGATAGCGAACGTTCAATAGTTTCTAGAGTTTTAGATTTTTCACGAACTGCAACTTTATCACCAGGTTTCAATTGGTAAGAAGGAATGTTTACTAACTCTCCGTTTACAGTAATATGTCTGTGAGAAACGATTTGACGAGCTGCTCTACGAGAAGGAGCAATTCCCATTCTATACACTACGTTATCTAATCTAGACTCACATAATTGAATCAATACTTCACCTGTAACCCCGCGTGCAGCAGAAGCTTTTTTATACAGGTTTCTGAATTGTTTTTCAAGAATTCCGTAAGTGTATTTCGCTTTTTGTTTCTCCATCAACTGGACAGCGTACTCAGATTTTTTACCTCTCTTTTTAGCTAATCCGTGTTGTCCCGGAGGGTAATTTCTTTTTTCAAAAGATTTGTCATCTCCGAAAATTGGTTCGCCGAATTTACGTGCGATTTTTGTTTGTGGACCAGTATATCTTGCCATTTTAAAAAAATTAAAAAAAGGTAGGGATTATGAATTCAGGTCACTTTCCTCCGATAATCTGTTCCTACCTTCGGTTATACTATAAATTAAACTCTTCTTCTTTTTGGAGGACGACATCCATTGTGCGGCATTGGAGTAATATCGATAATCTCAGTTACTTCAATTCCGCCGTTATGTAAAGATCTGATAGCAGATTCTCTTCCGTTTCCAGGTCCTTTTACATAAACTTTTACTTTTTTAAGTCCTGCCTCAAGTGCAACTTTACCACAATCTTCTGCGGCCATCTGAGCAGCATAAGGGGTGTTCTTTTTAGAACCTCTGAATCCCATTTTACCTGCGGATGACCAAGAAATCACTTCACCTTTTTTATTAGTCAATGAAATGATGATATTGTTAAACGTCGCATTAATATGAGCCTCACCTGTTGCTTCAACAAGTACTTTACGTTTTTTTGTATTCGCTTTAGCCATATTACTACTTTATTATTTAGTTGCTTTTTTCTTGTTAGCAACAGTTTTTCTTTTACCTTTTCTTGTTCTGGAGTTATTTTTGGTTCTTTGACCTCTTAACGGAAGACCAGATCTGTGACGGATTCCTCTGTAACATCCGATGTCCATTAAACGTTTGATGTTCAACGAAACCTCCGAACGCAATTCTCCTTCTATTTTGTAATGACCTACAGCTTCACGGATTGCTCCGATTTCATCGTCATTCCAATCTTGAACTTTTTTATCTTCGCTAACATTAGCTTTTTCAAGAATTTCTTTAGCTCTGCTTGCTCCTACTCCGAAAATGTAAGTTAAAGCAATAACTCCTCTTTTGTGTTTAGGTATGTCTACCCCTGCGATTCTTGCCATAATTATCCTTGTCTTTGTTTAAATCTAGGATTCTTTTTATTAATAACGTAAAGTCTACCTTTTCTACGTACTATAATGCACTCGGCACTTCTTTTTTTAACTGATGCTCTTACTTTCATTTTAATAGCCTCTTTAATATCTATAAGTAATTCTTGCTTTAGTCAGGTCGTACGGACTCATTTCCAATTTTACTCTGTCTCCAGGTAATAATTTTATGTAATGCATTCGCATTTTTCCTGAAATATGAGCGATAACGACATGTCCATTTTCTAATTCAACCCGAAACATCGCATTTGACAATGCTTCAATAATTGATCCGTCTTGTTCTATTGCTGATTGTTTTGCCATAAAAATTAAGCTGTTGCTCTTCTATTTTTACCACTTGTCATCATACCATCGTACTGTTTATTTAACAAATACGCATTGACTTGCTGAATAGTGTCAATTACTACACTCACCATAATCAACAGGGATGTTCCGCCATAAAACATAGCCCAACCTTGCTGAACTCCTAACAAACTTACAATTATTGCCGGGAACACAGCGATAAGAGCAAGGTAAAGAGACCCAGGAAAAGTTATCAATGACATAATTTTATCTAAGTAATCCGCAGTATCCGATCCTGGTTTAATTCCAGGAATGAATCCGCCACTTCTCTTCAAATCGTCTGCCATTTTATTCGTAGGTACTGTAATTGCGGTGTAAAAGTACGTAAAAATTATGATTAATGCAGCAAAAAGTAAATTATACTCCCATCCGAATACATTGTGAAACGTTGAACTAATGCTTTGTGCGGTATCAGAAGTTGATAATCCTGCCACTGCTGCCGGCACAAACATGATTGCCTGTGCAAAAATAATCGGCATAACACCAGATGCGTTCAATTTTAATGGAATCCACTGGCGATTACCGCCTAACATAGATTGATCATAAGATCCGGATGCGCTTCTTCTAGCATACTGAACCGGAATTTTTCTAACTGCAAGAGTCAGATAAATACAAGCTACAATAATCAGCAACCATATGATTACTTCTATCACAATCAACATCGGACCTCCGTTGTTTTCTGTAATTCTGGATTGGAATTCCTGAATAAAAGACATTGGAAATCTTGCGATAATACCAACCATAATTAACAGTGATATTCCATTCCCTATTCCTTTATCAGTAATCTTCTCACCCAGCCACATTGCAAAAACAGTTCCGGTAACTAATATAATTACTGAAGAAAACAAGAATGAGAAAGAATTGAAACCTAACAAAAATGCATCTGAAGGCAGTTGCACATACAAGTTGTAAATATAACTTGGTCCCTGTAACAAGGTAATTCCGATAGTTAACCATCTTGTAATCTGGTTCATTTTCTTTCTACCACTTTCTCCATCATTTTGCAGCTTCTGAAGATATGGAACCGCTATTCCCATCAACTGAACCACAATGGAAGCAGAAATATAAGGCATAATACCTAATGCAAATACAGATGCCTGTGCAAATGCACCCCCTGTAAAAACATTAATCAACCAACCAATACCTTGGTCAGTTTGCTCTGTTAACGCTTGCAATTTTGTTGCATCAATACCCGGTAGGGTTACTTGTGTACCAAAACGATACACAAGTAATAATCCTAAAGTGATTAAAATTTTATTTTTTAATTCTTCTATTTTCCAAATATTGGCTAATGTCTCAAAAAACTTCTTCATCTTGTTCACTAAGATTTTATAACGTTACAACTTCTCCTCCAGCTGCCTCGATAGCCGATTTAGCGGATGCTGAAAATTTGTGTGCAGAAACTTTCAATTTTGCTTTAAGTTCTCCACGTCCTAAAATCTTTACCAAACTATTTTTAGAAGCTAATCCAAGATCAACTAAAAGAGCAAAATCTACTGTATCCTGAACTACTCCATTATCTACCAAAGTTTGTAAGTGATCTAAGTTGATAACGTCGTACTCTACTCTATTGATATTTTTGAAACCAAATTTAGGAACACGTCTTTGAAGTGGCATTTGACCTCCTTCAAATCCAATCTTCTTAGAATATCCAGAACGTGATTTAGCACCTTTATGTCCTCTTGTAGAAGTTCCTCCTTTTCCAGAACCTTCACCACGACCAACACGTTTGTTTTGGTTGTGTACTGAACCGTTTGCTGGTTGTAAATTACTTAAATTCATTCTTTACAATATTATTTAATTTCTTCTACAGAAACTAAGTGTTGAACTTTATTTATCATTCCTAAAATAGATTCAGACGTTTCGTGTTCAACTACCTGCCCTATTTTACGAAGTCCTAAAGCCTCTAATGTTCTCTTTTGTGTTTGAGGACATTTGATTTGGCTTTTTACTTGTTTTACTCTAATTTTTGACATAACTCTTTCAAATTAACCTTTAAATACTTTTTCTAAAGAAATCCCTCTTTGTTTTGCAACTGTAGAAGCACTTCTCATTTGTAATAAAGCATCGAAAGTCGCTTTCACCACGTTGTGCGGATTAGAAGAACCTTGAGATTTAGACAATAAATCTGTAATTCCAACCGACTCAACAACTGCTCTGACAGAACCTCCAGCAATTACTCCGGTACCCAAGGATGCAGGCATCAACAATACTCTTGCTCCGGCAAATTTTCCTTTTTGTTCATGAGGAATTGTATGTCCGTTTAATGGAATTCTTACCAGATTTTTCTTTGCATCTTCAACAGCTTTCGCTATTGCTTCAGAAACATCTTTAGATTTACCCAAACCATGACCCACTACACCATTTTCGTCACCTACAACAACTACGGCAGAAAAACCAAATGCTCTTCCTCCTTTAGTTACTTTAGTAACACGGTTTACACTAACCAAACGGTCTTTTAATTCAAGACCACTTGGTTTTACAAATTCTACATTTTTATAATTTTGATACATAACTAATTAGAATTTTAATCCAGCTTCTCTAGCACCTTCTGCTAATGATTTAACACGTCCGTGATATAAATACCCGCCTCTGTCAAAAGATACAGTATCTATACCTGCTTTTAAAGCCTTCTCTGCAATTAGTTTCCCAACCGATGCAGCAGTTTCAATATTGGTTCCTCTTGTTATCCCAGCTTCTCTTGAAGATACAGCTGCCAGAGTTACTCCATTTACGTCATCTATGATTTGTGCATAGATTTCTTTATTACTTCTAAATACAGAAAGTCGAGGTCTAGCAGCAGTTCCGCTTACTGTTTTTCTGACTCTGAATTTAATACGTTGTCTTCTTTCAGATTTTGTTAATGACATAGTCTTAATTTTTAAGCTGATTTACCTGCTTTTCTTCTTAACTCTTCACCTACAAACTTGATACCTTTTCCTTTGTAAGGTTCAGGTTTACGGAAAGAACGGATTTTAGCCGCTACTTGTCCTACAAGTTGTTTATCATGCGAAGTTAACTTCACAAGAGGGTTTTTCCCTTTTTCTGACACAGTTTCAACTTTCACCTCAGGTGCAATTTCCATCATAATGTTATGAGAGAAACCTAACGCTAAGTCTAACTTTTGTCCTTGATTTGAAGCACGATATCCCACTCCGACCAATTCCAAAGTAACTGTAAATCCTTCAGAAACTCCGATTATCATATTGTTAATCAAACTGCGGTATAGACCGTGTTTTGATCTTACATCTTTATCTTCGTTAGGACGCTCCACAACAACATGCCCTTCTTCAACTTTAACAGAAACACTGTCAATTTGTTGAGCAAGTTCGCCTAATTTTCCTTTAACAACAACTTCTCCTTCTTTAACGTCAACCGTTACGCCTGCAGGAATTGCTATTGGACTTTTTCCTATTCTTGACATTTCTAAGTCTTTTTAAATTAGTATACGTAACAAACTACTTCTCCACCTACGTTTAATTGTTTTGCTTTTTTTCCAGTCATCAATCCTTTTGATGTAGAAACTATAGCAATTCCCAAACCATTTAAGATTCTAGGAAGATCGGCTGCAGAAGCGTATTTACGCAAACCTGGTTTACTAATTCTCTGGATATCTCTAATAACAGACTCTTTAGTGTCTTTATCGTATTTTAAAGCTATTTTGATAGTACCTTGTATAGTACTATCGTCAAATTTATAGCTTAAGATATATCCTTGATCGAATAAAATTTTTGTGATTTCTTTTTTAAAGTTAGACGCTGGTATTTCAACCACTTTGTGGTTTGCTCTTACCGCATTTCTAATTCTTGTAAGATAATCTGCTATTGGATCTGTATACATGTTTTTACCTTTAAATCTTAATTACCAACTTGCCTTTTTAACTCCAGGTATCAATCCTTGGTTAGCCATCTCACGGAAAGTAACACGGGAAATACCGAACTGACGCATATACCCTCTTGGTCTTCCTGTCAATTTACATCTGTTGTGCAAACGAACTGGAGAAGCATTTTTAGGTAATTTTTGTAACCCCTCGTAGTCACCAGCTTCTAAAAGAGCTTTTCTTTTAGCAGCATATTTTTCTACTAATGCTTGTCTTTTTACCTCACGGGCTTTCATTGATTCTTTAGCCATACTTAATTCTTTTTAAAAGGTAATCCTAATTCTGCCAATAAAGATTTCGCTTCTTTGTCTGTCTTTGCAGATGTTACAAAAGTGATATCGAAACCAGCAATTTTGTTTACTTTATCAATATTGATTTCAGGGAAAATAATTTGCTCAGTTACACCCAAGTTATAATTTCCTCTTCCGTCAAAACCGTCAGATTTAATTCCTGAGAAATCTCTTACACGTGGTAAAGCTGAAGTTACTAAACGGTCTAAGAACTCATACATTCTTTCTCCGCGCAAAGTTACTTTCGCTCCGATTGGCATTCCTTTTCTCAATTTAAAAGACGCAACGTCTTTTTTAGAAATAGTAGCAACTGCCTTTTGTCCTGTAATTTTTGTCAATTCCTCTACTGCGTAATCAACTAATTTTTTATCAGAAACAGCGGCACCTACACCACGGCTCACCACAATTTTCTCAAGTTTTGGAACCTGCATAACGTTTTTGTACGCAAATTCTTCTTTAAGAGCAGAAACTACTCTGCTTTTATACTCTTCTTTAAGTCTTGGTATATAAGCCATAACTACAATACTTGATTTGATTTTTTAGAAACTCTTACTTTTTTTCCATTTTCAATTCTGTACCCCACCTTTGTAGTTTCTTTTGTTTTAGAATCAATAAGGGCTAAATTTGAAATGTGGATTGGAGCTTCTTTCTTAACAATTCCACCTTGAGGGTTAGAAGCACTTGGCTTCACGTGTTTTGAAATAATGTTCACCCCTTCAACAATAGCTTTGTTTTTTTCACGTAATACACGTACTACTTTCCCTTCTGATCCTTTGTGATCTCCAGCAATTACTCGTACAATGTCTCCTGTTTTTATCTTTAGCTTAATCATGTTTTGAAAGAATTACAACACCTCTGGTGCTAATGATACAATTTTCATGAACTGTTTTTCACGAAGCTCTCTTGCTACCGGTCCAAAAACACGAGTTCCTCTCATTTCACCTGCAGCGTTCAACAATACGCAAGCGTTATCGTCGAAACGGATGTAAGATCCATCAGCTCTTCTCACTTCTTTTTTGGTACGAACAACAACTGCGGTTGAAACAGTTCCTTTTTTAACACTTCCGTTTGGAGTTGCTTCTTTAATAGAAACTACAATTTTATCTCCTACAGAGGCATAACGACGCTTCGTTCCTCCTAAAACACGGATTGTCAAAACTTCTTTTGCCCCCGTGTTATCTGCTACTTTAAGTCTAGATTCCTGTTGTACCATAATTATTTCGCTCTTTCAATGATTTCAACTAATCTCCAACACTTTGATTTAGACAATGGACGTGTTTCCATTATTCTAACTTTATCTCCGATGTTGCAGTCGTTTGTTTCGTCGTGTGCAACATATTTTTTAGTTTTCAACACGAACTTTCCGTATAATGGGTGTTTTATTTTTTTTACTTCTGACACAACAATAGATTTCTCCATTTTATTGCTAGTAACTACACCTATTCTCTCTTTTCTTAATTTTCTATTTTCCATCTTTGGCAGAATACAATTATTGTAAGTCTCTCTTGCTTAGTTCAGTTTTTACTCTTGCAATTGTTCTTCTCACTTTTCTGATTTGAATTGGATTCTCAATTGGAGAAATTGCATGAGTTCCTTTTAAACTTGCATATGTGTCTGTCAACTGTTTTAGCTGATCTTGTAATTCGGCTACAGATAGTTTTACTATTTCTGATTGTTTCATGATAAAATTTAGATTATGCTTCGAAATCTCTAGCAATTACAAACTTAGTTCTTACCGGAAGCTTTTGAGCTGCTAGGCGCAAAGCTTCTTTCGCTACAGAAATTGGCACTCCACCAACTTCAAACATAATTCTTCCTGGTTTTACCACAGCAACCCAGTACTCTACTGCTCCTTTTCCTTTACCCATACGCACTTCGAGAGGCTTTTTAGTTATTGGTTTGTCCGGAAAAATTTTAATCCACAATTGTCCTTCACGTTTCATAAAACGAGTAGCTGCAATACGTGCAGCCTCGATTTGACGTGAAGTAATAAATGCAGAATCCATCGATTTAATTCCAAACATACCATTTGAAAGTTCATGCCCTCTTTGGGAAATCCCTTTCATTTTACCTTTCTGTACCTTACGGTATTTTGTTCTTTTAGGCTGTAACATTTTTTCTTCTGTTTAAAAAATTACTTTCTTTTGCGAGGATTCGGTTTACCTTGCGGTCTAGACCCTGATGATTTGGATTGTTTTTTATCCATACCAGCTAACGGAGAAAGGTCTCTTTTCCCGTAAACTTCACCTTTCATGATCCACACTTTGATTCCCATTCTACCATAAGTAGTATGCGCTTCAGCAAGTGCATAATCAATATCAGCTCTGAAAGTTGACAAAGGAATTCTTCCTTCTTTGAAAGTTTCTGAACGCGCCATTTCAGCACCGTTCAAACGACCAGAAATCATCACTTTAATTCCTTCCGCATTCATTCTCATAGCAGCTGCGATAGCCATACGGATTGCTCTACGGTAAGAAATTCTGCTTTCAATTTGACGCGCAATACTTGCAGCCACTAAAAACGCATCAAGTTCCGGACGCTTAATTTCAAAGATATTGATTTGAATTTCCTTATCAGTAATCTTTTTCAATTCCTCCTTCAACTTGTCTACCTCTTGTCCGCCTTTCCCGATAATAATACCCGGTCTGGCAGTAGTGATAGTAACGGTTACAAGTTTCAAAGTTCTTTCAATGATTACCTTTGATACACTAGCTTTTGATAAACGAGCATGGATATACTTTCTGATTTTAAAATCCTCTGCGATTTTATCACCGTAGTCATTTCCACCATACCAGTTTGAGTCCCATCCTCTGATAATACCAAGACGATTCCCGATTGGATTAGTTTTTTGTCCCATACTGCTTATTAATTGCTTTGTGTGTTATTATTAGATCCTAATACGATTGTTACGTGATTAGAACGTTTTCTTATTCTGTGTGCTCTTCCTTGAGGAGCTGGACGAAGTCTTTTCAACATCATTCCACCATCTACACGGATCTCTTTCACAATTAGCTCAGCTTCTTCCAAATTAGCTTCGCTGTTTTTTGCTTGCCAGTTTGCAATTGCAGACAAAAGCAATTTCTCAAGGTTACGAGAAGCTTCTTTTGTACTGAACTTTAATATATTTAGAGCTTTTTCTACTTTCTGTCCTCTTACTAAATCCGCTACCAAGCGCATTTTTCTTGGAGAAGTAGGGCAATTGTTTAGCTTAGCAAAAGCAATGTGCTTGTTTGCTTCTTTAATTTGCTCAGCTCTTTCTCTTTTACGAACTCCCATAGCTTCTTATTATTTTTTACCTTTATTCTTTGCACCCGCGTGACCTCTAAAAGATCTTGTTGGTGAAAATTCCCCTAATTTATGTCCTACCATGTTCTCTGTTACATATACAGGAACAAACTGACGACCATTATGAACTGCAATAGTTTGTCCAACAAAATCCGGAGTAATCATTGAAGCTCTTGACCAAGTTTTGATAACAGCTTTATTTCCAGATTCTACATTTGCTTGAACTTTTTTCTCTAATTTATAGTGAACATAAGGTCCTTTTTTTAACGAACGTGCCATGTCTTACTCTTTTATTTCTTTCTACGTTCAACGATATACTTATTACTAGCCTTAACCTTAGAACGAGTTCTGTAACCTTTAGCAGGCAACCCTTTTCTTGAACGTGGGTGTCCTCCTGAAGCGCGTCCTTCTCCACCTCCCATCGGGTGATCTACAGGGTTCATCGCTACCGGTCTTGTTCTAGGTCTTCTTCCTAACCATCTAGATCTACCTGCTTTACCAGAAACGATTAACTGGTGATCGTGATTAGATACTGCTCCGATAGTAGCCATACATGTCAACAAAATCAAACGCACTTCTCCAGAAGGCATCTTGATAGTAGCATATTTACCATCTCTCGCAACTAACTGAGCAAAAGTTCCTGCCGAACGTGCAATCACAGCTCCTTGACCTGGACGCAATTCAATACAAGAAATAACAGTTCCTAAAGGAATTTTACTTAAAGGCATTGCATTACCAATTTCCGGCGATGCATCTGGTCCTGAAGTTACAGTTTGCCCAACTTTCATTCCTGCTTGAGCGATAACGTATGTTTTTGCTCCATCCGCATAAGCAAGCAAAGAAATAAATGCCGAACGGTTCGGATCATACTCGATTGTTTTAACCACAGCAGGAACACCTGCTTTAGTTCTTTTAAAATCGACAATACGATATCTTTGTTTATGACCACCACCCATATAGCGCATGGTCATTTTTCCTTGACTATTTCTACCTCCAGATTTTTTTTTCGGTGCCAATAAACTGCGCTCCGGCTTATCAGTTGTAATAGCGTCAAAACTATTCACAACTCTAAAACGCTGACCTGGGGTAATAGGTTTTAATTTTCTAACTGACATTATTTATTAGATATTTGAATAAAAGTCTATATTATCTCCTTCTTTCAATTGAACTATCGCTTTTTTATAAGCATTAGTTTTAGCGTTAATCATTCCGCTTTTTGTATACTTAACAGAACGTTTTGCCGCACAGTTCATAGTATTTACACTAACAACACTCACACCATAAGCTGCCTCAACAGCATTTTTAATCTGAATTTTGTTTGCTTTTCCATCAACTACGAAACCAAAACGACCTAAAGATTCGCTATCTTTAGTTATTTTTTCTGTAATTATAGGCTTAATTAAAACACTCATCTTCCTATTATTTACTTAAATTTTCTACAATTCCGGCTACAGACCCCTCTGTTAAGACTAAACTTGATGCATTTAAAATCGAATAAGTGCTTAATTCAGAATTAGTTACAACAGAAGCCTTCCCTAAATTGCGTGATGACAAATATACATTTTTATTTAATTCACCAAACACAAATAGAGATTTTTTATTTTCCAACCCTAAAGAATTCAAAACGTTAATGAATTTTTTAGTACTTGGCGCTTCAAAATTAAAATCTTCAACTATGATTAAATTTGACTCTTTTGCTTTAATTGAGAAAGCAGATTTTCTCGCCAAACGTTTCAAACTTTTATTTAGTTTAAGAGAATAAGTTCTTGGTCTTGGTCCGAAAACTGTTCCTCCACCTCTAAACAAAGGATTTTTAATACTTCCTGCGCGAGCAGTACCAGTTCCCTTTTGTTTTTTAATTTTCCGAGTACTTCCTGCAATTTCTGCTCTTTCTTTAGTCTTGTGTGTACCCTGTCTTTGGTTTGCCAAATATTGCTTAACATCAAGATATACTGCATGATTATTTGGTTCTATACCGAATACTGCGTCAGAAAGTTCAACTTTTCTACCAGTATCTTTACCTGTGATATCTAAAACTTTTACTTCCATTACTTCTGAATGATTACATAAGAGTTTTTGTGTCCTGGAATAGCTCCCTTAACAACAAGTAGATTTTTATCAGCAACTACTTTTAAAACTCTAAGGTTTTGTACTGTTACATTTTCTCCTCCGGTTCTTCCTGCCATGCGCATTCCTTTGAATACTCTTGACGGATAAGAAGAAGCTCCGACAGATCCTGGTGCTCTTAAACGATTTTTTTGACCGTGAGTAACTTGTCCTACACCACCAAAACCATGACGTTTAACAACCCCCTGGAATCCTTTTCCTTTAGATACACCTTGTACATCCACAAACTCACCTTCTTCAAAAAGATCCACAGTGATCACATCACCTAATTTATATTCTTGCTCCCACTCTTTGATCTCAATGACTTTTTTCTTTGCAGATGTTCCCGCTTTTTTAAAGTGACCTACCTCAGCTTTAATAGCGTGTTTCTCTGTCTTGTCATCGAAACCAAGTTGTAACGCTTCATACCCGTCAACCTCATTGGTTCTGACTTGGGTAACGACACACGGACCAACTTCGATTACTGTACAAGGAATATTTTTCCCGTTTTCGTCGAAAATGCTTGTCATGCCGATTTTTTTACCAATTAACCCAGACATAAATATTTAATTATTAATTATTGTTTTATTTCAATTCAAAAAAACAACTAAGTATTAAGGAAAACCTTAATACTTAACTGCTATATATTCTATATAAAGTTTATCACACTTTGATTTCAACTTCAACACCGCTTGGCAACTCCAATTTCATAAGAGCGTCAATTGTTTTTGAAGAAGAAGAATAAATATCCAATAATCTTTTGTATGAACTCAACTCAAACTGCTCTCTTGCTTTTTTATTCACGTGCGGTGAACGAAGAACAGTGAATATTTTTTTATGCGTTGGCAACGGAATCGGACCAGTTACCACAGCTCCTGTACTTTTTACAGTTTTTACGATTTTCTCTGCTGATTTATCAACCAACATATGATCGTAAGATTTTAATTTTATTCTGATTTTTTGACTCATTTTTCTCTAAGATTAAGCGTTTCCTTTTGCTTTTGCAATTACTTCTTCTGAAATATTTGAAGGTGTTTCTGCGTAGTGAGAAAACTCCATTGTTGAAGTAGCACGTCCTGAAGATAAAGTACGCAATGTTGTTACGTAACCAAACATTTCAGAAAGCGGTACAGAAGCTTTTACTACTTTTGATCCGGCTCTGTCGTCCATTGCATTGATTTGTCCGCGGCGACGGTTCAAATCCCCTACAATATCTCCCATGTTTTCTTCCGGAGTCAATACTTCTAATTTCATAATCGGCTCTAAGATTACAGCTCCCGCAGCTTTAGCCGCTGCTTTATAACCCATTTTTGCAGCCAATTCAAAAGACAACGCATCAGAATCCACTGCGTGGTAAGATCCGTCAACCAATGTAATCTTCATTGAATCCATCTCAAAACCAGCCAAAGGACCTTGTTTCATTGCTTCTCTAAATCCTTTTTCAACTGCAGGGATATATTCTTTAGGAACGTTACCACCTTTAACTTCGTTAACAAACTGAAGTCCTACGAATGGTTTTCCGTCAACCTCATCAGCCGGTGCAATTTTGAAAACAATATCAGCAAATTTACCACGACCTCCGGATTGTTTTTTATAAACTTCTCTGTGATCTGCTGCACGAGTTAAAGCTTCTTTGTATTCAACTTGCGGTTCACCTTGGTTAACCTCAACTTTAAACTCACGACGCATACGGTCAACAATTACATCTAAGTGTAACTCACCCATTCCCGAAATAATTGTTTGTCCGGTAGCGTGATCTGTTTTCACTGTAAATGTTGGATCTTCTTCAGACAATTTAGCCAAAGCCATACCCATTTTATCAACGTCAGCTTTTGTTTTAGGTTCAATAGCCACCCCGATAACCGGATCTGGGAAAACCATACTTTCCAATACAATTGGATTTTTCTCATCACAAAGAGTATCTCCTGTTTTGATATCTTTAAATCCAACAGCTGCACCAATATCTCCAGCTTCAATATATTCTACCGGATTTTGCTTATTAGCGTGCATTTGGTAAATACGAGAGATACGCTCTTTGTTTCCTGAACGAGTATTCAACACATAAGAACCAGCGTCTAAATGTCCTGAATATGTTCTAAAGAAAGCCAAACGCCCTACATACGGGTCAGTAGCAATTTTAAATGCTAAAGCTGAGAACGGATCACTTACTGATGGTTTACGAGAGGTTGGCTCTTCTGTATCAGGATTCGTCCCTTCAATAGCTTCTTTATCCATTGGAGAAGGTAAGTAACGACAAACCGCATCCAACATAAACTGAACTCCTTTGTTTTTGAAAGACGATCCACAAGTCATCGGAATAATACTCATATCCAAAGTAGCTTTACGCAAAGCAACATGGATTTCGTCTTCCGTGATAGAATTTTCATCTTCCATATATTTTTCTAACAACTCCTCATCATAAGCCGCGATTTCCTCGATCAACTGACCTCTGTATTGTTTTACATCATCCGTCATTTCTTCGGGGATATCAACAATATCAAAAGTAGAACCATGGTTTTCATCATGCCATACGATGGCGCGGTTTTTCACCAAGTCTACAATACCTTTAAAATCCGCTTCATCACCGATCGGCAATACGATAGGCACAGCATTTGATTTCAACATATCTTTCACCTGTTGACAAACTGCTAAAAAGTTAGCTCCCTGACGATCCATTTTATTAACGAATCCCATACGAGGAACTTTATAATTATCTGCTAATCTCCAGTTAGTTTCAGACTGAGGCTCAACACCGTCAACTGCACTAAATAAAAACACCAATCCATCCAACACACGTAAAGAACGGTTCACCTCAACTGTAAAGTCAACGTGTCCCGGAGTATCAATAATATTAAAGTGGTACTCCATAGACTCAGCTATCTTCTCACCTTGCTTTGTTGGGAAATTCCAAGTACAAGTAGTTGCTGCTGACTGAATAGTAATACCTCTCTCCGCTTCTTGTTCCATCCAGTCCATCGTAGAAGATCCTTCGTGAGTTTCTCCCATTTTGTGGTTTTTACCTGTATAGAACAAAATACGCTCTGTAGTAGTTGTCTTACCAGCATCGATGTGAGCAGCGATACCAATGTTTCTTGTATATTTTAAATCTCTTGCCATTGTATATGTTTTCTGTATGGATTAAAATCTAAAGTGAGAGAATGCTTTATTAGCTTCAGCCATCTTATGAGTATCCATTCTCTTTTTCACTGCAGCTCCTTCTTCTTTAGCAGCAGCCAAGATTTCAGCAGCCAATTTAGCAGCCATAGATTTCTCATTTCTTCTTCTCGCATACAAAATCATCCATTTCATCGCCATAGAAATCTTTCTATCCGGACGAATTTGCATAGGAATCTGGAAGGTAGCTCCTCCTACACGACGAGATCTTACTTCAACGTGCGGCATAACATTTGTTAACGCATCTTTCCAAACCTCTAATGAAGATTTCTCTTCATCTTGTTTCTTTTCTTCTACAATTTCTAAAGCATCATAGAATACTCTAAAAGCCGTTGACTTCTTACCATCCCACATTAAGTTATTAACAAAACGAGTTACTAACTGATCATTAAATTTCGGATCTGGTAAAAGAGGTCTCTTTTTAGCCTGTCTTTTTCTCATGTCTTTTTCTTAAAAGTTTTTTAAACTATTACTTTTTTGCGTCTTTAGGTCGTTTTGCTCCGTATTTCGATCTTCTTTGAGTTCTACCGTTAACTCCGGCAGTATCCAAAGCTCCACGAACAATGTGATATCTCACACCAGGCAAATCTTTTACCCTTCCACCTCTAACTAATACTATCGAGTGTTCTTGTAGATTATGTCCTTCTCCGGGGATGTAAGCGTTTACCTCGTTACCATTTGTTAAACGTACCCTTGCAACTTTACGCATTGCAGAGTTAGGTTTTTTAGGTGTAGTAGTATAAACACGCGTACAAACTCCTCTTCGTTGAGGACAAGAATCTAAAGCAACCGATTTACTCTTCTTAGTCAATTGGGTTCTCCCTGTTCTTACTAATTGTTGAATTGTTGGCATAATGTTTATTAATAATTTCTTAATATATTTTCCGCACTATATACGGGGTTGCAAATGTAGAAAGTTTTTTTTATTTTACAAAATGCAAAACACTAATTTTCAATCTGATTATATTTTTTTTCAATCTCTTCTTCTAACTCATGCTTTTTCTTTTATTTTTACTATCAATTTGATAATTAAGCTTTGAAAAACATTTTAGCCCTGATTTGCTTTTTGTGCATTACCTGCAATTTTTTTGCACAGGAAATAGTCCTTACTTTGGAAATAAAATCTGACAACGCAAAAGAAAATGAGATTTTAGCCGGACTTGATTATCAAAAAGATCACGAAAACATAAACTCTATCACAGAAACTATTCATAAAATAGATCAAGAACTCTACCATGGCGGCTATCTCAATCTAAACCGGACAGAACAGAAAAACAAAACGCATTATACCTATATATATAACTTAAATACGCCAATAGCTGCTGCCGTCTTTAAAACATCCGCTTTAAATCAGAACATAAAAAAGATATTGCAAATTACCAACAATGAACTTATTCTTCCCTTTGCACAAACGCAATCAACCCTTCATCATTTTACGCAACTGCTAGAACGAGAAGGCTTAGGCACAAGTACCATACTCATGCAAAATCACACCATAGTAAATGACACCTTAATATGCAGCCTGGTTATACATACCGAGAAGAAAAGAACTTTAGACAAAATAGAAATTGTTTCCCAAAATAAAATACCCGTTTCCATTATAAAAAAAATTACACAAAAAAATATTGGCAAAGACTACAACGAAAATTTGATAAGCAAGATATCCTCAGAAGTACTTCAATTAGATTTTATAAAAGAAGCAAAACCTGCCGAAACCCTTTTTACAGAAGATACTACTGCTCTGTTTTTGTTTTTAAACAAAAAAAACACCAATCAATTTGACGGATATGTCGGTTTTAACAACGACGAAGACGGAAAGGTTATTTTAAACGGGTATCTTGACCTCCAGCTCAACAACATTTTAAACAGAGGAGAATCTCTTAATCTATATTGGAAAAACGACGGCAACAAGCAGACAGACTTTCACTTTAATGCAGAAATACCTTATATTTTTAACACGCCCTTAGCTGTAAGGGGAGCCTTGGATATCCAAAAACAAGACAGTACTTATCAAAACACCAAGCTCGAACTTCAACTAGGCTATTACTTTTCATACAACAATAAAGTATTTATCGGCTATCAAACCAATACTTCTGCTACAAATAGCACTTCGTTAGATATGCAGGGATATGACAGTAAATTCTACACCCTTGCCTATCACTATAAAAAAAACAGACCTTATGTCTTACTATTCCCTGTAAACTTAGCCGCATATATTAAAGTAGGAACCGGAAAAAGAACTTCTGAAGATTTAAACGACAACCAATCCTTTGCGGAGGTTGATCTCAAAAAAAATATCCAAATCAATTCCAAAAATTATTTATATCTGCGTTGGCAAAATTACGCGCTGTTCAGCGATTCTTTTTTTATCAACGAATTGCAGCGCTTTGGCGGAAACAATTCACTCCGCGGTTTTCAAGAAAACAGTTTATACGCAAGCAAGTTCAGTTTAATTAATACTGAATATCGTTTTTTGCTTTCTCAAAATCTATACATTCATTCCATTATAGATTATGCTTATCAGGAAAATGAAAAGCACAATCAAAAAAATCATTTGTATAGTCTAGGCTTTGGAATCGGGATGCTCACTTCCTCCGGCAAATTCAACTTGTCCTTTGCCAATGGCAAACAACCCAATGATAATTTTAAATTTGACAATACAACCATTCATATCAGTTTTTCAACCATTTTCTAAGCTTGCTTTTTATATATTTGCATCATGGAGCAAGACAATCAAATTTTTGGCATTCGCGCAATCCTCGAAGCCATAGAAGCAGGTAAAGATTTAGACAAAGTGTTTATTCAAAAAGAAGCTCAGGGAGAACTGATGAATGAGCTGATTAAGAATCTGAAAAAAAACAACATAAATTTTTCATACGTACCCATTGAAAAATTAAACCGATTGACTAAAAAAAATCATCAGGGAGCCGTTGCCAATATCTCCCCCGTTTCTTTTCTTGCCTTGGAAGAATTGATTGAATCTGTAATGGAGAAAAAAGAAAAGCCTCTTTTCCTTATTTTAGACCAAGTTTCAGATGCCCGGAATTTTGGCGCCATCATCCGTACTGCAGTCTGCTGTGGAGCAGATGGCATTATTATTTCTAAAAACGGAGCTGCTCCCGTAAACGGCGATACGGTAAAAACCTCTGCTGGCGCGGTTTTCAATATCCCTATCTGTAAGGTTGACCACATTAAAGACGCTGTATTTTACCTTCAATCGTCCGGTATCGTTACTTTAGGAGCAACAGAAAAAGCCGAAAAAGAAATTTACGATATGGATTTAAATCTCCCGCTTGCACTTATTATGGGCAGTGAAGACAGGGGCATCAATCCCTCTGTTTTAAAAATTATTGACGAAAAAGCAAAACTACCAATGTTCAGTACGATTGATTCCCTTAACGTTTCGGTTGCCTGTGGAGCATTTTTATACGAAGCTATAAGACAAAGAAGGTAAAAGTAGAATTAAAACAATAACTTTTGATTTAAAATTAAAAAATTATATCCATCCCTTTTCTAATCCTAATTTAGTAAGATGCAGTACAGAATTGGTTTTTGTTTTTCTTAAAATATTTTTACGATGAGAACTGACAGTATGTAAGCTAATATTTAAAATCTCAGCTATTTCAGCAGATTGACATCCCTCAACCAATAAACGAAAAACCTGTATTTCTCTTTTTGTAAGAATACTCTTATAAGGCACTAGCTCCTTTACTGGATGGATATCTATGTAGCAGGGCTCTCCATCCAACCCTATAATAGACAACACCATTTTATTAGTTTCTTTAAGTTCAGAAATATCAGTAAAAACAACAAATGTACGCAGCACAGCCCCTTCTTCATCACTTTGGATTACAGCTACCTGCTGTAACAATCTCTTCGTTTGTCCATTTTTACAGCGAATTCTAAAATCATAGCGAGTTTTATATTTAAACACTTTATCTGGCGGTAGATTTTTCCAAAACTCAGTAATAGTTGCTTCAAAATTCAGATAGGTTTGTAAATCATCAGGATGGATAATATCCAAAAAAATTTCTAACGTAAACTCCTCTGGGGTATAGCCTAATAACTTATAAATAGAGTCGTTAGTATACTCCATCTGCATTTCAGGCGGACTAAAAATAAAATAGCAATAATCTCCTACCTGAAATAAATCAAGCATTTTTTTATATATTTCTATTTCTACATGCAATTCTTCGGGTTTTTTGTAATGCCCTATTTCTTTCCATATGGCACCTGCTTTTTTGAGTGTCAATTTATCCATTTGTAAAGTGATTAACGAAGTTAGAGAGTCACAAAGTACAAAAAATCAAAAAAAACTCACAAAATTTAACTAAAATATCCCCTCCACAGGGGATTGTCTGCTTTTATATCAATAACTACTTTTGGAAAATGAAATCTTAAAAACGTTAATCATGAAACGATTTACACTCATTTTAATAGCCTTCATAATTGGATTGGGAATATATTCCTGCTCATCAGATGACGGTGGAAACAATCCCGATCCGTCAAAACCACAGGCTTCCGACTGGACTGTTTTTAAAAACCAGACCGGAAATCCAAACGCCAATGCCCTGCAGGCGCAATATCACAACCCAAGCGGAACGTTGAATATTTACGGAATGTTTGACCAAAACAACAATCCTTACCGGATTCACTCCCTCACTTACCAGAAAACAAACAACGACACACTAGTAAACATGGTTGTCGATCCGCTTTACAACCGGATTAAGGCTGTTTTCTTTACTGTAAACGGAACAAAACAGTCTGCAGTGGTTAAGTTTGACTATACCGACAGTAATACGGCAGGTGTTTCGTATTACAACTATGACTGGAGTGCAAAAACAGCCGAAATGCTGTATTCCTGCAATGTTGAAATACCTCCAGTGCAAGGTTTTGCCGCTTTTGCACCAAACAAAACCACTCTGAGCATCAACTGGGAAGCTTTGGGTGTGCTGGGTGCAAGCGTTGCCATAACCGAGGGGCTTATTCTGGCAACGGGAGGCGAAACAGTTATTATTGCTGCGTTGGGAACAGTTGCCGCTGCTCCGATTGTTGGCACCATAGCAACGGTAGGAATTACAGTAGGCGTAGTGGCAGCAGCACTGGCAGTGATAACGGGTGATGCCAACGCAGCAGAACCTGCAGATATACCCTATCCTGACGGAACACCTGCCCAAAACCCTGTGGGTGAAGAAGAAAACCCGGACAATAACCTGCCGGTTTCAGACTGTGTGGAAAACGCGTTGGTTTACAATGTTTTTATAGATATGGAAGGTACTATTGTGATAGAAACACCAAGCGGCGGCGGAACACCGCCGTACAGTTATTTTCTGGAAGGACAAGCAGGATTTACGGATATTGGTATTTATGCCAATGATTATCCCAACGGCGAATATACTGTAGCGGTAAAAGACAACGACGGATGCATAACAATAAAAAGTGTTGAACTCTCCAGAGATTGTGCAGGTTCTGATTTAGCCGTAACCGCAACGGCAACCGGCGATAGCGCCACAGCGGCAGCAACCGGAGGTGTACCACCGTACAGTTATGCGTGGAGCAACGGCACAACAGGTGCAACAGCAACCGGACTGGCAGACGGCGAATATACCGTAACCGTAACCGATGACAACGGATGTAATGCCACCGCAAGTGTGACGGTTGGAGAAGAAACGGTAACTGACATAGAAGGGAATGTTTATAAAGTAGTTACAATAGGTGATCAAAAATGGATGCAAAGCAACCTTAAAGTTAATTTCTACCGAAACGGAGATGCTATTCCGTATTTTAGTGATATGGCATCTTGGGTTCAAACTACTACAGGTGCTTGCTGCAATTATTCTTTTAGTTATTCTTATGACAACCTGTATGGCAAACTTTATAATATTTATGCTGTACAAGACCCTCGAGGGCTAGCGCCGGAAGGATGGCATATTCCTACCTACGAGGACTGGTATGAATTATTTACAACTTTAGGTGGTCTTGAAGTAGCCGGAGGTAAATTAAAAAGCACAACAGATGATTGGATAAGTGAAAATACAGACGCAACTAACGAAAGTGGTTTTACAGCTTTACCAAGTGGATGCCAGTTAACTTCAACTTTTGCGTTTCTTGGACAACATGCCTGTTTTGGATTCAATCAAGATATTTACAACGAAGGAACAGAGTTTGCAACGATAGGAATTCTCGAATTATTAAACTACCCCATTAACAATCAAAATAGTAGCACCATATCTACAAGATACGAATATCCTACGGCAGGCTTTTCAATTCGTTGCGTAAAAGATAAAAAATAAATATCCAAAAATATTTTTCATAAACTCATGATTAGTTAAAAATACCCTTTCGGGGATATTTTTATCCTGTCATTAAATCTTAAAAAATTAAACCACCTTTAAAAACGTTAATCATGAAACGATTTACACTCATTTTAATAGCCTTCATAATTGGATTGGGAATATATTCCTGCTCATCAGATGACGGTGGAAACAATCCTGACCCGTCAAAACCACAGGCTTCCGACTGGACTGTTTTTAAAAACCAGACCGGAAATCCAAGCGCCAATGCCCTGCAAGCGCAATATCACAACCCAAGCGGAACGTTGAATATTTACGGAACGTTTGACCAAAACAACAATCCTTACCGGATTCACACCCTCACTTACCAGAAAACAAACAACGACACATTGGTAAACATGGTTGTCGATCCGCTTTACAACCGGATTAAGGCTGTTTTCTTTACTGTAAACGGAACAAAACAGCCTGCAGTGGTTAAGTTTGACTATACCGACAGTAATACGGCAGGTGTTTCGTATTACAACTATGATTGGAGTGCAAAAACAGCCGAAATGCTGTATTCCTGCAATGTTGAAATACCTCCGGTGCAAGGTTTTGCCGCTTTTGCACCAAACAAAACCACTCTGAGTATCAACTGGGAAGCTTTGGGTGTGCTGGGTGCAAGCGTTGCCATAACCGAGGGGCTTATTCTGGCAACGGGAGGCGAAACAGTTATTATTGCTGCGTTGGGAACAGTTGCCGCTGCTCCGATTGTTGGCACCATAGCAACGGTAGGAATTACAGTAGGCGTAGTGGCAGCAGCACTGGCAGTGATAACGGGTGATGCCAACGCAGCAGAACCTGCAGATATACCCTATCCTGACGGAACACCTGCCCAAAACCCTGTGGGTGAAGAAGAAAACCCGGACAATAACCTGCCGGTTTCAGACTGTGTGGAAAACGCGTTGGTTTACAATGTTTTTATAGATATGGAAGGTACCATTGTGATAGAAACACCAAGCAGTGGCGGAACACCGCCGTACAGCTATTTTCTGGAAGGACAAGCAGGATTTACGGATATCGGTATTTATGCCAATGATTATCCCAACGGCGAATATACCGTAGCGGTAAAAGACAACGACGGATGCATAACAATAAAAAGTGTTGGACTCTCCAGAGATTGTGCAGGTTCTGATTTAGCCGTAACCGCAACGGCAACCGGCGACAGCGCCACAGCGGCAGCAACCGGAGGTGTACCACCGTACAGTTATGCGTGGAGCAACGGCGCAACAGGTGCAACAGCAACCGGACTGGCAGACGGCGAATATACCGTAACCGTAACCGATGACAACGGATGTAATGTCACGGCGAGTATAGTGATAACCCCATGCGAGAATGAAATCATAGGAACTTGGCTTGTTGAAATGTATAATACTTGTTATCCAAACGAAGACGGTACCCCTGCTTATTCTGGAAGTGCCAGTTTAATATTGTATTCAGGAGGTGAATCAACTTTTATATATGATGATGGAACAGAAGTAACAGGGACTTGGTCTGCATATAATAATTGTTCTTTTACTTATAATAATCTTAGTTGGTGTAGCGGTGCACTAACAGTTTATCCGCCATCATCAGCAAATTATGGACGATTGCATTCTTGTGGTTGTCTTTCGCTCAAACATATAAAGCAATAAATAGTTTGTCAAACTGCTGATAAAAGGGGTCGCAATTGTACTTGTAAACCATAATTTTTTCATAACCCCTTAATTAGTTAAAAATACTCTTTCGGGGGTATTTTTCTCCTATCATTAAGCTTTAAAATTAAACAACTTTAAAAATTAAATTCTTTAATATTATGCATAAATTTTATTTTATGGTGGTTCGGCTTATTCTGTTATGCCTTCCACTCTTGGTCTTGCAGGTAACAACCAATAGTTGTTCCGGTGATGATGCTGTACCAGTCCAGACGTCTGATGATGACGGAAACAATGACGGTGGGGATGATAATGACGACGGCAATGGGGGCGATAATAATGATAACGATGATGATGGGGATAATGACGATTCTCACATAGAATATCCTTATATCAGTGAAGTTGGGTTGTTTATATTTGATGGAGATGACCCTTTAACAGATAGTGAACCCGTTTTTTCTTTTTCTAATGATTTGAGTGTTATTCTAAATCCGGCAACAGCTTGCTATCTGACAATTGGAAAGGATGAGAAATATAAAAAGAAAGCATGGATGCTACATCTGAGCCCTACTCCTGCCAGTATAGACATTGCAACTGACAACTCCTGTTTTAATGAATCACTCGAAATTACAGCGGAGGATTTTGATACTACTTGGCAGTACAACAGGTGGAAAGTTGAACTTACTGCTCCCGGGGTGACCCTTCCTGAGTATAGCACAGAAAAATGGGATTATAGTCAAGGTTCTGTCAGTGTAAATCCTTCTAAAGACTTTTATACAGATCCACATTATGGAGTACTCCCTAAAAAGGTTTCATTCACCTTTAATAATGTAAGAATAGGATATAAAGATGAAAACGGTGTAAAAAAAGCACTTCGCGTTCACGGAATAGTAGAAGTAACAAAACATGATTAACAACAATGTAACCACTCCTTCTACTTTACAATTGCACGATAAGTTTTAAAAGCACGATACTTTAATTTCAACAGGGAATAGAATATTCTCAAATGTTTGGTGATTAGTTCAAGATGCTGCCTGATTTTAGGCAGCATCTTTGTATAGGGAGCGCTTTAAAACTTATACCATATCAAAACCACAGGTATTTTTTGTATAAATTACCGGCAGTGTAATGCGATAGGGATTTCTAATATCTCTTTTCCAGCGTTCTTCCAGTGTTTCTTTAGGGATAATAATATAGTTTCCGTTTTCGTCAAAACACTTGATAAAAGGATCTTGCTGCGGATCAAAATCAGGATGCTGCCAGTCGTACTTATATGTTTTTTGGGCAAATTCAGGTGCTTTTAAAAACAGTGTCAGCAACAATCCAGTAACAAAACCGCTTAAATGCCCTTCCCACGAAATACCGTCTTCCGTATCGGGAAACATATACCAAACCATACTTCCATACAGCACAACAATCACCAGTGAAAGAGCTACTAACCGAAAATGCCTGCTTTGTATCCCCTTAAAAAACATAAAGCTCACCAAAACATAAATCAATCCGCTGGCGCCAATGTGATAACTCGAACGAGCAATCAGCCACGTCCCCAGTCCCGAAAGCAAAATTCCCCATCCAATTACTTGCCAAACCTGCTTTTTATAAAAATATTGGAGCATCAACAACAAAACAAAAATAGCAATAGAATTATTGTAAAGGTGTCGCAGCCCTCCATGAATAAAAGGACTAAAAACAACGCCCCGCAAACCACTCAGCGTTCTCGGATAAACGCCATATTGATATAACTGTAAATAATCGCGCCAGTCCAGCCAATACACCAACCAGATAGCCATTAAAAAGAGTATTGGCAAAATCACGATATTAAATGAAACAGACGCCGTTTTATTCTCCATATTTTTTCCTCTCCGTTTTTTTAATCTGAAAATATAAAGATAAAAAATAGATTATTAAAAATACTTTATTATAAAAACAATGTTAATTTTTGTTTATTATACTTTTTTAACTATGTTTGTTCCAAGACACATTAAAAATCTAATTATGAACCACTTGAAAAACAGCTTAATAAATAAATGTATTGCTGTAGCATTATCAATATTTGGGTGTTATACCATATTTTAAAAAGTAAACGGTTCAAAAGGATTGACCATGCATTATAAAACTATATTGAAATACAAAAATAATTATTAAAATTAAGAACAATGAAAAAATTAAGCATCATCACATTTATGTTAGTGGGAACATTATTAGGCTGTTCTTCTAACGAAAATTCAGAAGAAATTAAGCCATCTAACAAAAGAGAAGTTAATTTATTTGATAGAGACGAAATGAATCATTATGGAAATCTACATAGTGAAGGTTTAACTTATATAATTAGAGAATTCGAAGATGAAATAAATATTAGAAGTTTTAAAGATTCAAATAATGAAATTGATACTGTTGCTTTACTAAATTTTGTAAAAATGAAAACAGTTAATTTTTTAAGTGATAAAAAGATTAAATTCCAAGGAAATGAACATTCAGCTAGTAAAAGTCTTGCTGACTTAAACTTTATTGATTTACAATTCGTAAGAAATTTGCATGCTTTTGAGACTGATAGAAATAAATCACAATTTTTTAATGATAAAATTTCACAAATTAACAATTCATTAACTAAAGCCACATCATATGCAGATTTATATGACAGATTGAATATAATAGAAAATGATGCTAATAATAGCGCTATTTCAGAAATTGAATTAACGATAATACTAGTAACATCTGCGATAGCAAAGGACTCTTATAAATATTGGTATGAATCAGACAATTTTGAAAATGAACTTTACAGTTCGAGGGGTTGGTTTTCTCTAGCAGTTGCAGATGCTGCTGGAGGATATAAAGGAGCTATTTGGGGTGGTGTTGTAGCAGGACCACTTGGAGCAGGGGTCGTTGGCATAAATGCTGCAATAATTGCTTCTTCAGTTGCTTACTTATCAAGTCGGATCTAATAATGATGGCAAAGTTAACTATAAAAAGACAAAATACTTATCCAGATTTATTACGAAATTATCAAGTTATTATAAACAATAAAATTGTAGGGCAAGTCGCCAATAATTCTATCGTAGAATTTGATAATATCCCCTACAATGCAACTGTTCAGCTAAAAATTGATTGGTGTTACAGCAATATTGTACAACTAAATCAGTTGAATGAAAATAATGTAATCTTACTGGCAACTCCATCTTGCACTGGTTTCAAATTTATTTTCTTCTATCTTTTTTATATAACCTTTTTAAGAAAAAAATATATTGTACTAAAAAACATAACATGCTCTAACAATGCAGATATTCAAAAGCCGCTTTAGTATATCTGAAAGCCGCTTTTGAATATCTGCATTGTTATTAAAGGGCAAAATTATATATATTGCAAATAAAGGGTTTCAAACCATAAAATAATTTAAGTATTCTATTTGTAGCGGCTTGTTCAATTGGCACAGGGATGCTCTTTAAAAGAAACTTGCCTAAACACATCAACTATATTTATGGTTATCGTACCAAGAATGCGATGAAAAGTCAAGAGCACTGGCATTTTGCTCAAAAAAAGCAGCTAAAGAACTCATTCGTTCCGGATTGTGGTTATGTGTAAGTTTACCCTTATTGTTTATTATTCCGGACGGAGATATTTATACATCCTATATTTTAGGAGCGATTGTAGCTTTTAGCCTTTTTGTTCCTTGTATTTCCATTTTCAAAACCGAAAAAGCATTAAAAAACAAATTTAAATAAACTAAAAAAACGCTTTATGAACCCCGAAGATAGTATCTCTGTCATCTTATTTTTTGTCGCTTTTATTACTTTAATTTCAGGATATTTGTTTCGGTTTAAACCACCCAAAACAATAAACTTTATTTATGGTTATAGAACTAAAAGATCCATGAGCGGTCAGGAACATTGGGATTTTGCACATCTTTATTCGGGTAAATTAATGTTGATTTTGGGCGCTGTTTTATTCTTTTTAGCCCTTCTTTCCTTGTTTGTTAAAATTCAATTAGAAGAGCCTTTTTTGGGTTTATTAGCTGTAGGTATATTTGTCATCGGAATGGCTATTGTTATTTATAAAACCGAAAAAGCCCTCAAAAAAACATTTGATAACAAGAAAGCTTAATGAGATTTGAGCTCGGGTTTTAAAAATCCAATTAACAGCTTCTGCTCTCCGATTGCAAATTTTAATTTTTAATTCGTCGCCAGAGATTGTATTTTTGTAACTCATACATCGGATCATGGAAGCACCCTTAGCAGAAAGAGTAAGACCTCAGGCTTTATCGGATTATATCAGTCAATCGCATCTGGCAGGCGAAAATGGCATTTTGACTCGTCAGTTAAAAACAGGATTTATTCCTTCACTCATTTTTTGGGGACCTCCCGGAACGGGAAAAACCACCTTGGCAGAAATCATTGCCAAAGAAAGCGAAAGACCTTTTTATGCGTTAAGTGCTATTAACTCGGGCGTAAAAGACGTGAGGGAAGTCATTGAAAAAGCCAAAACCAATTCCGGATTATTCACTGCCCGCAACCCTATTTTGTTTATTGACGAAATTCATCGCTTTAGCAAATCACAACAGGATTCTCTGCTGGCAGCAGTAGAACGGGGCTGGATTACGCTGATTGGTGCAACTACCGAAAATCCAAGTTTTGAGGTGATTCCCGCCCTGCTTTCACGATGTCAGGTTTACACGCTTAATCCGTTTACCAAAGACGATTTACAGGCGCTTTTGGAGAGAGCGATGGAGAAAGACGATAAAATAAAGCGTAAAAAAATCACACTTACAGAAACTGAAGCCCTGTTTAGGGTTTCTGGCGGCGACGGAAGAAAACTGCTCAACACATTTGAACTGATTGTCAATTCTATACCGGAAGAAAGCATTGAAATAACTAACGATGCCGTGATGAAAATTGTGCAAAAAAACACGGTCTTATACGACAAAACCGGTGAACAGCATTATGACATCGTTTCGGCATTTATCAAGTCTATTCGCGGGAGTGATCCTAACGGTGCTGTATATTGGCTGGCACGTATGATTGAAGGAGGTGAAGATGTAAAATTCATTGCCCGGAGATTGCTTATCGCCGCTTCAGAAGACATCGGCAATGCAAACCCTACTGCTTTGATCATGGCAAACAATACGTTTCAGGCAGTGTCTGTCATCGGTTATCCCGAAAGCAGAATATTGCTGAGCCAATGCACCGTATATCTGGCAACGTCTCCCAAAAGCAATTCATCTTATATAGCTATCGGCAAGGCACAACAAGTGGTAAAACAAACCGGAGATTTATCCGTTCCCATTCATTTGCGCAACGCTCCTACCAAGCTGATGAAAGAACTGGGCTACGGAGAAGATTACAAATACTCGCACGACTACGCCAACAATTTTGTCAACCAGGAGTTTTTACCGCAAGAAATCAGTGGTACAGTTTTTTATGAACCCGGACAAAACGCACGGGAAAACGCTACGCGGGAATTTTTAAAAAATAGATGGAAATTAAAATATAACTATTAGTTATAAAAAGTTGTATTTGGTTATAAACATAAAAGCTATAACAACCCCTTAATATCAATGAGTTTGTTTACCTGCACTAAATCTGATGTTATATTTTTATTGTGCTCGTTGTAGTAAATAACATCCATTCCTACGTTTTGCGCACCTTTAATATCTGCCAATAAATTGTCGCCTATCATTACCGAATTGCCAACGGAAACCTTAGCCTGATTTAACGCATAAGTAAAAATTCCGGCATCCGGTTTTTTAACTCCTGCCAGTTCCGAATTGGTAACGGTTATAAAATAATGGCTAATCCCTGAATTAATCAGCTTTTGGCGTTGTACTTCATCAAATCCATTAGTAATAATATGCAGTCTGTATTTATCCTGTAGATAATCTAAAAGCTCTAAAGCGTCATCAAATAAATAGTTGTAGTCAGGAAGATATTTTAAGTAACTCTCCCCTATCTGAAGTATTTCTTCTGTATTGCCCTCGTATTTTAAATATTGAAAAGTATCTCTGATCCGCCCGACGCGCAGTTCATCGTGCGAAATAAGATTCAGACTGTATTTATGCCAATATTCTTCATTGATTACAACATAATGACTCAAAAAATCAGCAACAGAAAAGGGCATTTTCATCTCGTCGATTACGCGCTCAAATGCCAAAGCTGAATTTTTTTCAAAATCCCATAAAGTGTGGTCTAAGTCAAAAAATATATCGGTTTTGTTGTCAAAGGGTTTAAATATCATAGTCATTTTCATTAAACGACAAAGATACTTTTTTTAAATCAGTCCGTTATCGGCAAAACTAAAATAGTCAAATTCGGTAATGATAAAATGATCCAAAATAACGATATCCATAATCTTACCTGCTTCGACTACCTTTTTAGTCAGCTGAATATCGGCATGGCTCGGTTTGAGCTTGCCTGAGGGATGATTGTGCACGAGAATTACTGCAGTTGCCTGATATTCTAATGCCAACTTAAAAAGAATACGCAAATCTAAAACTGTTCCCGTCATTCCTCCTTTGCTTATATTTAAAGTATCTATTACTTTTTGACTGTTAAACCGCTCTTCAATCAGCATATCCCTGCTTTTTACAATTTTCCTGACCCGATTGGCATTGCTCAGCAAAATAACCCAAAACTCTTCATGACTGAGTTCTCCTACTCTGGGCTGCATCATTTCAAAAACATCTTTACTGCAGGTTATTTTCTGAGAAACTGTTACTTCGCGCATCCGTCTTCGCTGTCCAAGCTCCAGCGCAGCCACGATAGATAAAGCCTTTGCTTCACCTATTCCTTTATACGTCATCAATTGTTTTTCACTCAGTCGTGCCAATTCGGGTAAACTATTTCCGTTATCCTGTAAAATTCTTCGGCATAAATCTACTGCCGATTCGTTCCTGTTGCCCGAATTGATTAAAATTGCCAGTAATTCAGCATCTGTTAAAGCAGTTTTTCCTTTTGTCAGGAGTTTTTCTCTTGGGCGATCGTCTTCTGACCAAAAGTTTATCGGTATCTTCTGATTTTCCATAAGCATCTATTTCATTTCTACTCATTCATTGAAAATCATACCTCAAAAACCGAGCCTTAAAAAACAATTTCTACATGTTTTCGGCAACGTATTGATTTAAATCCAGACCGCCGTAATCTCCTGAACTCATAAACAGCAGTACTGCGTTATCCAGATTCAAAGTCTGCAAAAACAGTTTAAACTCTGCAGCATTTGTAAATGTTTTCAATCCCTCCCTTTGAAACGCACCCTGCATCTGTTCCGCGCTTATTTCGGGCATTCTCTTTATTTTAAGAGCTTCCAGCGAATAGAAAACTGCTGCTGTATCTGCTTTATCTAATGCTCCCTGGTATTGAGATAAAAATTCAACATTCAGACTGCTGTAAGTGTGTAATTCTAAAAGAGCGATCAACTTTTTGTCGGGATATTGATTTTTTACTGCCTCTGTCGTTGCTTTGACCTTACTGGGCGAATGTGCAAAATCTTTGAAAACAACAGTTGATTTATTTTCAGCAATTTTTTCTAACCGTTTTGATGCTCCCTTAAAGGTAGCTATTGCTTCATAAAAATCTGCCTCGTCAATTCCCATATTCTGGCAGATCCACTTCGCACCATTAAGATTATTGAGATTATGTGCTCCAAAAATCTCCAAAGGCATATCTCCGTCAGAAGTCTCCAGATAAGTAATTCCGTTACTGATAGTGTAAGGAGGGGTAGAATAAGGCAATCTGCGAATTGTATTTTCAGACTGTTCAACAATTTCTTTTACAACTGAATCTTCCTCATTATAAACCAAAATACCGCCATTGATAATTTTGTCAATAAAAATTTTGAATTGCTCTACATAATTTTCAAACGTTGGAAAAACATTAATATGATCCCATGCAATACCGCTTAACAAAGCAATATTGGGCTGATATAAATGAAATTTAGGTCTTAAATCTGCAGGAGATGATAAATATTCGTCTCCTTCTATCACCATAAAGTCATTTTCATGAGTAAGGTGTACCATATTGTCAAAACCCTCCAACTGTGCACCTACCAAGAAATCAACAGCTACGTTGTGATAATTCATCACGTGTAAAATCATGGAAGTAATAGTTGTTTTTCCATGCGAACCCCCAATAACCACGCGGGTTTTATTTTTGGAATGCTCGTAGATAAACTCAGGATAAGAATAAACTTTTAATCCGAATTCTTGTGCTTTCAGCAATTCGGGATTATCTTTTTTGGCGTGCATTCCCAAAATAACCACATCAATATCCTTGGTTATTTTTTCAGGAAACCATCCCATTTGTTCGGGTAGCAATCCTTTTGCCAGCAAACGCGATCGGGAAGGTTCAAAAACAGCATCATCGCTTCCGGTTACTATGTCTCCTTTATCGTGTAAAGCCATGGCGAGATTGTGCATTGCACTGCCCCCAATGGCTATAAAATGTATGCGCATTGTCTTATTTTTTCAGTATTCAAAGCTACATTTTTTTTGATAGAATAGAAAGCAGAACAAAGAGAATTGACCAGAGAAAGATAATAAAAAAAATGCCTTAGAAAAATATCTAAGGCATTTTTTATAGTTTTAAAGCTGATAATTATTTCATTACTGTCATTTCCTCAACAATGTGTTTTGCATCTGCAAATTTATCAATGATAAATAACACATAACGGATATCTACATTGATTGTTCTCTGCAATTCCGGATCGTAAATAACGTCTCCCGCCATAGCTTCAATATTTCCGTCAAACGCTAAACCGATCAATTCTCCTTTTCCGTTCAATACCGGTGAACCTGAGTTCCCTCCTGTAATATCGTGGTTAGTCAAAAAGTTAACAGGCAAGTATCCTTCTTTAGCGGCATATTGTCCGTAATCTTTGGTTTTGTATAAATCAATCAGTCTTTGAGGAACGTCGAATTCATCATCCCCGGGAATATGTTTATCAACAGTACCTTTTAACGTTGTATACCAATTTTCTTTGGCATCGTTAACTTTGTTTCCGCGCGGCAAATCTTTTACTGTTCCGTAAGTCAATCTCAAAGTTGAATTAGCATCCGGATAATATTTTCCTTCCGGATTGCTTTTTCTCACGCCATCAACAAATAATCGATATGCTTTTTGATATTTATCTTCCAGCTTAGCTATATGTTCAGGTGTTTCTCTGTATTTATCTAATAAAGCTGTTGAAACTTTAAGTAATAAATCTTCTGAAATATCTTCTTGATCCGGATTGTTTAAAAAGGCTTCCATTTTTTCTTTATTTCCAAAAACGCTTTTGTCAAAAGCTTCATTGACGAATTTGTGGAAATCTCCTTTATACTCTTCTTTAATTTGAGCTATATAAGGAGCAATTTCGTATCCTTCAGATTTAGTTGCATAAAGCTTTAGCTGTTCTGCCAACATTTCTCTTTCTAATGATTCGTCAAACCCCGTATACATATCTTCGATATACGCTTTAAAGTCCGGCAACATTTCTGTACGCTTTTCTTCATCTCCGGCAATATACGCCTGCATTCCACCTGCTAATCTATACGGAGCGGCAGCGATAGAAGAAGTTCTCAGAATAGTCATCAGATAGTTGTCATGACGAGCTTTTTCGTTTGTAGCCGCGTAATAAACGTTAATATCTTCAATAACATTTCCGTATTTAGCTTTGTTTTCTTTTTGATTTGCCCATTGGCTAAACTCTTTTTCTGCTTTTGTTTTAGCCGCTACTGTTTGGTGTTCGGTCAGAGCATCAATCATTCCCTGACGGTTTTTCCAGTAGTTAGCAACCCCCGCATATTTGCTGGCATACGCTAAGCGAACTTCGTCACTTTCGTTCATGTGTTTTTTAAGGACATCCATTCCTAAACGGGATCCTTCTACCCAAGCCGGATAAGCAAACTTAATATTTTGCTCCACTCCCTGTGCCGGCATCCAGCGGTTAGTTCTTCCCGGATAGCCCAAAATCATCGAAAAATCTCCTTCGCTGATTCCGGCAATTGAAACCGGTAAATGATGTTTCGGTTTCATCGGAACATTTTCAGAAGAGTATTCTGCCGGATTTCCTTCTTTATCTGTATAAACACGGAAAATAGAAAAGTCTCCTGTGTGACGAGGCCACTCCCAGTTATCAGTATCTCCCCCAAACTTTCCAATGCTGTTAGGCGGTGTTCCCACCAATCTTACATCATTAAAGTCTTGATAAACGAAATAATAATATTCATTTCCCTGAAAAAAAGATTTGACAGAAACAGTATATTTTCCGTCTTCTCCGTTTTCTTTCTGAATTTTAGCAATTTCCTGATTAATTGCTTTTTCTCTTTCTAACTCTGTCATATCATCGTTGACAACACCTAAAATTCGCTTAGTTACATCGTCCATACGAACAAAGAAGCGAACAGAAAGATTCTTAGCAGGACGCTCGGAAGCATGGTCTTTTGCCCAGAAACCATTTGTTAAAATATCATCTTCGGGCGTAGATAAATCTGCAATTTTATCGTATCCACAATGGTGATTTGTCAATACAAGTCCTTGGTCAGATACGATTTCGGCAGTACATCCGCCGTCAAACTGTACAATAGCATCTTTTAGCGAATGATTGTTGATACTGTAAATCTCTTCGGCTGTCAGCTGTAAGCCCATTTTTTCCATATCGCGCTGATTTAACCGCTCTATGAACATCAAAAACCACATTCCTTCATCTGCCTTTACTTTTACCGGCAATGCCAATAAAAAAGCAGTAATAAATAAAACAATTTTTTTCATAATTATATTTAAGTGTATTCTAATATGCGAAGATAGCTTTTTAAACAATTTTTTTGTTTTTAAATGTAATTTATATTGCGTTAATTTCATTTTTTATCCGAATCCTTATTTTTTTCTGCTTCTTCTTTGTATTTATCTTTGAGTTCATCTATAACGGTTTTATCCCAAAGCTTTATTCCGGTATGATAAGCAGTACGGGCAATTAAAAAAGCCGCTACCGGAGAGGTTATAAACAAAAAGAAAACAATGGCTATTGCCTTTGTTGTAATTGAAAACTCGGAAAAGTGAATTGCGGCTGCGCCTAAAATACAGCCTATACCTAAAGTGGCCGCTTTTATAGTTACAGAAAGCCGGGTATAAAAATCGGGCAGCCTAAAAACGCCAATCGACGCAATTAAAATAAATATTGCGCCCAAAGTACTCAAAACCATTATTAAAATATCAATCATCCTTGTTTCGTTTTTCTAAATAAAAGGAAAAAGCAACCGTACTCAAAAAAGCAATCAGAGCCAAAATAACTGCCACATCCAAAAAAATAGGATTATCAGCTATCAGGCTAAACAAACCAATAAAGCCTACACCTACTGTAATCAGCAAATCAAGTGCCACTACTCTGTCTACCACTGCCGGTCCTTTGAGAAACCGTAAAAAAATAAAAATCAATGACAAACAAATGATAGGCATTACGATATATATTAAATACGTTTCTACCGTCATCGCAATATTTCTAATAGTTTTTTTTCAGTTCTTTCTTTCATTCGGGATATAAATTTTTCTTTGTCCTTCAAATACATGGTGTGAATATAAATATGCGTTTTATCTTCTGCAATCTCTACCACCATTGTTCCGGGGGTAAGTGCTATAATATTGGTAAGCATCGTTATTTCAAAATCCGTTTTGGCATCTATATCATATTTAATCATTCCGGGAGTAGTATGGTAATTGGGTGTAATTACATCTATAGCCACCTGAAAATTAGCATGCAGCATATCATATAAAAAATACAGGATAAATAAAATTATTTTGGGTACTCTGTAAAAATACTCTTTTTCAGATTTGTTTGAATTCTTAGTTAACAACCACAAAATAAAAAAGCCGGCAACCGCACCAAATACAAAGTTTGGATAATTTAACTGTCCGGTTAACGCCACCCAAACAAAAATTAAAAGTATATTGAGTAGAAAATATTTTAACATCTGCTTTTATTTTAGATTTTTCATTACTGCATCAATATATATAGACGGGTTTTTCATTTCGTGCGCTACTCTTTCCGAAACCTCAATAATGACCGGTGCATTTAATCCGATATAAAGAGAGACACCAGCCAAAGCTGTTATCGGCAATATAAGAGCTATTTTTCCGCTTTTTGAAAACGGAGCAAAATGGTCTATTTCTTCGCTGTTTGGCTTGAGCAAATCTTTCCAGAAAACCTCTGACCAGATTCGAGCCACTATAAACAAAGTGATAAAACTTGCAAAAATTAAGGTTCCGAGCAACACATATTGCTTTTGTACAAAAGCTTCCTGAAATAGCATTATTTTTGGCCAAAATCCTGATAAAGGCGGAATCCCTACTAATGAAAAAAGGATTACAGCAAAAATTAACGACAGTTTAGGGTAATCTTTATAGAGTCCTCCTAAACGAGTAATATCCTGTGTTTCTCTGATTTTTTGAATAAGACCGCTCATCATAAACAGATTGCTTTTTACAATCACATCGTGAATTAAATAAAATATTACTCCTACAAAAGCAAGTTCGGTATAAAGTCCTATTCCGGCAATCAGATAACCAATATGGCAAACGATAAAATACGACAGGATTCTTCTGATATTTCTCTTGTTAATTACACCGAAAGCCCCGCTGATCATGGTCAAAATTGCAATTACAATAAATACCTGCAGAATAAAATCATCCGGCTTAAAAATAATTGTAAAAACCCTAAATAAAGAATACACTCCCATCTTAGTCAATAATCCCCCAAAAATCGCTCCAATTGCCGAAGGCGGTGTGTGATAAGAAGAAGGCAGCCAAAAATAAAGCGGAAACACAGCAGATTTAATACCAAACCCGACAAAAAACAGCAATGATGTTACAGTCACTAAACCTCTGTTCTCAATAATAGCAACCTGATTTGCCAAATCAGCAATATTTAAACTTCCTGTAATTCCGTATAAAATTCCGATAGCTGTCAAAAATATAACGGAAGCCAGCATATTCATTGTTACATACTTTACAGCACCTTCCATCTGTCTTTTCTTACCTCCTAAAGTAAGCAATACAAAAGAAGAGATGATAACCACTTCAAACCAAACGTATAAATTAAAAATATCTCCGGTTAAAAAGGCGCCCATAAGCCCCATAATCAAAAAGTGATATATAAAGAAATAACCATATTTTATACGGCTTATATTAATCGCTGAAGTAGAATATATGCCAACCGACAACGATACGATTGCCGTCAGCAAAACCATAACGGCACTGAGCGTATCCGACACAAAAGTGATTCCAAAAGGAGCTTCCCATCCCCCTAATTGCAGTGTTATATTTCCGTATTTCCACGTGGCAGAAAATAATCGCCAGCACATTATAAATGCAATACTGTTGCCGATGATGCTGATAATTTTTTGAGCTTGTACCCTCTTCCAAAAAAACATCAGCAAAACTGCCGTAAACATATGCGCAAATATGGGTGCCAATATGAAGTTTGAAATCATATATCTAAATCTTGAATATTAAGTGAATCTAAATCATCAGATCCCGTTGTACTGTAAACTTTGTTTAATAAAACAATAGCAAAAGCCGTCAAGCCAAAACTGATTACAATTGCTGTTAATATCAATGCCTGCGGAACCGGATCGGCATACGCATCTACAAAATGAGTTTCTTCCGCATCAATAATAGGAGCTTTTCCTTTAGTTAGTTCTCCCATCAAAAAAATAAGAATATTAGCTCCGTTTCCTAAAATTATAAAGCCCAGCAAAAGCTTCACCATACTCCTTCTGAACATAAGGTAAATTCCTGCGGAATAAAGAACCCCTACCAAAGCGACTAATAATAATTCCATTTCTTTTCTACAATTTAAACATTTTCAGCTATGGTAAATAAAATAGTGAGCACTACGCCTATCACCACCAAATAAACTCCAATATCAAAAAACAAAGCAGTTCCTACCGATCCTATTACAGCTACTGAATCCGCAAACCAAACCCCGGTCATAAAAGGCAATCCCAACAAAACCGGTAGAAGTCCACTAAGAATAGAAAGCGCCAATCCCGCCGGGATCAAAGCCATAGGCGAAAATTGAAATAACGACAGCGTTTGCTTGGTACTGTAAGCAAAGGAATGAAGTACAAATGCGATAGAAGCTATTAGCCCTCCAACAAATCCTCCACCCGACAAATAATGCCCTCTCAATAAAACAAATACAGAAAACAACAACAATACCGGTAACAAATAATTAGTTGCGGTTCTTAAGATGGTTTGATCCTGTTCTTTTTTACTCCGATATCTCTTCATCACTTGCTCTATATTTTAACAAACTAAATACTCCTATAGCCGCAATAGACAACACAATAGTTTCTATTAGCGTATCAAATCCTCTAAAATCTACCAGAATCACATTCACTACATTTTTTCCTTTTGCCAGTTCATAAGCATTTTCAGCATAAAAACGGCTAATTTCTTTATCTGCCGGAGAAACTAATGCCTGCAAGGTGATCAAGGATATCAAAACGCCAAAAGCAATAGATATAACAGCGTCTCTAAACTGAATAGCGCGATTGCTTAAATTTAAAAATGCCGGCAATTTAAACAATACAAATACAAAAAGCACAACAGTTAAAGTGTCTATTGCAAACTGAGTCATCGCTAAATCCGGAGCTCCGTAAAACACAAAAATCAAACAAATACAATATCCGATTACACCCGTTGCAGCAATTGCTGTAAGCCTTGACGAAGTACGGATAGTAAACAATATAGCTACTACCATAATCAGAAAAACAACTAACTCATAGACTCGGAATTCTGAAAGCCCGGTTGTATTTACGTGTAAAGGAACATCTTCAAACAATTTATATCCCACTAATCCGATCACGAAAATTACAATAACCATTAAATAGACTCTCAGATACCCATTTTGAAAAAAGCGGGTATAAATAAAAGCAAAAACCCTGAATTTATCTACAAATAACGTAAATATATTTTGCGGAGAAATTGCATTAAAACGCTCCGTCAGCCGCATAGGATTTCTAAATTTCTTAAAAAGAAAATACAACAATATTCCGAAACCAATGGTCATTCCACTTAAAATCAGTGCCCGATTAACTCCGTGCCATATTTGTAAATGCTGATCTATCTTTTTTCCGTTGATAGCATGTGCCAAGGCTGTCACAAAACCGTCATCTGCCAAAATAGGTAAAACGCCAAACAGAACGCTAAAAAATGCCAGTATTAACGGAGGAAGCCACAAAACAGCTTCTGGTTTTTCAATCTCTGCACAGCGTACGGTTAATTTTCCAAAAAAAGGTTTTAGACCTACTAAAAATCCTGAACACGTCAAAAAAACATTTGTCACTACTGCCGTCACTGTTAATATCATAGCTATCGTATGCAACGGATAATGTAAAGTGGCTTCATATATAAGCTCTTTTCCTATAAACCCAAAAGTCAATGGAATTCCCGCACAAGACAAAGCACTAATCAGTCCTGCAACGGCAATCCAAGGCATCTTATGCCTGATTCCTCCTAGTTCGTTTATGTTTCGCGTATGCGTACTGTGATCGACAACCCCTGTAATTAAAAAAAGAGAAGCTTTATACAGTGCGTGAACCACAATAAAAGCACTAGCAGCATACAAAGCTTTTTCTGTACCTACACCCAGCAAAAAAACCAGCATTCCCAATGCAGAAACAGTAGAATATGCCAAAATCGACTTCATATCTTTCCTAAAAACAGAATGCAGAGCCCCATAAAGCATAGTTACTCCTCCCGCAATCTGTAACGTAGTATTCCATTCGTATTCACCGCCTAAAACGGGAGTAAATCTCGCCAGCAAATAAATACCTGCCTTTACCATTGTTGCCGAGTGCAAATAGGCAGATACCGGTGTTGGCGCTTTCATTGCTCCGGGCAGCCAAAAATGAAAGGGAAACTGTGCTGATTTTGTAAAAGCTGCAGCGAACAAAAATGAAATCAGCAATATATAGGCACTGTGATTTTTAAGAATCTCTGATTGTCCTAATAGCTCCTGAATAGAATATGTTCCGGTAATACTTCCCATCATTACTCCGAATGACAGCAGGAAAAAACCTCCTAATCCGGTAATAGACAACGCCCAAAGTGCGCTTTTCCGGGACTCTTCATTTTCATTGTTAAAGCCTATTAAAAAAAATGATGTTATACTGGTCAGTTCCCAAAAAATAAATAGCGAGATCAGATTATCGGATAAAACCAAACCCAGCATCGCTCCCATAAAAAGTCCTAAATAGCAAAAAAAGCGATGTAGATAAACATGTCCTCTCATATATGAGGAGGCATACAGATAAATTAATGTTCCTATTCCTGTTATCAGCAAGCTGAAAAGCAATGAAAGTCCATCAATTTTTAAATCCAGAGAAATCCCCAAGGAAGGAATCCATTCGTTTTTAAAGAACACATTTGTTCCTTCCCTAACCTTAGGAATATACGACAAAAAAGTAATAAAAAGAGTAAAAGGCACTAAGGTTATCAGCCCTACATATTTTGAATGCACAAACCTTTTCATCAAAAGAGTGATGAAAGCTAGTGCAAAAGTGAGTACAATTAATGTCAACATAAATGAGATTTATTTCTCTTTTTTCTTCTTTTTTCGAACGTTTGTAAATATACTCAAAAAATCAAAAACGGGAAATTACAGCTATATTCTGCGGCTTTTTTTAACAGTAAATTAGTATGAACATCTAAAAAAATACATTTTTTGTTTGTACATCATTAGTTTTATAACACAAAAAATCACAGTCATTGATAAAACTCCAATTCGCAGTATTTTAGAGAGATATTAATAAATTACTTTTTAACAGAAATAATTTTTAACCCTAATATAATAATAGTTTTTGATTGTTAATATTTTATCAATCCTTACCTCTTTATAAAAATAGAAGTTTGCGCTACAAAAACAATCTATAAACCTGAGTTCGACATAAGGATTTAGTAAAACAGGGCTAGTTGGGTTGTGTTTTCTGTTTCAAATTTAATGCTTGGTTTGCTTTCCTGAAACAAAGAGGTATATTTTAATAGCTTTTATTCTGTTTCTACTTCAGTTACATCAAGGTAAAGCGTCATCTCCTGTTTCAGTTTTCTCCACGGAAATTCACCTGCACGCTTAAATATTCCGTATTTATGCTTTCCGGTTTTATATGTAATTCCAAAACATTTTGGTGTTTCCCTTCCACTAAACCGTCAACCCATTCCAAAGAAACTGCTATTTGTTTTTTGTCTTTTATTATAATATCATAATCCTGTAAATCAACAGTAAATATCCCTTTTTTTCTATCTGTTATATCAAAAATAATATCTTCTCTATTAAATAATTTTATTGGTTCTCCTTTGTCAACATCATAAAATTTTAATCGCAATTTTACATTTTGATATTCATTACAACCAATATGAAAACTAAATTTATCAACCACAAAATCATTTTCCACATCAAAAATCATCCCTTGTTCAACGCCTAATTGATCGTCTTTAGAAGCGTCGTGGATACTGTAATATTTCATCAGCATTTTTCCAACTTTGGTATTACCGATTTTATAGCGATTAATGTGTTTTTTGATAATTGCAATTTCAGGTAAAACAGACGATTCGGGAATCAAATAAATAGTTGGATTATTTTCGAGTTCTTTTACTGATGCAACATAATCCTGATAACCTATCATCGAAAATCTAACTTTATTTTTTTCAGTGAGATATTTATTTGTTTTCATTAAAAAAGTTCCGTCTTCTTTTGAAATTGTTCCCATCGCTTTATCGATAACGCCAATACTCACATAAGCAAGATTAGCATGGGTTTCTACGTTTTTTATCGTTCCGCTAATTTGATTTTCCTGAGTAAATCCTATACTCGCCAATAAAAAGAGTATAATACTTAAAGCTATTTTCACCATAATATATTAATATTTAAGCTATTGATTTAAAATCCAGTTAACCATATAAGCACTCGCCTTTTCATCAATATAATACATCTCTTTTCCCAATACCAGTTCCGGTTCGGTTGTTAGATAATGGTCTAATCCATCCAACACTTTTATTTCCACCTTAGTATTACCTAACGACTTTAATTTTTCAACTCCCGCCACAGGATCAACAATGATATCATTAGTACCAATTATATAAAGCATTGGCACTTCTACATTAGCATACATCTTTTCAAAATCCTTTTTGATAAGAGCCTTATGTGTAGGGAATGTGGCATAAGTAAAACGTTCATAGCGCTTTGAAGTATATCCTTGTTTCTTCGCTATTTTTCTCGTCTTATACAGTAGTTTAATATCTTGTTTCATCGTAGTAGAATCTTTTGTTGTTGCAAAAGCTTGATTAAAGATATCCATAATCTTATAAGCCTCTTCTAGGTTTTCATATTTAAACTGCATTGGTAACTCCCCTATTCCATTTTTTAACTGGTATTTAAACCATTCACCATGACTTTGAACAGGAGTTGCCCATTGGACCATAAAATCAGGATTAGCTTTCTTTTTATTAACAGCATCAATAGCAATCATTCCTCCAAAACTATGACCAATAACTCCTACTTTTTTATCTTTTAAAGCAGGAAGTTGTTTCAATTTTTGAAATAAAACTGCCATATCATCAACTAATTCGTTGATTCCTATTCTAATTTCATTAAATTCTCCTTCCGATTCAGAGATTCCTCGTTCATCATATCTAAAAACAGCTATGTTATGCAACAACAATTCTTCTGCGAGTTTAAAATGATTTTCACGCGTATCAGGTCCCGATCCAGGAATTATCATCACTACTTTATAAAAGGGTGTTTTTGGCAATAACAAAGTTCCATACAACTGTATTTTTTCAACTTCATTAGTCGCATTTACCTCTATCTTATCGAAGCGTTCTTGATAGGGTAGCACGCTTTCGTATTCGTAGTAATATTTTTTGTTTTGAGCAATTGCAAAAGCTGAAAATAAAAAAACAACAGCAGTCAGTAAGATTCTTATCATATTAAATTATTGATTTATTTTTTAATAAAATATTAGTATCACTTTTTTTTTATTTCAAAAAATATTTGATAAAACTATCTGATTGATCAAATAAAAACAAAGCATATAACTATTAATTAACAAATAGAATCAGTCTGATATTAAAAAAGCATCGATGATTACTCCTCGATGCTTTTTTAAACTTTTAAAATGCTTATTATTTTTGCACTACTTCCAGAGCTTCGTAATCATCCCCATCTGTCTGATATATTTTAAACTTTACCTCATAATCCTTCGGCACGTAGATAACAATCGGCATACGTCCGTTATACCTTGCCGTTTCAGGAGTTGTCGAAACAAACATATGTCTGCCTTCTGCATCCGGACACGCCATACGCGTAGCAATAACGCCGCCTCCGCTAAAAACATAATAGTCATAGCCCCAGCCTTGCAAATCTTTTTTCTCTACCACTCCGTTGAGCTTAAAACTGTTGCATCCGTCAACATCCATCCACTTGCCTACTCTGAATTCCAGCTTTTTATTACCGTCATTTTCAGAATGAGGAACTTCTATGACCATCTGTTTATACCCTTGTTCGGGTTTTGGAAAAATAGATAAATCAACTTTTTGCGCCATAGCCCCTGTTGTTAATCCTAAAAAGACAATTACGAAACTAAATAATCTTTTCATATCAATTATTTTTATAAATAAATTTTAATACTGCAATATACAACGTTTTTTTACCAACAAATCACATATATTTACAATAAAAAACAAAAATAACTGTTAATTTACCTGATACAACTTTGCTGCAGAAACTTATTTGCCGCCGTTCATCCTGTTTTTTCCTTCGTAATGTATCATCCAGGCAACGCCAAACTGATCGATAAAAGAAGAAAACAGTTCGGCAAAAAACGTTTCACCCAATTCCATTTCCAGTTTTTGTGCTTTATAGCTCAGCTTTTCATATAATTTTTTTGCTTCGTCGGCTGTTTGAGCATCCAGCATAACATAAGTACTTGTTCCAAAAACGGCTTTTTGTCCAAAATGATCGCTGCAGTCAGACCCCATCAGCATAACCTCATCGTTAATCATAATAGCCGTGTGCAAAATTTTGTTTTTTTCCGATTCAGGAAGTTCAAAATCCGGGCTGGGCGGCATATCTCTGTATCGATTTTTGCCCAACGACGGTTTGTCAAATACCTGTTGATAAAAATTGAATGCTTCTTCACAATTGCCGTTAAAATTTAAATAAGCGTGTACTTTTGCCATACTGATTGTTTTTAGTTATTAATTATATATAGAAACTGTCTCTAATAAGCGCGGGGTATTCCTTTATGCCCTAAAAAAGACAACTCAAAAATATAGACTTTGAAAAGGTTTTTTCTTTGCATAGGACAAGTTTTAAGCGCCGGATAAAAATTCTCAATCAATCGGCGATACAGTTGGTTTGCTTTGGTTTGCAGACCGGACTACCTCAAAATTTAAAAGTGGCATAGCTGCATTTGCAAAAGAACCGATACTTTTGCCGCAATCTAATGAGCTTAAAAGAGTTATTTGAACCCTATAACAGAAAATTAATTTTTTATAACGTATGAAAAAATCAGCTATACTGTCTGCTTTTGCCTTTACTTGTGCGGTATTGAATGTGCAGGCACAGGAAGAACAAACGATACAAACCGATACCGATATAGCAGAAATTGTTATTTACGACCAGCGTTTGCAATTGCCGGAATCTTTAAAAAACAGAAACATAACCGTTCTTACACAGGAGCAAATTAAACAGCTGCCCGTAGAGTCTGTTAATGAACTTTTGGCATATGCATCAGGCGTTGATTTGCGTCAGCGCGGTCCGTTTGGCACCCAGGCAGATTTAAGCATAGAAGGAGGAAGTTTTGAACAGAACCTGCTGCTGTTAAACGGTCAAAAGATAACAGATCCGCAAACCGGACACAATTCGCTCAACATTCCGGTACCGCTGGAAGCCATTGAAAGAATCGAAATCGTAAGAGGTGCTTCGGCTCGTTTGTATGGCGTAAACAGTTTGACCGGAGTAGTAAACATCGTAACTAAAAACCCGAAAAAAGACGGTGTATTTGCCCATGTATACGGCGGAACAAGCTTTAAAAAAGATGAAGAAGAAATAAACAGCGGCGAATTCTATAATGGCAGAGGGATACAGCTGGGCGGAACACTGATAAAAGAAAAACACAATCACATGCTTTTCGGAAGCCACGATTCCGGAAGTGGATACCGCTACAATACAGCTTTTCACAACAACAAATTATTCTATCAGGGCAATATTGTACCGGATGAAAACAATGCCATTATGGTTTTGGGCGGATGGGCGCAAAGTTCATTCGGAGCCAATGGTTTTTACGCTGCTCCGGGCGATAAAGAATCGGAAGAAATCGTAAGCAGCTACTTACTCAATCTCAGCTCCACCCATCAGCTAAACAACCGTTTCAGACTATTGCCAAGCATAGCCTACCGCTATAACTTTGACGATTACCGCTATTTCAGACATCAGCTTGATGTCGCCCGAAGCAGACATTATGCACATTCGCTAACCTCAAATGTGAAAGGAGAATATCAGGGCGATTTTGGAAAAATAGCTGTCGGAGCAGAAATGCGATACGAAAAAATAAACTCGACAAACATAGGCGATCACAGCAAAAGCAATTATGGAATATACACCGAGTTTCAGAGAGAATTTATACCTGACTTAGACGTTAATCTGGGTGCATACGTCAACTACAATACAAAATACGGCTGGCAGATTTTTCCGGGTATTGATGCAAGCTATGCCTTTAATCCCAACTGGAAAGCTGTTTTTAATGCCGGAACCAGCCAGCGAATTCCTTCCTTTACAGATTTGTATTTAGATCAGCGTCCCGGAAATATAGGAAATCCCGAACTGGAACCGGAAAGAGCCTATCAGGTGGAAGCCGGAGGGAAATATATAGACAGCAGACTGAGCGCAGAAGTATTTGCTTTTTACCGGGTAATTGATGATTTTATCGATTGGATAAGACCGAATACAGACCAGCCTTATCAACCGTACAATGAGGCAAAAAATAAAACAACCGGAATAAGCGCCTCCGTAAAATACAGAGTGGGTGATGAGATTACGCAATGGAACTTAGGATTGGGCTACACTTACTTATCTCCTGAAATAGAAATCAGCCAAAAGGACTTAATTTCTAAATATGCCATTGAGAGTCTGAAACACCAGCTCGTTGCCACACTGAATTTTAAGCACCAAAACTGGAGTGCCACACTGGCTAACCGCTACAATCAGCGCTTGAGTTACAAAAGCTATTGGATTAACGACATCCGCATCAGCTATACGGCTAATCAGTTTGGAGTATATACAGATGCTCAGAATATTTTTGACGCCACTTATATTGAAGCCGGAGCTGTACCTATGCCGGGCAGATGGTTTACGATAGGGATAAAGTATAACGGCTTGTAAATTTAAAAACCTAAGAGATACTGAAATGAATTCAGCAAGACAGAAAAAAGACAGACTTGTCAAGCTGAACTTGTTTCAGCTTCTTTGTTTTATATCCTCAAAATCAGGATAGACCGAAATAAATTCAGCAGGACAGGATGAAAACCTATTGCTCAGAAACGATCACTCCCCTTTTGTTAATAACAAAAGACTTGAGCTTTATTTCCACCTGTGCTTCTCCTCCTTCAAAACTGCCAGCATAATCATACTGAAAAGGAATAACCACGTTGCCTTTGCGATTGATATAGCCAAAAAGATTATCCTGAGAGGCTAAGGCAAGACCTTCTGAAAAACTGTCTACAAAGTCATATCTCGCTTCAACTACCTTGTCGCCCGACGTATTTAAAAAACCCCATTTATCGGCTTCTTTAAAAGCGATCAATCCTTCACTGCACGTATGCAGTTCTTCATAAACATAAGGAATCACAAGTTCTCCTTTATTGTTAATGGCTCCCTGAAAATCTTCAAACGTAACAATGGAAATCCCCTCCACAAAGGATTCGATCTGATAAAAAAGCGGTTCAATATAGATGTCGCCCTGTGCATTTTTAATTCCGAAAAGTGCTTGTTCACTATCCTGAAACCATCTCAGGTTATTTTTAAACCTAAAATCCGGATCGTTTTTTAAATCGATAAACAACGTATCGGACAGAGTCCTGTTTTCTGCTGCTAAAATTTCGGTAATGGTATTAAAATAAAAATCGCGTGGTGCAAAAGCGAAATTAGAAGTGCAATTCAGCCCGAAAATCAACAGGCTTATTGCAATATTTTTTTTCATTTTATAAAGGGATAATTTGTAGTAAAACCGATACAAATGTAGTTTTTTTCACCTAATGTCATCTAAAAACGGTTATATTTTTTTGACAAATGTAGTACCGTTTCCCTGTGCTTTGGGAAAAATAGTAACATCCGCAATCTGAACGTATTCCGGTTGATTTACGGCATACGCTATTGCCTGTGCAATATCTTGCGCTATCAATGGTTCGTAACCCTCATACACCTTGGAAGCTCTTTGTTTATCTCCTTTGAATCTTACCACCGAAAACTCCGTTTCAACAGCTCCCGGAGCTATATTGGTTACTTTGATTCCGCTATGCAAAAGATCAAGTCTAAGTCCCTTTGAAATGGATTCAACTGCGGCTTTGCTCGCACAATACACTGCTCCGTTCGCATAGGTTTCTTTTCCGGCAATGGATGATAAATTGACAATGTGTCCGCCGTTTTGCTTGAGCATATAAGGCAAAACAGCTTTGGTCACGTAAATAAGCCCTTTTACGTTAATATCAATCATGGCTTCCAGATCATTTAGATCTGCTTCCTGAAAACTAGACAAACCGTGTGCATTGCCGGCATTGTTAACCAGCACATCTATTGCTTTCCATTTTTCGGGGAGCGAATTTACCGCGTCAAAAACCTCAACTTTGTTGCGAACATCAAAAACAAGGGGATAAATCTCCGTTATTTCTTCAAGCTCTTTTTGCAGTTCTACTAATTTATCCGCTCTTCGTCCGCATAAAATTAACCTGTAATTAGAGGCTAAAATTTGAGCGGTGGCTTTTCCTATACCCGATGTTGTTCCTGTGATAAAAGCTGTTTTCATGATTGATCTTTTTCTGGATTTAGAAAGTTTTATCAAAGGTAGTTAATCTTTTTGACGTTTGTTTTCTTCGAAGTGCATAAAATCACTTCAGCACCAGCTGATGTTTTGTCAAGAGTCCGGCTAAGCCCTGCGCGGAAAACATGGCTTTTTTAATGCGAGTTGATTCCGGATCAATATCGTAGTTATAACTGGTATAAAAATCGGCTCCCTCAGCGTTTGCCTTCTCAAAAACGGTACGATGCAGGTTACAATTGTCAAACATCGCCATAGATAAATCAGCCCCCATAAAATCGGCACTAATCAGGCTGCAGTTAGAAAACACCTGTTTTTTTAACTTTAACCCATAAAACTGGGCAAATTCGAGATTGCAATCTGTAAAAGAAAACTCAAATATCGTTTGGTCGATCATTGCAAAATTGACACCCGTGAAATTACAGTTTGAAAAATGAACGCTTCTGAATCCCACATAGTTGATCTCTGCATTTTTAAAATTACAATCGGTAAACTCACAATCGATAAACAGCGTAGCTAAAAAAGAACAAGCGCTTAAATCGCAATTAACAAATTTGCAATTTTCAAATTCCTTGAAAGAGACCGAATCAAATTTAAAAATCTGGTCTTGATATATTTTGTCGTAAATAAATTCAGGAGTCATAACCGTTCGGGCTAAAAGGGATTAACAATTTAAACGCAATTAATTTTCAATGATATGAGGGATAAACCTGCTTTTATTAGTAGTAATGAGGCTGTCGCTCTCTCTAAACGTAATTCCGCAAGGTTCCTGTCCGATGGTCCAGCTACCGATTACCGCATATCCGCTTTTTTCTTTATGCAGAGATGCCAGCTGTTGGCAAATATAGCCTTCATCACCATATTCTCCAGGTGAAGCTTCAACTATTCTTCCACCTTTATACAGTGTAACGTTCGCTCCCTCACGGGATAACAGTGGTTTTTTAACGTAATCTTCCATCCCTTTAGGCTCTTCAAAATAAGTTTCCAGCAATAGCGGATGGTTGGGATATAATTGCCAAAGTACAGCCATTATGGCTTTGTTTGACAAAATCATTTTCCACGAAGGCTCAATCCAGTTTGCTTTAGCCATATCGTTTGGAATATGCAGTGAAAAAGGCTCATAGATCAACCATTCCCATGGATATAGCTTAAATATATCCGTAATCATTTCGTCTTCCAAATCGGTAAAGGTTTCTCCGTCCCAACCAATATCGTCAATGTATATCAACTTGGTTTGAATACCCGCCTGTATGGCACAATCACGTAAATACTCAACATTAGTCAAATCCTCCAAAGTTCCTTTCATACAGCTAAAATGGAGGGTTTCTCCTTTGAGATATGGTTTTAAATCACTCCAGGTCTGAATCAGTCTGTCGTGCACAGAATTAAACTGATCTTTGGAGGCACCGAAATACTGCTGCATCCAAAGCCATTGCACTACGCCGGTTTCATACAATGAGGTTGGCGTATCTGCATTAAACTCAAGCACTTTTAGTTGTTTACTATAATTATCGTACGCAAAGTCAAATCTGCCGTACAAACTTGGTGCATCGTTTTCCCAGGACTCCTCAATATGCTGCTGTATAAAAAGAGGGATCTGAAAAAGATCGTACAATTTATTGGCAATTACATGATCCACAGCCGCAAGGCACATCTGCCACAAATCGGAAGTAGCGGCATAAATCTCATCTGCTAAATTCTCTGTAATGCTGTAATAGTAATGCTCAATCCAATACGGAGTAGCATGATCTTCGGTATGGTAACCAAAGCCCGTTTTTTCCAAGCGCTGCTGCCAGTCCGAACTCGGTGTTAAATATTTTATCTTCATAAAGAGAATCTATGACGCAGAAGTACCGGACTTGGCTGTGGTTCCGAATCCGCCTCGTGCAGTTTGAGTTTTCAATGAATTGGCTTTTGCTGCATTTTTTCCTACATTGGACTGTGCTGCCAATCCCTGACTGGCATATCCCATATTACCTCCCATTAGAGGACGAAATGCCATATACCACAATAAAGCACTTCCCATTCCGCCTCCGCGGTGCCGGCTGCCGTATTGTTCGGTTACTTCTGTATAAGGCGCACTTTCATCTGCCCGCATAAAAACGCGCTGTTTCAGTTCTTTCTCTTCCTGAGGTTTGGCACAACCGGCGAGTGCTGCTGTTATTAAAACAAGGCTGACAGCCTTACTGCTTCTTTTTTTCATCTTTGATTTGTAATTATTCAACAGTAACGTAAATAGGCGTTTTTACCAGGCTAACGGGATTGCTTTCTCCCCAGGCAGTGATTTCTTTTGCCGTTTTAACGGTATCTGTTTTTTGAGCGACAATTTGTCCGTTTGCCCATATTTTTTGATGGGTAATGTGCAAAATGCTGTCTCCTGAAACTTCTGACTTAATCGTAACTTCACGAGATGATTTGGTATCGAGTGCTTCTAGTTTATTTGCAGTCTGCTGTGTACAGGCACTGCAAAAAACCACTGCTAAAACGATAGTAATAATACTTATCTTCATTGTCTTTTTTTGAGAAAACAAAGTTTGTAAATAAAATACTGTTTTGCAATCCCCAAAGCTTTAAAAAAAGATTTTATTACTTTTATAAAAATAATCATCGGTTACAATATGGATGAAATAGACATTTTACAGATTGGCGATCTGGTTCACCACAAAGAAGAAATAAGCTTTTATGCCAATACCATTCCCAATCACTTACTGATTAATCACAGCAGAATTGAGAAACCGCATAAACACAATTTTTATACCAGCATGATTTTTACGGCAGGCTCCGGAACGCATGAAATAGACTTTAATCGCTACATCGTAAAACCCGGCACTGTTTTTACGCTGGCTCCCGGACAAACGCACAGTTGGGAGTTGTCGGATGACATCAATGGCTATATCTTTTTCCACAATCAGGAATTTTTTGATTTGTTTTTTGTCCGCGAAACTTTGAGAGAATATCCTGTATTCCGCTCTATATTTTTTCCGAACGGAATTTGTTTATCCGATGAGCACCAGCATCACATTACTAACTATTTTAAGCGAATGCTGGAAGAGGTAAAAAGAGATTATTGGCGCAAAGATATGATGTTAGTGAATCTGACGGTTCAGTTTTACATCGAAATCAACAGAATTTTACTATCCGGAGAGCGCTTCCAAAAAACCAACAGTCCGTATAATCTGCACTTTCAGCGCTTTGAAGATTTACTGGAACAGCATTTTATCCAGGAGAAATCAGCTTTATTCTATGCCGAAAAACTAAATCTGAGTCCTAAACACCTTAACCGGATTTGCAAAGCAACCGTAAACCAAACGACGACCGAAGTAATCTGGAACAGAGTACTCCTTGAAACAAAGAGAATGCTGATTTACTCTCGAAAAAATTTTGCCGAAATCGCATCCGTCTTAGGTTGCGATGATTACTCTTACTTTTCGAAAGTTTTTAAGCGAAAAACAGGAGCAACACCAAAAGATTTTTTAAAACATTACGAATAAAAAAATCCCTGTACAAAACTACAAGGATTTCTTTTGCACGGGTGGAGGGATTCGAACCCCCATCAACGGTTTTGGAGACCGCTATTCTACCCTTGAACTACACCCGTTTTTCGGTAAAGCGTGCAAATATAAACAACTTCCCTATATAATGCTATTCTTTTTTATAAAACATATTCAGCCACATAATCCTCGACACCCTATAGTTAAAGGTCCAAAATACAAACAATACGGCAACAATGACAATAAAAGCATCAAGCATAGATATATGCAATCCAAAGAATTCATTTAAAATAAGCCGTAAAACCATAATGGTAATCATTTCTGCTACAGTTACTCCATAACTTACATACATTGCTCCAAAGTAAAACCCGGTTTCTCTATGAAAGTTATAGTGACAATGAGGGCATTTAGGCGACATCTTTGGCATTCTGAATGTAATAGAATTTCCTTTGTCATAAAATATTTTTTCTTTACCGCAATTAGGGCATCTCCCGCTGATAACTTTACTTAGATATGACATAATTTATTTTTTTGCAAAGTAAGCTAAAAATTAGCTAAACAATAGGAACGATATACTTGTTTTTTGGTATTATTAGGACATTTAATACTCATAAAAAAAGAGATTTCTAAAAATCTCCTTCTTCTATAACGGCTTCTTCAACTTTACCTCCTTCTTCCTGAATTTCGAGGTAATTTAAAGGACTTGGAGTGTTCGTATTGTTATAATAGTCATCGTACTCTTTATATAGATTAGCAATTTCTTCCAAAGACATCACCTCTTCTTCATTTTCTTCTCCCAATGCCTTGTAATAACTAATTAACTTCAACTTATTAGTTTCATACTGACGCCTGGCGTTGCTGCGTTGTGCATAGTACAACTTTCGGTCATATCGGTATTTAGTATAAATTTCTTTGAGATTTTCTTTGTGTCTTTTTTCAAGCATTTTAAGGTCTGTTTTCAAGTTTTCATGGCTTTCCACCTCTGCCAACATACTTTTTTGAATTACCCCCCATTCTTTTAACTGAGCATCTGTTAATGTCCGTTCTATAAAAAGCTGATAAGAGTCTTTTAAATCTCTCTCATACATTTTAATTTCCGCCGGTTTTAAATTTTGTTGAGAGTTTACAAACTGAAGATCTCTTTTGATATATTCGTTTTTAATAGTCAATATACCGATTTGGCGGCGAGTAAGTTCTAATTTGTCTTTATTATCCAGAATCTGCTTTATATCGCTATATTCTACTTTTTGAACTCCGGATACAGGAATAACTGGTTTTTTTTGACTGTAACCGGCTAAAGCTACCATCAGAGATAAAAATACAATTAGCTTTTTCATTTTTTTCCTTTTTCAATATTTCACACCACAAATTTAATACAAAATATGTAATTCTTGTTTTTTATTTTAAATGTTAAATAAAAAATACTTTATTTAATAATTTATTTTTTAGGTTAAAAAAACATATAAAAAATATTTATTTGACACTATATAACAAAATATAAACAGTTTAATTTCACAATACGCACTCTTTATTTTGTCTGTTTTTTTCATACATTAGATAAATCATCAATTATTTTATATGCATTTTTTGTTAAAACCTCTTGATAATAACGCCGCTGAAAATAGTTTATTTTAGTTTTCAGCAATTGTTTTTTACTTTATTTTTTAATAAGTGACTTTAAAAGATTATTTTCGTAATAATTATCATACAAAGCTGATTAAGGCAAATCAGGAGTAAAATATTGTAACACCCATTTTTATTTGCTCTTTATTACTATATTAACTATATAAAATCAATTTTATGAAAGCTAATTTTGTAACGCTACTTTTACTTTTCGCCTCTATTAACGCATTTGCTCAGGTAAAAAACACTTCTTTGATAGAGGAAAACCCGAATTGGAAATCCTATAAGGAATTTGCTGAAACCACTTTTAGTAATGGCGAAATTAAAGAGAAAAGAGAGTATACGCTAAAAGACGGTATAATATCATTTTACAGAGTTTATGATAAAGAAGGCGACGTACAAAGAGAGGTAGAAGTAGAATATGATGCTCAGGGAAATCTTTATCAAGAGCGAAAAATGTTTGATAAATCCACAGGGATTACAAGAGAAATCATTTTTCAAAACGAATTTACCTATGACGACAAAAACAACCTGATAGATGACGGCGAAAACTCCTATTCAAAATTTAACAGAGGATTACCTCAAGTAGTGACTTCGCGAGAATACTCGGAAGAGAGAGAACAAGGCTTTAGAAGAATTCTTGCGTATAATCAAAACGGAACGATCAAATTATCCAAAACTACTTTATTTGAAGGAGAAGACAGAAAAATGATAATCATTACGTATAAATACGATGATTGTAATAATTTGATTGAAACGGTTCAAAAAACAACTATACAGGCGAAACCCCAACCTAAAAAAAGAAGAAAACGCAATAAAAATGCAGCTCCGCCTCGCAGACCTGAATTCGAAAGAAAGTATTATGCCTATGAATACGAAGGCGATACTTGCCTTTGGACTAAAAAATATGAAGTTATTAATGACGAGAAAATTTTGTTGAAAGAAAGAGAGTTTTAATTTATCTCAAATAACTACACCACATGAAACATTTTACTATTGCGGATCTGTTTCAGGATACAAGGCTGTTTGACATGGAACAGCCTTTTCTGTTCTTATCTGTCAACAGGAATCTGCCGATTAACCCTGCGATTGTACAAAATATAGAACAGCGAACCGGTTTACGGTATCAAAACAAAATAAGTGACGGAGAGGTTTGTTTTGCACATCTCAATGCTGAATTGCGAAATGAATACAAACAGACTTTTACCAAGCAAGATATTTTAGATTATATATATCATCAGTTAAACAGTCAAAAACTGACTAAAGAAACAAAAGACATCTCCGACATTTTTCTTTCTTATCCCCGAAATGCAGATGAATTTTGGGAACGATAATACAAGACTCAGCTTTACTGCAAACCTTACTCTTCAATCGTTCTAAACGTGAGGTTAATCCGGGGAGCAATAATGCGTTTGCTGGCAGGAAGCCGATGCAGCCAGTATGTCTGCGTCGTTCCTTTCATAACCAAAAGACTTCCGCGTTCCAAAAACAATTCTTTCTTTTCACCGGTCTGTTTGTGTTTAAAGGCAAATTTACGCTCTGCACCCAAACTCAGCGAAGCAATCGCTCCGTCTTTTTTTAAATCCTTTTCTGCGTCACTATGCCACGCCATTCCTTCTTTTCCACTGTGATACAAATTCAGCAAACACGAATTAAAGGTTTCATGAGTTTCTTTTTCTACCATAGCTTTTAATGCCAGTAATTCTTTAGTCCAGCACAAGGCATATTTAGTAGTATTGGAATATGTGTAAGCATAAGGTTTTTCTCCGTACCATGCTACCTTTCTTTTAGTTACAATACGCTTTCCAAAAACATGAGCTTCATCATTTTTCCATTCAATAGCTTCAAATAGCCGACAGAAATAAAAATCCGCTTGTTCCGGAGTAAGCAGCTTGCCATAATAATGAACTATCCCGTCCTTAGGCAGTAGGTTTACAGTTCTTTCCGAAAAGTCTTCAAATAGCTTCATCTGCTTCTTTCTTATTTATATTTCTACGATTTTGGAGTGATAAATCAATATCACTATCTATTCAAGGCAAAAAAATAATCACACTGTAAACACAGAGCAAGTTTTATTTGGATTTTTTAATGGTCCCCCTTCGGTTTGACAACTTTTCTTACCCGCTGTTAATTGCTGACGTGCCATTTCTAATCCTTTTATCTTTTGAGTGAGAAGTATTATTTTTTCATCAATCTTATGGCATACACTTTCACAGGTAGCTTGGTCAGCATCAAACATATCCGAAATTCAGCAATCTCGTTTAATGTAAACCCAAAACTTTTTAATTGTTTTATAGACAATAGCCGCTTCAGAGTTTCCTCGGAATATTCTTTATAATTATTAAATTACCTTTCTTTTTTACCTTCCGTTATCAAACCTTTCTTTTCGTAAAAGCGGATAGTATCTCTTGATAAAGCAGAAGCTTTTGATAATTCACCTATTAACATAGTTTGTTTTTTTCCATTTTTTACTTGACAGTTGACTATACTCCACAGTTTATCTTTACAAAGTTAACCATAAAATAAAAAAACAATTAGCTATCCTTCTCTCAGCACAACCGTACTCATTTCACTATTTTTAATAGGAACGGCGCAAATAAAAGCACAAACCCACAAACAAAATACAGTAATGAATCAGCAAAAAGAAACACCTTACAACAAAAGCTTCATTACCGAAATGCAGAAAGAGCAATTATCGTGTAAGCTGACGACTCCTGAACTTCAAAAAAGAAAAGAAACCATTATTGCAAACCTCAAAAACCAGATTATCGAGAAAAAAGAACTCGAAAAAGGTTATGCTTTCAAATTCGCCGGAACAGATAAAACTTTAGATGAACTGACAGAATTTATTAAAACAGAAAGAGAATGCTGTAGTTTTTTTACTTTTACAATCTCTGTTAGCGGCGACAAAAGCGATGCTTGGCTTGAACTAACGGGAAATAACGGAGTAAAAGAATTTATCACCTCTGAACTTGGCTTTTAACATTAACAAGGTTACAGTTTTAACACATCTGTTTTGGCATTTTCCCAACCGATAATAGCCGTTTTTCTTGTCGTTCCCCACATATAACCTCCAAAAACTCCCGAAGACTGAATAACGCGATGACATGGAATCAGAAATGCAACGGGATTGCTTCCTATGGCTGTACCTACTGCGCGGGAAGCTTTGGGGTTTCCTATTTGCTCTGCTATATTTCCGTAAGTAGACAGTCTGCCCATCGGTATTTTTAATAAACTTTCCCATACTTTCAGCTGAAAATCTGTCCCCTTTAAATGCAACCTAATTTTAGACAATGAATCTGAATTATCCTTAAAAATCGTAAGGGCATTTTTTTGTATTTCATCATTTTCTAGCTGAAAATCAGCATTCAAAAAACGGTCTTTTAAATCAGTAAAAGCTTTCTCTTCATTCTCTTCAAATGCCATATAACAAACACCTTTCTCCGTCGAAGCAACAATTAAGCGACCAAAAGGACTGGATGCAAAGCTGTAATTAATCACAAGGTTTCTACCTCCATTTCTATATTCCGCAGGAGTCATGCCTTCAATGCTGATAAACAAATCGTGAAGTCTGCTCGTACTGGACAATCCGGTTTCAAACGCCGCATCAAACAACGTTGCCTGCTGTTCTTTAAGAATGCGCTTGGCATATTCAACACTGATATACTGCAAAAACTTTTTAGGGCTTGTACCTGCCCATGCAGTAAAAGTACGCTGAAAATGTGCCGGACTCAGATTTAAATACCTTGCTACTTCTTCTAAATCTGGCTGTGCTTTAAAATTCTGCCGTATATAATCGATTGCCTGAGCTATCCGCTGGTAATTTATATTGATCTCACTATCCATAACCTGCCTTTTATATACAAATGTGGTTATAATTTCAGAAATACAAAATCCGAAACATGCTATTTTTCGTGATTTTAAAATCGTTTTTCAAAAAAATGAATAAACCTCAGTTACATTTTATAAATTTACTTTTATCACTGACCAGCATACCATTAAACTAGTGTTATTACTTAGCATTAAGAAGACATATTTTTAAAAATAAAAACTTTTTAAACAATAACTTTATTAAAACCCATAAAAAATAACTATATTTGAGATATATCCAAACATATTATGAAACATTGGCTCATTTATTTCTTATTTTTAATAACGATGGTTTCCTGCAAAAAGCTAACACCTCAGCCTATGCAGGTAATTTATCACGATACGGTACAAATACAGCCCATAGCCCATCCGGATATTTTGGATATAGATACACTTTTGCTTTCCGGCGAATCCCAGGAAATTAAAAAATTCTACAAAACAAACGAATATAAAATTGGCTGGACAGAAGAAGAAAACCGCATGCAGCTCCTTGAGGTTCTGAAAAATTTAAAGACAGACGGAATCCCTACTGAACAGTTTCCGATAGCAAAACTGGAAGAATATAATAAGGATTACGCTGAACTGTCTGATCAGGAAAAAATGAAAGCCGATATTTTATTTGCTAATAATTATTCTCTTGCACTGAATCAACTTTACAATGGAGTATTAAATGCCCGCAAACTATATAACGACTGGGATATTGATGCAAAAAACTTGAGTGCGAGCAGTACGATGGTTCTCGCTCTTGACAATAAAGCGGTAGAAATTTCATTTGACAGCATACGTCCGGCAAAACAAGTTTACACCCGTATGCGAAGCAAACTGACAGACTTATACGAACTGAATAGCGATTCTTTGCAAGTATTTAAAAATACTACTGTCAACATAAATGATACACTTTCTCAAACGAGTACCCTTGTCAATCATTTGATATTTTTAAATTATCTTTCAGACAGCATCTCCTCAGCATCCGCTGTTTACACTCCGGCAATTGCCGATGGAATAAAACAGTTGCAAAACAAGCACAAGCTTAAAATTAACGGCATCGCCGATGAAAAAACGATGGACGCTTTGGTATCGGAAGTAAATATGGTCAAAGAAAAGCTAATCGTAAACTTAGAACGTTGGCGCTGGTTTCCTAGAGAATTTGGTGAATACTACATTTTAATCAACATTCCAAATTATAGCCTTGTTGCCGTATCTGAAAATGACACATTACAATCGCATAAAATTGTTGTAGGAAAAAAAGACAGAAAAACTCCTGTTTTGTCTTCACAACTAACCACCATCGTACTCAACCCGACATGGACAGTACCTCCTACCATTCTAAAAAATGATTTGACTCCAAAAGCATCTGCAGACCGAAGTTACTTTACCAAACAAAATTTCACCATTTACAATGCCCAAGGAAAAGTAGTTTCTGCCGAAGAATGGGATCCGTCAAAAGCAAGGTCGTATCGGTATGTACAAAAAGGCGGTCCGGGAAACACTTTGGGAAGAATCAAATTTTTATTTAAAAACAATCACGCTGTATATCTGCACGATACTCCGAGCAAATGGAACTTTGACATAGATAAACGCAGCTTAAGTTCGGGATGTGTCCGGGTACAGGATCCTTTTGATCTTGCTCAATATGTTTTTGAAATTGTAGGCAATAATATCTCGCAGGAAAAAATAAATGAGATATTAAAATCCGAAAAGACAAATAATATATCGGTTTCTAAAGTTCCCGTGCAAATACATCAATTGTATTGGACTATCCAAATTGATAAAAATGGTAAAATTAAATTACTGGACGACTTATATGATCTGGATAAAGACTTGTATAAAAAACTAAACACCTCAAAAGGATAATCAATCATAAGAGGACAGTCTAAAAAAGCTTTTTAACTCAAATAATGCGATTTGGAAAGATAATCCTTACTCGGATGATAAATAAAAAGACAGGATTCGTCTTTTATCAGCTCGATTAGCTTTTTGTTTACCTCCACCGGTACAGCAGGACATCCGTAACTTCTACCCAATCTGCCCTGTGCTTTTACAAGTTTTAGCGAAGCGTAATCCGCTCCGTGTATCACAATTGCCCGTTTACGCGCATTGCTGTTAATCCCTGCTTCCAAACCATCCAACCGCATCGAAAAACCATTAATTCCCTGATAGGTTTCTCCTGTTTTATAAAATCCCAGACTACTCATATGAGAATCTACTTTATCAGAAAAAACGGTAGCAAATTCATCACCTGTATTTCTGCCATGAGAAACAAGCGATTGCAAAAGAACCTCTTGCTTCACCATATCAATCACCCACAATCTGGGCATAGCCGAAGACAAACTAAAATCTACAATTGTCAGTTTTTCATTCTTGATTTCTCCCTCGTCCTTGAGTTTTAAATATCCTTTTAGTGCTTTAGCAAACACGTCTTCTGATGGAGCTTCAAAATTATTCAGCGCCAGCGATTCATACAGAGATAATGCCCTTGATTCAAAAGATTCTTCTTTGACATCCTCTGCGTTATCGTATAAAACAGCATCGTGTTCTACTTTTTCTTTTCTTAATGAACTTCCTTCAACATGAGTTGTCAACAGCGCCAGCGAAAGTGCCCCTAACGACAATAACCTATAATTCATTCGTTTTTAATCTTTAATCATGAAACACAAAGGCGTAAAAATATAAAAATAATTACAATCTCAAAATATTTATTGTTCATTATTTTCTGCTAATGAGTATTTTATAGCTGTCATTTATAACATTTTCGCCAACTATTGCGTAATTTTGCATTACACAACTAAAAAACGCATTAAGACTGAAATTATTATGAATAAAAAGGTAATTCTGATGATTTTGGATGGTTGGGGACAAACTCAAAATCCAAAAGTATCTGCTATCGAACACGCAAAAACTCCCTTTATTGACAGTTTATACACCAAATTCCCCCACTCTTATGTATTGACAGACGGGTTAAACGTAGGATTGCCTCCGGGACAAATGGGAAATTCTGAAGTAGGGCATATGAATTTAGGCGCGGGTAGAATTGTTTATCAAGACCTGGTAAAAATCAATATGGCTGTGGAAGATAAATCCATTGCTCTTGAGCCGGAATTACAAAAAGCCTTTTCGTATGCCAAAGACAACCACAAAAAAGTTCATCTTTTAGGACTATTGTCCGATGGAGGTGTACACTCTAACGAGCAACATCTGTACGGATTGCTCGATGTTGCCAAAACGTATGATTTATCAGAAGTATATGTGCACGCTTTTACAGATGGGCGTGATGTGGATCCAAAATCGGGAATCGGACATCTTCAAAAACTAGAAAAACACTTTCAAAAATCTACCGGAAAGTTAGCTACCGTCATAGGCAGATATTACGCAATGGATCGGGACAAACGCTGGGAGAGAGTAGCAAAAGCATATCAGCTTATCGTAAACGGAGTAGGGAGTCACAGTACTAATGCAATTCAAAGCGTACAAAACAGTTATGACCAAAATATTACAGATGAGTTTATCGAGCCGATTGTTATGGTCAATAAAACAAACCAGCCCGTTGCTAAAATTGAAGATGATGATGTGGTAATCTTTTTTAACTTCAGAACCGACAGAGGAAGAGAGCTGACTCAAGTGTTGTCTCAAGAAGATTTTCCGGAATACGATATGAAAAAACTATCCTTGTATTACGTTACGCTGACTAACTACGATAAAACTTTCACCAATATTCGCGTCGTATATGACAAAGCCAATATCAACAACACCTTAGGCGAGGTTTTAGAAAAATACGGTAAAAAGCAAATCCGAATCGCCGAAACTGAAAAATACCCGCATGTTACTTTCTTTTTTTCGGGAGGGAGAGAAATTCCTTTTAAAGGAGAAGAGCGCATTTTATGTCCTTCACCTAAGGTAGCAACTTACGATTTAAAACCAGAGATGAGTGCCTATGATATAGCCAATGCCTTAGTGCCCGAGTTGAAAAAAGAAGAGGTAGATTTTGTATGCCTTAATTTTGCCAACGGCGATATGGTCGGTCATACAGGTGTAATGGAAGCTGCCATAAAAGCTTGTGAGGTAGTTGACCAATGCGTCCAAAAAGTGATTGAAACAGCAATGGCACACAATTACACTACCATTGTTTTGGCAGATCACGGAAATTGCGAAACCATGATAAATGAAGACGGAACACCAAATACAGCACACACAACCAATCCGGTGCCTATTATTATTGTAGACAAAGACATTCAAAAAATAAATAACGGAATTTTAGGTGATTTAGCCCCTACTATATTAAAATTAATGGGAATACCGCAACCGGAAGAAATGCCCAGACACCCTCTTATTTAAAATATAATAGCCAAATATAATCTTGCCAAACATATAAAATACATCTGTCATTGAGTGATGAGCAAAAAAACAGAACAACACTTTTTTTGATTGGATTGAAAACCTTAATTTTGCAGTATATAAATACATTACCTATTCAAATATGATCATTCCAAAAACTTCGGAAGAAATCGAATTGATGCGCCAAAGCGCATTAATAGTTTCTAAAACACTAGGTATGCTGGCAGCAGAAGTAAAGCCGGGAGTAACCACCTTAGAATTAGACAAAAAAGCCGAAGAATATATCAGAGATCACGGAGCAGAGCCCGGATTTTTAGGACTATACGGATGTCCTTCCTCAATTTTAACGAGCGTTAACGAGCAGATTGTACACGGACTGCCGACTAACAAACCGTTGGAAAACGGTGATATAGTTTCGATAGACTGTGGTTCTATCATGAACGGTTTTTATGGAGACCACGCTTATACCTTTGAAGTAGGAGAAGTAACCGCTGATGTCAAAAAGCTTTTACAAATTACAAAAGAATCGCTTTACGTTGGGATTCGCGAATTTAAACTAGGAAACCGCGTGGAAGATGTGGGCAGTGCCATTCAGCGTTATTGCGAAGCCGAAGGCTATACCGTTGTTCGCGAATTAGTAGGACACGGACTAGGAAGAAAAATGCACGAATCCCCTGAAATGCCTAATTACGGAAAACCGGGAAGAGGAAAGAAATTTGTAGAAGGGCTGGTTGTTGCTATCGAACCGATGATTAATATGGGAACGCGCAACGTTAAACAATTAAGCGATGGCTGGACAATTGTAACTCGCGACGGAAAACCATCTGCCCATTTTGAACATGATGTAGCGTTAGTAAACGGAAAACCGGAATTGCTTTCTACTTTCCAATACATCTATCAGGTTTTAGGTATTGAAAGCAACGAAGAAGACGAATTCAGAGCAATTCCTTTAGTGCTTTAATTTTTTTTAAAGCCTTGATGAAAAAACTTTTTAAAACCATATTGAACCTTGTACCTCGACCGATATTAATTCGGTTGAGTTACCTCGTTCGCCCTTTTTTAGCATGGTATTTAAAAGGAAATACTTATACTGATCCTATTGATGGAAAAAGCTTCCGTTCATTTCTTCCTTACGGCTATGCCACGCAGCGAAATAATGTACTGTCTCCGGGAACTCTTTCCTTAGAAAGACACCGATTGCTATGGCTTTATCTCAAAAACGAAACGGATTTTTTTATTGCTCCCAAAAAAGTATTGCACTTTGCACCTGAACAAGCGTTTTATAAAAGATTTAAAAAACAAGCCAATCTGGATTATACAACAACTGATTTGATTTCACCTTTAGCAGACGTAAAAGCGGATATTTGTAATTTGCCTTTTGAAAGCAATAGTTTTGATTTTATTTTATGCAATCACGTGTTAGAACATATTCCGGATGACACCAAAGCTATGCAGGAATTGTACCGAGTACTCAAACCAGGCGGTATGGGAATTTTTCAGGTACCTCAGGATTTAAGCCGCAAAAAAACTTTTCAGGACGATTCTATTACAAACCCAAAAGAGCGTACCCAGATTTTCGGGCAATACGATCATGTTCGCATTTATGGAACAGATTATTTTGACAAATTGCGAAGTATTGGATTTGAGGTAAATGAAGTAGATTATACTCAAAATTTTTCTCCCGCAGAAATCAACAAGTACGGTTTGGCTGCAGGGGAAATAATTCCCGTCTGCATAAAATAATCTCTTTTATTTCGGAAGATTGACAAAACAAAGGAGTTTTAGTAAATTACACCTTCAGATCACCTTCAGTTAATTATTTTTTCATATCTTCATCAGTTTGAAAAACTGTTGACTATGATTAATAAACTACTTTATATTTTATGCTGCTTACTATTTGTGCACAGTGCAAAAGCCCAAAAAACTGCCGATTTTACAGCAGATTATATCAAAAGTGCCGCTTTTACAAAAGACAGTCAATCAGTCAACCCTTTCTTTGAACTTGGAGAAAGCTTTAGCATAGAATTTGACGACCTTTACGGCAATGAAGGAAACTATTTTTACCGCGTTAAAGCCTACAATTACGACTGGACACCTTCCAAACTCAAACAAATAGAGTACATAAAGGGCATGGAAAATCAGCGAATTAAAAACTATGTTAACTCCTACAATACACTGCAATCTTATACTCATTATAAACTGACATTTCCAAATGCCATGTACCGGATTACTAAAAGCGGAAATTACATTTTAGAAATTTACGACGAAGACAACGAAGTAGTTATCAGACGTAAATTTATTCTATATGAAACTATGGTTAATGTACCTTCACAAGTAAAACGAACTCGCAATCTTAAATATTCTGAGACCAAGCAAAACGTGGATTTTACGATAAAACTTGGAGATGCTCCTTTTCAAAACCCCGTACAAAACATAAAAGTAGCTATCTTTCAAAACGGTCGTTGGGATTCATACATCAAAGACATCAAACCCATGTATACGATTGGCACCGATTTGATATATAAATACGATGGAGAAACGCAGTTTTGGGCAGGCAATCAATTCTTGTATTTTGACAACAGCGACATTCGTCAGGTAAACAATATGATTTTTTCCAATAAAATTGAAAACGGAATCTATAACACCTATTTGTACACCAATGAAAGCCGAAGATATAAGGGATACACCTACTTCCCAGATATAAACGGAGCTTTTTATCCGCGTATAATCGGAGGAAAAAACGCAAATGCCGAAGCCGAATACAGCTGGGTGTACTTTAGTTTTAAACCTGATAGTGATATGCCGGATGGAGTAGATTATTACATAACCGGTATGTTTAACGGATATGAACTCACTCCTTCAAGCAAAATGGCATATAATACTCAAAAAGAGGCTTACGAAAAGGCAATTTTGCTAAAACAAGGCTTTACTAATTATAGTTACACAGCCGTTTTCAAAAACAAAGTGAATCCGGAATTAAATCCAGACGGCAACTATGCGCTCACAACCAATCAGTATCAGATTATCGTTTATTACAAATCTGCAACAGATTTATACGATCGCGTCATAGGCTTTGCAGAAGCAAATGCAAAAGAAATCACATATTAATTCGTCAATTTGCTTACAGTAAAGGTTTTATTTCTTAATTTTGATTGATTCCAAACGCTAAAGAAATAGATTATGGTTACTCAAATTACAAAAGGGATTAAGATTTCTGTACGAACGGAGTACGAAGGAAGTTTTTTTAAAGCACGCACAATACACTTTGCTTTCAGTTATGAGATAACAATCGAAAATCAAAGCAATCATTTGGTTCAGTTATTTTCTCGCCACTGGAAAATTCAGGATGCATTAAACGATTCTACAATTGTGGAAGGTGAAGGTGTATTGGGAGAAAAGCCCATTATAAAGCCCGGTGAATATCATCGTTATAGAAGCGGTTGTGTGCTAACCTGTCCCTACGGAGCAATGAAAGGCTTTTACAGAATGCTTAACCTATCTACTTCCAAATCTTTTAAAGTAATCATCCCTTCATTTAAGCTGGCTTCTCCTTTTGCTTTAAATTAACAGTATTGTATTTGTGCTGAATATCCGGCATTATTTAGTCCTTTTTTTTAGCTATATTTGTAATCAAAATCATTTAAAACAGTACGAATTATGTCTAAAGGATTCTATAAAGTTCCGACAGCATACAATGAGCCCGTAAAGTCATATGCTCCCGGATCAACAGAAAGAGAACTAACATTGGCTTCTTTCAAAGAACAATACAATCAACAAGTTGACATCCCGTTATACATTGGCGGTGAAGAAATCCGAACAGGAAATACAAAAAATCTATTTCCGCCTTTTGATCACAAACACAAATTAGGTGTTTATCATCAGGCAGACAAAAACCTTATTGAAAAAGCAATCTCTACCGCTTTAGAAGCTAAGAAAAAATGGGCACTTATGCCTTGGGAACAGAGAGCTTCAATATTTTTAAAAGCTGCAGAATTACTTGCCGGACCTTACCGCGCAAAAATTAATTCAGCAACAATGATTGCTCAGGCAAAAACCCTGCATCAGGCAGAAATTGATGCCGCTTGCGAATTTATAGACTTCCTGCGCTTTAACGTTCAGTATATGACACAAATCTATGCTGAACAACCAGCATCTTCTGAAGGAATATGGAATAGAACAGAACATAGACCATTAGAAGGATTTGTATATGCTATTACTCCTTTTAACTTTACAGCTATTTCAGGAAACCTACCTTCTTCCGTTGCCATGATGGGGAATGTAGTAGTTTGGAAACCTTCTGCTACACAGATTTACTCTGCACGCGTAATTGTGGAGGTATTCAAAAAAGCAGGATTGCCTGACGGAGTTATCAACGTAGTTTACGGAGATTCTGCCATGATTACAGATACAATACTATCAAGTCCTGATTTTGCCGGTATTCACTTCACTGGTTCCACGGGAGTATTTAACAGTATGTGGAGCAAAATCGGACAAAATATCAATAATTATAAAACCTATCCTAGAATTGTGGGAGAAACCGGAGGTAAAGATTTTGTTATTGCTCACCCTTCGGCATGTCCAAAAGAAGTTGCAGTTGCTTTGACAAGAGGTGCTTTTGAATATCAGGGACAAAAGTGTTCTGCCGCTTCCAGAGCTTATATCCCGACATCTTTATGGAATAAGGTAAAAGAGTATATGGCGGAAGATTTAAAATCCATCAAAATGGGAACGCCTGAAGATCCTTCTAATTTTGTATCTTCCGTAATTACAGAAAGCTCTTTTGACAAACTTTCAAAATACATTGAGCAAGCCAAAAAAGACGCAGATGCCGAAGTTATTTTTGGAGGAAACTGTGATAAATCAGTAGGTTATTTTATTGAACCAACGGTAATTTTAACTACTAATCCTCAATACGAAACCATAAAAACGGAACTTTTCGGACCTGTTTTAACCATTTACGTATACGAAGATGCTAAATGGAGCGAAACTCTAAAGTTAGTTGATGAAACTTCTGTTTACGCCTTAACAGGGGCTGTTTTCTCTAAATGCCGTTATGCTATTACAGAAGCTACAGAGGCATTGACAAATGCTGCGGGTAACTTCTACATCAACGACAAACCGACAGGAGCCGTTGTTGGACAGCAGCCTTTTGGAGGTGCGAGAGCTTCCGGAACCAATGACAAAGCCGGCTCGGTATTAAACTTATTGCGTTGGGTTTCTCCGCGTACAATTAAAGAAACTTTTGTACCCGCTAAAGATTATAAATATCCGTTTTTAGGATAAACACATAAAATGAAAAGGCTATCTGTTAGATAGCCTTTTTTAATTTCATCTTTTATACTTTAAAGGCAGATAAACCACCTTCTTGGTTTCAAAAAATTCGTTATCAAAAATATGAGACAAGGCAAATTCCACTGCATTTGGAAAGCCTTTCAGCTCTTCTGTCAAATCCCCTCCTTTTAGGTAAAGAATACCGTTTTCAAATTCGTGTTTATTTTCCTTTTTAGTTTTGTGCCTTATCCACTTCACAAAATCGGGCATATTAGTTACAGCACGGCTTACAATAAAATCGAATTTTGCAGCCACCGTTTCAGCTCTCTTTTGTTCTGCCACTACATTTTTCAATCCTAATTCAGCAACAACTTCATTAACTACGCGAATTTTTTTGGCAATTACATCAATCAGATAAAAATTAGTTTCCGGAAACAAAATAGCCAAAGGAATTCCCGGAAATCCTCCTCCTGTTCCTACATCCATCACATCCGCTCCGGCTACAAATTCCATGACCTTAGCAATACCCAGTGAATGCAAAACGTGTTTAGTATACAGCTCTTGAATATCTTTACGGGAAATTACGTTAATCTTAGCGTTCCAATCTTCATAAATACCCTTTAGTTTTTCAAACTGACTGATTTGCTCAGGTGTTAAATCAGGAAAATATTTCAGAATTTCTTCCATGGCTTATTTTTTGACAAAAATAGCTTTTATTTGGAAAAAACAGGACAGAAATTCCTTTTATCCGTTCAGAATAACTACCTTTGAGTAGCATTTTATAAAACCATTTTTATAATGAGTATTCAGTTTTTATCAGACAGAATTAACAGTTTGACTACGTCGCAGACTCTTGCCATGGCAGCAAAAGCACGCGAACTTAAAGAACAAGGAATCGATATCATAAGCTTAAGCTTGGGCGAACCCGACTTTAATACTCCCGACTTTATCAAACAAGCAGCAATACAGGCAATCAATGACAATTATAGCAAATATCCTCCGGTTGACGGGTACCTCGATTTAAAGCAAACAATTTGCAAAAAATTTAAAAGAGATAATAACTTAGATTATTCTCCCGCTCAAATTGTAGTTTCTACCGGAGCCAAACAGGCATTGTTTAACGTGGCACAAGTTATGATTAATCCGGGAGATGAGGTTGTTATTCCCGCTCCTTTTTGGGTAAGCTATGCCGAAATTGTAAAAATAGTCGGCGGTATTCCTATAGAAGTACCTACAACAATTGAAACCGATTTTAAAATAACGCCTGCACAACTGGAAAACGCTATTACCGCTAAAACAAAAATGATGTGGTTTAGCTCTCCATGCAATCCCAGCGGTTCGGTATATAGCCAAAATGAATTAGAGGCATTAGCTGACGTACTTAAAAAGCATCCGAATATTTTTATTCTTTCGGATGAAATCTATGAGCACATCAACTTCTCTGGTTCTCATTGCAGCATTGGTACTATCGGTAATCTTATTGAACGTACCATTACCATCAACGGCATTTCTAAAGCGTTTGCCATGACTGGATATCGCATTGGCTACATTGGTGCACCTGAATTTATTGCGAAAGCGTGTACAAAAATGCAGGGACAAGTCACTTCCGGAGCTAATAGCATTGCACAAAGAGCTACAATTACAGCTTTAGAAGCAGATCCCTCTGTTTTGAAAGAAATGGTACAGGCATTTAAGAACCGTAGAGATTTAGTTGTAAAATTATTGCGTGAAATTCCCGGAATAAAGATCAACATTCCTGAAGGAGCTTTCTATGTATTTCCTGATGTTTCTTCATTTTTTGGAAAAACCTTAAACGGTACTCTCATCAACAGCGCTGATGATTTATCCATGTATTTATTAGACAAAGCGCATGTAGCAACTGTAACAGGAGAAGCCTTTGGCAACCCAAACTGTCTTCGACTTTCCTATGCAACAAGTGAAGATCAGCTTACAGAAGCATTAAAAAGAATTAAAGAAGCATTAAAATAACCATCTCTAAAAGGCTTTGTTTTACACAAAGCTTTTTTTGTTTCTATTTAAAAACACACTATATTTAGTTGCCTATAAACAATACAATTATTTTTATTGTGGAATTACTTCTAAAAAACGTTGCCAAACACGTACAGCTTAACAAAGAGGAAGAACAAATCTTGTTGGATTCATTTGTCCTTACACGTCATCCCGCCCGAACAAAATTATTAAAATCAGGTGAAGTCTGTATTAACAGCTTTTTTGTAGTTTCAGGAATTTTGCGTAACTACTGTCTGGATGATAACCAAGCGAACGAACACACCATAAACTTTGCAACTACTGATTGGTGGATTGCGGATATGTACAGTTTTTTATCGCAAAAACCGGGAAATTCGTATATTGAAGTTGTTGAAGATGCTATTATTATGACACAAAGTCGTGAACAGCAATTGGCAATTTTTGAACGCATCCCCAAAATGGAGCGTTTTTTTAGAATTTTAATGGAGCGTTCTCTCATCGCTAATCAGCAGAGACTGATAGACAATATGGCTTTAAGTGCAGAGGAGCGCTATAAACGATTCTGCCAGCGTTTTCCTACTATTAAATACAATGTACCTCAAAAGCAGATTGCTTCTTATCTGGGGGTAACTCCTGAATTTTTCAGCAAAATGAAAAAGAAACTGCTAATGGAAAAATAGACCCTTTATTTTTCTTAACCTACATTAAGCACTCGCTAAATCAGGTTGTTGTATCTTTGTAATAGAAAAAAACGAGCTATGAAAAATAAAATTATTTACAAAGCGGACAGCAGAGGACACGCCGATCATGGTTGGCTAAAGTCTTTTCACACCTTTAGCTTTGCCAATTACAGAAACAACGACCGCGTTCATTTTGGTGTTCTCAGGGTGTTAAACGATGATTACGTAGCTCCGGGAATGGGCTTTGGAACTCATCCGCATGAAAACATGGAAATCATTTCTATTCCTTTATCCGGAAGCTTGGAACATCGCGACAGTATGGGGAATGGAGAAGTTATAAAAGCCGAAGAAATTCAGGCAATGAGCGCCGGAACAGGAGTGCAGCACAGCGAGTTTAACCCGGATGAAAATCAAGCCAGCCAATTCCTGCAAATTTGGGTTTTTCCCAATCAGCTCAATGTGCAGCCAAGATACCAACAAATTGGTTTATCCAAAAAAGACAGACACAATCAGTGGGATCAGATTCTTTCGCCAAATCCGGAGGATAAAGGAGTTTGGATTTACCAAAACGCATGGTTTCACCGAGCTGATTTAGATCAAGACAAATCGCTGTCCTACTCACTTAAAGACCGGGCAAACGGAATATTTTTATTTGTTTTGGAAGGAAGTATCTCTATAGATGAAGTTGAATTAGGCAGGCGCGATGCAATAGGTTTCTCAAACGAACCGGATTTTACTATACATGCCCTGCAAAACAGCGAAGTATTGCTGATGGAAATCCCTATGGAACTCCCATCTTATTTAAAATAATTAATTAATATAAAAAAACAAAATTATGGAATCAAAAATCTGGAAAATCGACACAACCCATTCAAACATTGGGTTTAAAATCAAACACATGATGTTTACCAATGTGAAAGGAAACTTTAACAGCTATTCAGCTTCAGTTGAAATGCCTGAAAGCAATTTTGAAAAAGCAAAACTCACATTTGAAGCAGATACCTCGTCTATTAATACAAATAATGCAGATCGAGATAATCACTTAAAAAGCGTAGACTTTTTTGATGCTGAACAATTTCCAACTGTAAAATTTGAATCGACAAATATTGCTAAAAAATCAGATAATGAATATGCTGTAACCGGTAATTTGACGATGCATGGCGTAACTCAACCGGTAACATTAAATGCAGAATACAGCGGGTTGATGAAAGATCCATGGGGAAACACCAAATTGGCCTTGTCTCTTGAAGGGAAAGTAAACCGAAAAGATTGGGGGTTAAACTGGAACTCTGCTCTTGAATCGGGAGGAGTATTGGTTAGCGAAAACGTAAACTTTGATATTGAAACTCAATTTTCGTAATTACATTACAAATGTTTTCAATATAAACAAAAAGGCTGTTTACTACGAAACAGCCTTTTTGTTTATAAAAATATTCTTACTTTTAAAAATCTGATTGTTCTCCTCTAAATAAAGCAAGAAAAACAGAACCAAAAACCACAGCAGCAAAAATCCACAAGCACATCATAATTAAAAACATGATTAATTGTGCTTTTGCCCAATTAACTCTATTTCTGTTTCCGCTATCTCCTAATCCCCACACAAAAAGCATTACTATATTAGCTATCGGAATCATCATAATAAGCATTGTAATAATCCATTCCTTAACAGACATTACCTGATTTCTGCTATCTGTTACTTCAAATTTTTCCATCTTTACGTATATTTATTTTATCCTCTTTTTAAACTTCCTATTTCTTCTTCTGTCAAGAATCTCCATTTGCCACGCGGCAAATTCCATTTTGTCAAGGATCCGTACATTACTCTGTCTAGCTTAATAACATTATATTCCAACTTTTCAAACAGAGCACGTACTATTTTCACGTTAGAAGCTCTGAGCTTGATACCGATTTCTGTTTTTGGTTGTCCGTCTACATATTCTATTTCTTCTACAAAAACCTTGTGTTCATCTATTAGCAAGCCATTCTTTATCTTCTCTATATCCGTGTATTTTAAATTTCTATCCAGTGAAACCTGATATAATTTAGACACTCTTTCTTCCGGAGAATTCAACTTTTGAACTAAATTCATATCATTAGTAAACAACATCAGCCCTATTGTAGTTTTATCCATTCTTCCTACAGGAATCAAGGTTTTATTATGTGCTGATTTAACTAAACTCAAAACATTTTCAGCGCTGACAATCGACTCATTAATCGTTGCAAAACCTTTTGGCTTATTCAATAGTACATACACTTTTTTCTCCGGGGTAATAACCGAACCATCAAAGTTTACAACATCGTCCGGTTTTACGCGGTACCCCAATTCTGTGATTACTTCACCGTTTACCTTCACATTGCCCGAAACAATATAGATATCTGCTTCTCTTCGTGAACAGACCCCGGAATTACTAATATATTTATTCAATCGCATTTCTCCAGCAACGGACTCTTGAGGCTCTCTTTTGATTTTGGGTTTATTCTCAAAAAACTTTCCTCCGCCTTTGCCGTAACTCTTTTGAGCAGCATTATTTCTCCCTGCATTTTTAGAAAGAGACTTCTTTCCGGCATTACCCGAAGTCTTCTGATTTCCTTTATTGCCTCGATTTGAGCTGTTGTTTTTTGAATTGGATTTACCGTTATTCATATTAAAATATTTCTGCAAAGATAATCATTCCCTTTTGTAAAAGAACTACTGTTTTTAGATTACCCTTTGCTCTTATTTATTTTTTTATCTGATCATCAAAGTAATTATCAAAAGCCGTGCTAATATCAAATCCTAAAAATTCATTTACAATTTCTCCATTTTCGTCCAGCATAACACAAAAACCAAAACCGTGAACCTTCGTTTCATCAGCTCCTATATTCTTTACAAATTTTTTTAACGCCATATAATTTTGGACATCCACCGTTGAAGATGATTCTTTAATGATATAAGATACAGGCATCCTCAATCGATTCATTTGCTTGCTCATCAGATCTTTTTGCTTTTCATTATTCTTGTCTGAACTAATAAAAATCAAATCCATATTGTTTTTCTGTGCATATCTTTTTAAATAAGGGATCTCTTCTACACAGGGTTTACACCACGAAGCCCAAAAATTAATCATAGTTGGTTTATTTATTTTTTTTCTGATTTGCAAAAAATCTTCTGCCGTCACCTCTTTTATTTCTGTTTCAAAATCACTGGATTCTATCGGTAATATGTCTGTTGACTCATCCATTGTAATAGTAACCATCTTTGTATTCAAATACAAATAGGCAATTCCACCCAACACAAAAATCCCGACAACAATTCCCGCTAAGAACAATAAGACTTTTCTCATAACGTCAATTTTTAAATCATTTACCCTATTAGTAGCAGAAAAAGAGATTTGTTACACTAAATTTTAATTTATAAACTCTAAAAAAACTATAGGATAAATATTTAAAGAACTTCTTCTAAAAGTATTTTACCATTCACTAAAACGTCGGGGCTAATCAATACTATTGAGAATACTCCTAATAAAATTAAAATTTTTAAACTAATGTGAAGTTGATGATATTCGGCAGTAGTATAGGACCTCCACAATTTATATAGAAACACACCTAACACTATAATGCTCAAATAAAAATAGTATTTCATATATCCTACATCGTGTTGATACACCAATAAAGAAACGGGAATCAAAGTCAATATTACCAAAACAGTAATGACTGTTTTTGCTGTTCTTTCGCTGAATCGCACGGGAATAGTTTGATAATTATTAGCAAAATCTCCCTTTATATTTTCCATATCCTTAATCATTTCTCTGATTAGAATGATTAAATACAGAAAGAATGCGTGAATAAATATGGCGGAATGAAAAAACTTAAAATACATTAAAATCCCGAAAAAAGGCAGAATAGCAAGCAAAGATGCTACCAAATTGCCGATTATGGGATATTTCTTTAATTTATGTGAGTAAAACCAAAGCAGAAAAATATATAATGAAAAAAATATCGCGGCATGAACAGAAATTAACAGCGCAACTCCTACCGATAAAAAGTTCAGACCAAAATATACTTTTAGTTTAGTAGACTGACTGACCAAACGATCCAGCATAGACTTATTGGGGCGGTTAATTAAATCTTTTTCGGCATCGTAAAAATTATTAATAATATATCCGCCGGCAATGGCTAAAGAAGAAGCAAAAATAATCAGCAGCAAACGCCAGTCTAAAATAACTTCTAATGCTCGCTTTTGAGGAGCAAATATAAATATAGATGCCAAATATTGGGCAAGAACAATAATAGCAATATTATAACCCCTCACAACAGAGAACAAACTGAATATTTTAAGTAAGAATAGTTTGTTTTTTCTGGACAGCATATTCCTTCTGATATCCATTTGTTTCGCCCAAAGCGAAAGGTTTATATTTATTTATCTCTCATATCAGAACTGGTAAACCACCTCCAATTTATAGTCTTTTAAGGACTCTTTGGCTTTTTCAATATCTGGTGCAAATCCCAAAATATATCCTCCTCCGCCTGAACCGCAAAGTTTTAAATAATAATCGTTGGTTTCTAATCCTTTTTGCCAAACGGTATGAAATTGTTCCGGAATCATGGGTTTAAAGTGATTTAAAACAACTTTAGACAACTTTTTGGTATTGTTGAACAGCGATTTCACATCCCCTTTCAAAAAGTTTTCCACACAGGCATTCGTGTATTTTTCAAACTGATCTTTCAGCATATGGCGAAATCCCTGATCTTTCAGGTTTTCCATAAAAATAGTAATCATCGGCGCTGTTTCACCTACAATTCCTGAATCTATTAAAAATACCGCTCCTTTACCGCTTAAGCTTTGAGAAGGAATCCCCGTAGGTTCAATATTATCTTTAGAATTGATAAGAATAGGAAGACTTAAATAGCTGTTTAGCGGATCTAAACCAGAACTCGTACCATGAAAAAAAGCTTCCATCTTTCCAAAAATTCTTTTGAGGATAAGAAGCTTATCCTTTGTCAGGTTTTCCAGCACCGTAATTTTATCTAAAGCATACTGATCGTATATAGCTGCAACCAATGCTCCGCTACTTCCTACTCCGTAACCTTGCGGAATACTGGAATCAAAATATAAACCTTGCCCAATATCGTCATCCAGCTTTTTAAAATCAAACTGAACTAAGTCAGGTTCTGCCTCTTGCATATCCTTTAAAAAAGCAACAAAGTTTCTCAAATTCTCATTTGATTTTAATGCAGTTCCTGCCAAATCAGCTTCTACTTTAAGTGCTCCGTTATAAAAATTATAAGGAATGGAGAGCCCTTTAGAGTCTCTGATAATTCCATATTCTCCAAAGAGAAGAATTTTTGAATAAAATAAAGGTCCTTTCATAGCAATAAAAGTATTTTTACTCTGCAAAGGTAGGCATTAATTTTTACAGGGTAATTTTTTGAGATCTTATTTTTTATAAATATCTGTTTTTGAATCCATAAACACAATGCCTGCATCCGTTTTGGCAACATTGCCCTTTCATCAGGTGATAGAGTTCTGTAAAGACAAAATAACCGTTTTCCATATAGTAATGAGTACCTTCCTGCATCTGGCTTCTGCGCTTGGGAAATTCATTGACTTTCGCGTATTGGATCATCTTTTCAATTTTACTCAGGCAAGCGCTACATAAGCATTTGTGGTATGTTTGAGATAAAAACAATCTCGTATCATTAGAAACAGGCACATTTGAACATTCACATTCTGAGATGTTATCTACCTTGCATTCCAAAGATTTTTTACAATGGGTACAAACCGTATTTTTAGACATAATTTACTTTAGACTTTACATTGTAGCAAAATTATAAAACTGCATTTTCCCCTTGCCTTCTACCGTAATTTTTTGATCAACACGCTGTCCTTCAGGTTTTTCAAGAGAAAACGTAATCTCATTTGTTCCTTTTTGCAATGGAACCCTCACATAACTAATCTGTGACGGCAGTGTTTGCCAGTTTCTGGTATCTGCTTTTTCAGAAAGCATGTTAAATAATTGTACTCCTAAACCCAAGCCTTCCAAAACCGCATTGTCATTTCCATTTTTGCCGCTTGATCGGGAAGCTGCTTTTAAAGCATACTCTGCCGACTTTTTAACAGCCAAACGAGTTAAAATCTGCCCCAGCTCTTTCCCTGCACGCTCTTTTAAAGTCAACACTGCCAAAGCATCGATATCCTCTACCAATTCAAATTTAAAAGAATCCGATTCATTTACCTTTGCCGTGGCATAAGTAAACGGCAGTTTTTGAACTATGTATTTTGGATAAGCAATATTTACACTGTGAATATCATTTAAAGACGTTTGTCCGGCAATACCAAAATCAATAGGAATCATTACTCCCAAGGCATTAGTAAAAAACACGCCTCCTTCTTCTCCTTTCACCAAAGAAAACACAATATTTTCTTGCTCTTTAATCGGCGCTTTTCCGTTTTCCCAAAAAATCACCAGCTCCCCTCCTTCTGTCGGTGTATAATCCTGAAATACCAGATCAAAATCTCTTTCTAATTTATTCAGTTCACTTGTAAATCCCAATTTATAAGCCATTCGCATAGCGTCATATTTCAGGTTCTCAGGCATAGATACGCCGTAATACATTCCGTCAGCAGATTGCTGGTACACCTCAACAGCGTTTCTATACGCTATAAAAGCATCGTTATAATTGCCGTCGTATTCATAAATCAACCCTTGTAAAGTCAGTGAAAAAGCATCTTTTGAATACCGGTTTGACTTGTCGTTATACTTGTCGCCCTGAGCGTAATTTTGCAACGTAATTCGTCTGGCTTCCACAATAGCCTCATCCGTTTGCCCCAGATACATATAGTTGAGCGCCTTGTAATAGTGAAGCATAAAAATCTCGAATTCCTCCCCTTTGTAATTTTGAGACATCGAATTTAAAAACAGCCCCACCGCTACATCGCCAACGTTTTTAAGCCCGTCTTCTATCAGTAAATCCGCCCGATTTAAATAGCGATTGCTTTCTTCGTATTCTCCACGCAAATGAGCCACTCGCCCTTTTTCCATATAATACAAAAGCTGATTCCGCGGCTTTTTTAACAAGGCATTCTTGTCCAGCTCTTTTTCTGCCTCTTCAAAATTATGTGCCCCTATTTTTTGATAATAATCCGTAATTCTGTCGTGATATGACGCACAGCCAAACACGAAAAACATCAATGTAAAACACACTGATGTTTTCAGAAAAAGATTGATGGTTCTTTGTAAAACCATTTATGTATTTTTAAAGTTAGTTTTTAACGTATTTAGCAATTTTTTTGTCTCCAATCCAAACTACTTCATTCGTCTGAATGTTAGTCAATTCTAAATTCACCTGATAGTAAACTACTTTTTGCTTTTTATGCGAATCTACAATAGAGTTTATTGATCCTTGAAGAATAAAATCAGCTCCGTTTTCCAACCCGAACTTTTTCATTGTAGAAACTGAAGCGTTTGTTTGCTGGTCTGCTTTTTCAGCTCTAAGTTCTTCCCGTTTCTTCCCTCCCTGTACCAAACGCACTCTTTGAGATTTGATAAACGACTGTTCAACATCTTTTACAAATGTTTCCGCATCAATGTGTTCGTGGCTTTTATTCATCACCATTCCAACAATAACAACCGGCTTTTTACCCGCGTTATCCTCCTGAAAATCACCTATCCAGGATCCGCTCAATACTTGATCTGTCATTTGATTGGCTACTTCTCTGGAATCTGTATTATTCCATCTTCCACTGATATCAATGGTTTCTTCTGTACTTACTCGGGTTACCTGACGGCTGCAAGAACCTATAAATAATCCTGAAGCAAGTAAGACTGCGGCTAATGCGATACGTTTCATCTGCATATTATTATGTTATATTTTTAAGTTTAGTATTAAATAGAAAACCACCAGTTTCCGGTTCTGTATCCTACGCGGGGCATCCAGTTCCAGTTCCATCCGCTATTATATCCGTAATAACTGCCATAGTAATTCGGATAATAATCGCGTCCGTATTTGATACGCGCCATTCTCTCCTCATGACGGTACTGTCTTCTTAAAGCTCGTCGCTCTTCTCTTGCCTCGTACCAATCATACGCTTTGTAGGTATCCTGTACGGTAGTGTTCATGGTTACTGACAATGAATCTGCTGCTGCAAGATATTTATTCATACTTACGCGAAAGTTTGGATTTTGATCCTCTGCCTGCGTTTGCGCATTTGCTTCCTGATATGCCATCAAGACACCAAATGCTATCCAAAATAAGGTTAATATCTTTTTCATATTCAAAAAATTTAATTGTGGAATAGCATCAATCTTTATACCACAATATAAAAATACAAAAATTATTTGATTCGTTCAGAACCAAATCCTAATTTATCTTCAATATATTGCTCATTATCACAAAAAACAGCTAATTCCTGTCTGATAAAAGTCATTACAAAATCCACTTCTTCTTCCGGAAACAGCACATGAACATTCGCACCTGCATCCAATGTAAAACAAACCGGAATTTTAGTCTGCTCTCTAAAACCCCATATTTTTTCAATAATCTTCAAAGTATTCGGCTTCATCAGAATAAAATAAGGAATCGAAGTCATCATCATAGCGTGCAAAGTCAGTGCCTCGCTCTCTACCAATTGAATAAAACCTTCCAAATCACCTTCTTTCAGAATGGCAGCCATAGCCGACAAGTTCTTCTCTGCCTGTACAAAACGCTCCTTAGCAAAAGGATGATTGTGCATCAAATCGTGTCCCGCCGTACTGGAAACCTTTTTTTCGCCTTTGTCTACCAAAAGGATGACATCCTTGTAATTTTTAAACTTTTCGTGAACTTCACAGGGAAAAGAAACGCCGTACAAGTCCGAACTCCCTTCTATCTCCGGATGACTTCCCCAAACAACTACGCTTCCCGAGATACTTCTGCAAGCGCTCCCCGACCCCAAACGCGCCAAAAAAGAAGCTTTTTGATCAAAGTATTTTTCTGTCATTTCCGGCACAAACAGTTTTTCTAAAGACATGATATTAACCGCCAATGCTGCCATACCTGATGCGGAAGAAGCAATGCCTGAACTGTGTGGAAAAGTATTGCGGGTGTCAATAGTAAAGTGAAAATAATTAATATAGGGGCAATATGGCATTATTCGCTCAAAAAACTTCTGAATTTTAGGCTTAAATTCCTCTTTAACCTCCCCTTCAAATAACAAATCAAATAAAATTCCGCTATCGGACTTAGCCTTATAGGTCAAAGTCGTAATTGTTTTACAATCGCTAAGCGTAAAGCTTATGGAAGCATTCGCAGGAATTTGATTTTCCTTTTTACCCCAATATTTTACCAATGCAATATTACTTGGAGATTCCCACGAGAAACTACCCTGTAGAGCAGAAGCCAGCTCTATCTTTTTATCAAAAATAAAATCATTTGTGTTTGCCATAGTCATCCTATATTTAAGCAAAAATACTATCTTTTATTACAATTAGAACGTTGCGAAGCCAAAAATGCAAACCGCCGTTCAAAACCAATTAGTTTTAATTCAAAAATTGCTCAAAACCAAGTATATCTTGTTTAACACCATATTTTTTTCGCAAACGCTGCTTCGCTTTTTTAACAGCCTCTGTAGTTACACCCAAAATATGGGAAGTTTCTGAATTACTCAGTCCCGTTTTTTGCAATAATATAATTCTCAGATTAGACTCCGTCAGTTCCGGAAAATTACTCCGCAATTTTTTGTAGTATTCCGGTTCTTCTTCAATAAAAGCTTGCTTAAAAAGCTCCCAATTTTCATCAGTCATCAAGTGGGACAACAACAATTCTTTGAGTGTTATCGTTTGCTTTTTTCCATTTATTTTTTGTATTTCTTTTTCTAAAAGACTGATTTGTTGATTTTTTTCTTCCAAAAAGGTATAAAAAGAGGCTAAAGAATTATTAGCTGTCCTTAGTTTTTGCTCTGACTGTATTTTCTCATACTGAAACGAGAGTATTTTTTTGTCAAACTCCGTCATTCGCAATCTCAGACGGCGCCTGTATGAAATATAAATCAACACGACTACAACCAACAACAAAATACTGACCATCGTCCAAGTCCAACGCAGTAAAGAAGCTTTTTCAAGCTTTGCCTGCTCTGCTTCTAACTCCCACTGTACCATCTCCTTCTGAAATTTAAGAACAATCTTATCGATAGCTTCTCTATTCTCTGTTTCAGTTAACACATTTAGCGAGTCCAGTTCCCTTCTGAGCAATAATTCCTCTGTAGTATCCTTCTGTTGAACAACAATTTGCAAAAGCAATTCTACACTCTCTTTTTCAAACCCTTTTAAATATGTTTTACTGGCTGCATATTGCTTGGCTGTGGTTAAGGTAGTATAAGCTTGCTCAATATCTCCTTTTTCCCAATAGAGTTTACCCAATTGCAATTGAGCAAACATGGTATTGCGGTTATCACCGTTATTAACCGATAAAGCAATGTCCTTCCAAAGCAATTCTTCTGCTTTTTGCCAGTTTTTCCGAGATATTTCAACCCTTGCCAAATCCCCTAAAGCTTTGGCATAACGTATGACATCCTTATTTTTTTCAGCACTCTGTTTGGTTTGTTCAAAATAAGTCTCCGCTGCAACAGTATCTCTCTTACTCAAATAACAATTGCCCAAAGCATTGAGCAAATCGCCATAACTTTTTGATTCAGTAGACGTTAATTTTAAAGCCCGGTGGAGATACGCTATACTTTTGTCATATTCGGCAATAGTACTAAAAAAGTATGCGTTTAGCTTTAAAACTTCTGATCCCTGTATCAGTTCGTTGTCCGAAATAAACTCCAATGCCTGCGATGACTTAAAAAAATAAGGCAATGCTTCTCCGTATTGATTGTATGAATAAAAATAAAAACCTGCCTTGGTAAACGCCCAAATCTGTAAAGCCTTATTTTCAATATCTGTAACCCTATTTACTGCTGTTTCATAAAGAGATGTACTTTTATCATTAAACCGATCCAATTCACGAGAATACAACCCAGCCAATAAAACCTTCTGAATAATAGCTAGTTCCTTCTCTTCTTTTTTAGAAGCTTGCTTTAGCTGCTGTTCGGTCATCTGCATTAAACTATCTTTATCGGAAACAAGTTCCATGCAAATAATTTCTTTTTCCAAAACAGCAGACCTGCTATTTTGTGCAAAGCTCTTTAAAAACAGTCCCGAAAAACAAACCAGTATGTAGAAAGGTGTTCTGATAATATTATTTTTTGGCTAAGATAGCCAATTGCCGTTATTTTTTAAAACACCTATAAACATATAAAAATCAATAAATTACAAAAACACTATTCTTTTGTCCACCCCTTTGTCCACCCCCTAAATGCGCCATTTATTCATTTCTTCATTTATTTTTGATACTAAAATGAAAAGATAAAAACATGACACAAGCTTTTAAACGAGAAAAACAAATACAAGGTTGAAGTAGAGCTAAAAAAGAAGCATTAATTAATTAATTAATTGGAACTCCTAAATTATTACCAAGCCTTGCAATTGCATACCGTGATTTAAATAAAAATAAAACTACTACAATTATTAAGACAAATAAATGAAAAAACTTTACTTATTACTTACATTTATATTTCTGGGAGTTCAAATGCAAGCTCAAGACTATACTCCTTTAACTATTACTTCCGGTTTTAATGAAGATGTTATTGCAGAGGATAGCCCTGCATCTACCTATACCACCTCGGCCGTTGATGCAACAAGCTCTGGTGCAAATAATGCTTTTATGAGTACTAATTACCCCAATGCAACAGTAGGACTTCCTGCGAACGGGTTAATTACTTCTATTGCAACAGGTACACCAGGATTGACCTTTCAACTAGCGCCATATAATCAAAATAACAGTTTAAAGATTAATGCAAATAATGGCACAGGTACCTTAGCGGTTCAAACAACAAATAAGTTAATTAAATTATATTTATTAGCTACTTCTGGGAGTTCAACGTCAACATTTACTGGGACTATTACTTTTACAGATGCAACAACGCAAACATTTACTTCTCAGTCTGTTCCGGATTGGTACGACCAAGGTACACCAGCAATTACGATTCGAGGAATTGGAAGAGTGCCTCGTACTGGAACTCAAAACCCAGATAACAATACGACTAATCCAAAACTATTTCAAGTAGCCATTGATATTAGTTCAACCAATCAAAATAAGATTATCCAACAAGTTGCCCTTACTAAAACCAGTTCAACTAGTGGATTTTTGCATATTTTTGCTTTATCCGGCGAAATTACACCAACTTGTTTTAAACCAGAGAACTTAGGTATTGAGAATTTGACTGCAACAAGTGTAGATTTAACTTGGACAAGCGCAGGAAATACGTTTGATATTAAATGGGGGGAAAGAGGTTTTAGTGTTGCTACAGCTGGAACCTTAGTCACTGGTTTTGCCAATGGAGGAACACTTTCTGGTTTAACTGCAGATATGAATTACGACTATTATGTACGCCGTGATTGTGGTGCTGTAGATGGAGTAAGTGCCTGGGCAGGTCCTTTTCAATTTAGAACAGGTTATTGTATACCTACAGGAGCTACTAATAATTCGGATGAGATTAGAAACTTTAAACTTTCCAATTTAAACAACAACTCAACAGCCTCTGAAGGAACAGCTGGATATAAGGATTATTCCGGAACAGTTGAGCCAGCGATATTAGAAATAGGGGAGGCTTACGTGGCTTCGTTGACTAGTGGATCCGGAACTGGAACTCACGGAGCTGCTATTTGGATTGACTATAATAATAATCTCATTTTTGAAGCCAATGAAAAAGTGAGTATAATTGGCAATACCATTTCATCGAGTACCACGGTCAATTTTCCTAGTTTTACTGTTCCTGCAACAATACAACCTGGTATATATCGACTTAGAGTACAATATCATCACAATAAATCCGGAGCTGATCTAGATCCGTGCACCATCACCTCTATCTATGCAGAGACGGAAGATTATGCGGTTCAAATTATTTGTAAACCACCTGCTTTAGTTTCTTCTACTGGAGGATCAATTTGTAGAGTTGGTACTGCAACACTTCAAGCGACTTATGAAAGAGGCTTGGTAAGATGGTATGAATCAGCAACAAGCACAACTGTATTAGGTACAGGAAATACATTTGTTACACCAGAAATTTCACAAACGACATCATATTGGGTAAGTTCAACCGCAGATGCAGTAATTAAAAATGTAGGAAAAGTTGCCCCAACTGATAATTCTACGTATGAAAGTACGGATACGGGTATTGTATTCTCTGTTACAGAGCCAATAAGAATTACAAGTGCAAATATTTATGCTACAAGTAGTGGAACGATAAATGTAAAAATTACTAATAGTGCTGGAACCGAATTATATTCTACAGGGAATATAAATATTCAGGCAAATGGTATAACAACACCGACTCAAGTTCCTATGAATTATGATGTACAGCCAGGTACAGGTTACCGCATGTTAATTAAAGCTTATTCAGGAGTATCTTTAATTAGAGAATATTCAGCTACTTTTCCTTATGTAAGTGATGATAATGCAATAACACTTACAGGAGGATATCTTTTGGGTGCAAGTTCTACCTATTATTATTTTTATAATATTGGATATGAAGTAGGATGTACAAGTCCTCGTACTGAAGTAGTAGCTACTGTAAATGAAGCTCCAACAGCTCCGACTGTTAACGCTGCAATTCAATATACTTATGGAGAAACAGCCGTTGCATTAACAGCAACTACGCCGGCTAATCATAGCTTGTTGTGGTACACAACCGAAACCGGCGGAACGGGTAGCAACACCGCGCCAACACCAACAACGGATGCAGTGGGCACTCAAACCTATTGGGTAAGCCAAGTTACAGCCAACGGTTGCGAAAGCGAACGCACAAAAATAGAAGTAGTTATTAACCAAGCCACATTGACCATAACCGCCAACAGCGGACAAAGCAAAGTATACGGCGAAACCGATCCGGTACTAACTTATAGCGTTAGCGGATTCCAAGGCACAGATGACCCAACCATCCTGACGGGTGCTTTGGACAGGGCAACCGGTGAAGACGTCGGCACCTACGCTATTGGGCAGGGCGATTTAAGCGCAGGAGACAACTACGAGATTGACTTTACAAGTGCGGATTTTGAAATTACCAAAGCCACGCTGACTGTTATTGCCGATGACAACCAAGGTAAAGTTTACGGCGAAGCTGATCCCGTATTGACCTATACCGTTAGCGGTTTCCAAGGCTTGGATGATGAAACCATTATAACCGGTTCTCTAAGCAGAACTGTAGGAGAAGACGTCGGTACTTATCCGATCACTCAAGGCGATTTAAGCGCAGGAGACAACTACGAGATTGACTTTACAGGAGCAGATTTTGAAATTACCAAAGCGAAACTCATTGTTACTGCCCACGCAAACCAAAGCAAAGTGTACGGCGAAGCTGATCCCGTATTGACCTATACCGTTAGCGGTTTCCAAGGCTTGGATGATGAAACCATTATAACCGGTTATCTAAGCAGAACTGTAGGAGAAGACGTCGGTACTTATCCGATCACTCAAGGCGATTTAAGCGCAGGAGACAACTACGAGATTGACTTTACAGGAGCAGATTTTGAAATTACCAAAGCTACGCTGACCGTAATTGCCGACAGCGGACAAAGCAAAGGGTACGGCGAAACGGATCCAGTGCTGATATATACCGTTTCGGGTTACCAACGTTTAGATGACAACAGCATCCTAAGCGGAGCGTTGAGCAGAACCACCGGAGAAGACGTCGGTACTTATCCGATCACCCAAGGCGATTTAAGCGCAGGAGACAACTACGAGATTGATTTTACAGGAGCCAATTTTGAAATTACCAAAGCTACGCTGACTGTTATTGCCGATGACAACCAAGGTAAAATATATGGCGAAGCTGATCCAACATTTACTTATACCGTTTCGGGCTATCAAGGCGCGGATGACCCAACCATCCTGACGGGGTCTTTGGACAGAACAGCAGGCGAAGACGCGGGAACCTACCCAATCACTCAAGGTGATTTAAGCGCAGGAGCGAATTACGAGATTGACTTTACAAGTGCGGATTTTGAAATTACCAAAGCCACGCTGACTGTTATTGCCGATGACAACCAAGGTAAAATATATGGCGAAGCTGATCCAACATTTACTTATACCGTTACCGGATTCCAAGGCTCGGATGACCAGACTCTTTTAATCGGTGCATTGAGCAGAACCGCCGGAGAAAACGTCGGCACCTATCCAATTACCCCAGGCGATTTAAGCGCAGGAGCAAATTACGTGATTGACTTTACAGGAGCCAATTTTGAAATTACCAAAGCTACGCTGACTGTTATTGCCGATGACAACCAAGGTAAAATATATGGCGAAGCTGATCCAACATTTACTTATACCGTTACCGGATTCCAAGGCTCGGATGATGAGAGCATCTTAACCGGAGCTTTGGACAGAACAGCAGGCGAAGACGCGGGAACCTACCCAATCACTCAAGGTGATTTAAGCGCAGGAGCGAATTACGAGATTGACTTTGCAAGTGCGGATTTTGAAATTACCAAAGCCACGCTTACGGTAACGGCAGACGCTAACCAAAGCAAAGGGTACGGCGAAACCGATCCGGTGCTGACTTATACCGTTAGCGGTTTCCAAGGCTTGGATGATGAAACCATTATAACCGGTTATCTAAGCAGAACTGTAGGAGAAGACGTCGGTACTTATCCGATCACTCAAGGCGATTTAAGCGCAGGAGACAACTACGAGATTGACTTTACAGGAGCAGATTTTGAAATTACCAAAGTTACGCTGACTGTTATTGCCGATGACAACCAAGGTAAAATATATGGCGAAGCTGATCCAACATTTACTTATACCGTT
>NZ_SOAG01000008.1 GCF_004364575.1 Myroides indicus | reverse complement strand
AATAGTAACTCTTACTATTATTCAAACAATAAACGGAAGTGCTAATAGAAATATAAACAACTTAAAAATTAATATTACCTAAATGCACCACGGGTTACACTTAATTTCTTAGTTTGCATAATTTAATCTATTAGGTTAAACAATGCGTAACAATGGGACACCTCAATTTTGGATATGGGTCACCGAAAAGGACACCTCGAAAGCAATATTTTGTGTGAAGAATTAATTTGTTTATCCTATTAAATACCTTTAAAGTAAGCAAATATCTTGTTTTATAATACTTTACATAAATCAAAAAGCTTCACATTTTTGTGAAGCTTTTTGATTGTGGTCCAACCTGGGCTCGAACCAGGGACCACCTGATTATGAGTCAGGTGCTCTAACCAACTGAGCTATTGGACCGTTGTCTAGTTGTTTTTAGACGAGTGCAATATTACAGCGTTTTTTTAGTTTTTGCAAGTACTAACTCAATTTTTTTATAAATTATTTGATTTCTTGGCACAATTCTACCAGTATCCCATTCGTTCCCTTAGGATGTAAAAAAGCAACTAATTTATTATCAGCCCCTTTTTTAGGTGTTTCGTTTAAAACCGTAAAGCCTTCATTTTTTAATCGCGCTATTTCTGCAACAATATTCTCTACATCAAAAGCAATGTGATGAATACCTTCGCCTTTTTTAGCTATAAATTTAGCGATAGGACTGTTGGAATCAGAAGCCTCTAAAAGTTCAATTTTGTTCGGTCCATTCATAAAAAAAGAAGTATTTACGCCTTCGCTTTCTACGGCTTCTTCTTTATACGGCGGAACACCTAATAATTTTTCAAAAAGGAGGTTTGACTCTTCAAGATTTTTTACGGCAATTCCTATGTGTTCTATTTTACGCATTTTCAAAAATATGATTGAGAGGTTATCTTCAACAAAGATAAAAAACTTTGCTATCCAAAAAATTGTATTTTTGTACAATGGAAACGAACAGACAAAAGAAGATGGCGGCACTATTGCAAAATGATTTGGTAGATATTTTGCAGGGAGAGGTGCGTAAAAACGGAATAACCAATTTAATTATTTCTGTTTCTAAAGTAAGTATAACTACGGATTTATCCGTGGCAAAGGTTTTTTTAAGTATTTTTCCGACCGAGAAAGGTGCGGAATTACTAAAAGCCATTCAGTCTAATTCACCACTTATTAAACACGATTTGGCACAACGCGTAAAACATCAGTTGAGAAAGGTGCCGGATTTGATTTTTTACAATGACGACAGTCTGGAATATATTGAACAGATTGACAGAGCCTTAAAAGGAGATGAAAATCCAATTTCCAATCCTGAACTATTGTATAAGAGAAAGAAAAAGTAAACGTTGAGGTTTTCATTTTACATCGCCTGGCGATATGCCTTTAGTAAAAGTAAGAGTAAGGCAATCAATATTATTACAGCAATCGCTTCGGTTGGAATTGTTGTAAGTGCTATGGCAATGTTTGTCGTCTTGTCTGTATTTAGCGGTCTCCGGACATTTAGTCTTTCTTTTACCAATGAATTAGATCCGGAACTTAAAGTTTTTAGCGAAAAGGGGAAAAGTTTTGAAATCAGCCAGGAGCAGATCAGAGCATTGCAAACCTCCGGATTATTTGAAGGTATAGCAAAAGTAGTAGAAGATCGTTTATTGTTTACATTTCACGAAAAACAGACTGTAGCGTTTGTGAAAGGGGTTGACGAACGATATAATGAGGTAAGTGCATTTGAAGATAAGGTGGAGTATGGCAGGTGGGTAGAGCCGGAGTCTAATGATGCTGTTGTAGGGCTGGGAATTTCTTATTTATTTTCGATGGGCTTGTTTGATGTGGACAATGCCTTTGAAGTAGTGGCAATGAAGCCCGGTAAAGGCGTTATAAATAATCCGGAAGATGCCTTTATCCGAAAACACCTTACACCGGTTGGTATTTATATTTTAGGGAATGAGGATTTAGATGATAAATATGTCTTTACAACGTTAGAACTTGCTCGGGAACTGCTGAGTTTGTCCGAGAATGAAATAACAAATCTCGAACTAAAGCTCGCTAACGGCGTATCAGAAAAAGCGGCGATAGCAAAAATAAAAGAAGTACTCGGCGAATCTTTTATAGTTAAAAATAGAATTCAACTCAACGACGGACTCTACCGTATGCTTAATACTGAAAATGCCGTTACCTATCTCATTCTCCTGTTAGTTGTAATTATTGCTTTATTTACTCTTATCGGTGCATTAATTATGATTATTCTGGAAAAACAAGCTAATATAAAAACCTTGAGCCATTTAGGAGTTAATCTGCAAAGGTTGAGAAAAATATTTTTATATCAGGGGATGATTATAAGTGCTTTGGGTGGATTGCTGGGCGTGATGCTGGGCGTAATTGTAGTTTTGCTTCAGCAGCACTTTGTTTTCATTATGATAAGAGAGGGTTTTCCTTACCCGATTGAATTTAATTTCATGAATGTTATTTTAGTATTGGTGTCTATCTTTATACTAGGCTTTATAGCAGCTTATATTGCTTCATCCCGCGTTAATAAAAGCTACCTCCAAAAGGTATAGAATAAGAGTTTTTCTGTTATATAAATTGTCATAAAACTTTGAAAGTAGACTTGTATAATGAGTTTTTTTAAAATTCCTCATAGTGTATTGTTGATTTTAGTTTTATTTTTCAAATATGTTAACAGAAAAAGATAGAAGAACGTGAAATTTTAGTTATATTTAAAAAGGAAAGAAATACATTTAGAAATGTATTTTCTAAATTTGTCTCTGAAGGGAATCGTTGCCCTTTAAAAATGATGCTAAAAAATGTTATGGGAAAATTTAATGAAGAATACCTTGGATATATGAGTCAGGCGGCAAACGATACAGTTTTGCTAACCAATCACGCTTTGGATTTTATTGAAAAAAATGATTATTCAGAAGCTGTAAACTGGTATAAAGCACATGCCTTGTGTATGTTGGCGGTACAGATAGGCGAGTATAATGAGGCTTTTCAACAATTGTATACTCAGTTAAACGAAGACTCCAACCGTGAATTCAGCAGTGTTTATTTAAACGAAGAAGATTATCTGCAATGGTTTGATGACGTAGTAGAGCTCAATAGGCTTTTTATCAGTTTAGGCTATACTTCTGCCTATGTTTATATGCATGAACTGTATATGAATGCCCGTTATGGATTTAAAGACGAAACCAAGGCTACAGAATATCTAAATAAAGGATTTGAAGCAGGAAACCCGATAGCAAAAGCCTTTGTTGGTTACAATACTTATTACGGTAATCTGGGATTTAATCACAGTAAAGAAGAAGGTATCCGATTACTGAAAGAAGCTTCTGTTTCCGAAAATTACAGAGCAGAGATCTTTTTATTAAATATAGAATTTGGCGAAAGCACTTCCGCAGAAGAAGGGTGGAGTGTATTAGAAAAATACGATAATCTGATTCATAACCAAAAAAGAGGATTATATGTTTTAGCAGATTATTATCTCCGAGAAGGTCAGGACGCAAAAGCACTGGAAGTTTTGAATGAAGGTATTATGCACAAAAGCGGATATTGCAGTTATTTGCTGGGGATGATGATTTGTAACGGAAGGTTTGACAACTTTGGATTTTCAACAGAACAAGGAAGAGAGTATCTGCAAGAAGGATTTGAAAGAGGAATTGCATATTCCAAGTTTTTGATAGGTTATTTTTATTTATATCCTCGTGATAATTCAGAGCCTGATTTTCAAAAAGCTATAGCTAATTTTGAAAAAGCGGCGCAGTATAATTCTGCAGAAGCTCTGCTGGAACTGGCATTACTTTACCTGTATCACAAGGATTTTAAAAATATAGCACTCGGCATGAATTATTTGGATAGAGCCATTGCCGAAAATTATCATCGGGCGATGTCAGAAAAAGGCTACGCTTTACTGGATTTTGAGGAAGTAGAAAGAAATGTAGAAGAAGGAAAGTCACTATTAGAGCAGGCAATGAATCTTGGCAATGATTATGCTCCTTACCGCTTAGGTGTAGGATATCAGAATGCAGAATTTGAAGCGGAAGCCGATTATTTAAAAGCTCATGAATTATTTGAAATTTCTGCAGAGCGGAATAATATAAACGGTTTAGAGCAGGCAGGACGCTATAACCGTTTTGGCTATGCTAAAGAACCCAATCCGAAAAAGGCTGCAGATTACTATCAAAAAGCCATAGAGCTGTACGATTCTAATTATTGCAAGGTAGAATTGGCAATGCTGAAAGAAAGTGGGTATGGCATTGATAAAAATATAGAAGAAGCCAGAGAGCTTTATGAAAGCGCTCTGCAAAATAACTATTCCTTTGCCGCTATTCGTCTTGGATTTATGTATGAAGATGGCGTGTTTGGAGCTAAAGAGCCGGAAAAGAGCAGAGAATACTTTCAAATTGCCGCTGATGCAGAAATAGGAGAAGGATTCTACCATTTGGCTCGCTGTTATCGGTATGGGATAGGTGGAAAACTGGAGGAAGAAGAAGCTTTTATATTGTTTAAAAAAGCATTAGAGTATGGTTTTGCAGATGCTAATGTAGATATTGCACTGGCTTACGAAGAAGGTAGTTGCGGACAAGAATTTGATGCTGATAAAGCTCTTGAATACATGAGTGCTGCTGCTGAAGCAGGAATTGGATATGCACAATATAAAATAGGATGCTATTATACCTACGGTATGTTAGAAAACAGCGATATAGAAGTAGGCAAAGAATGGTTTGAACAGGCAAGCCATAATGGTTCTCCTTTGGCAATGCTTGCTTTAGGCGATTATTATTTATACGGATACGGACAAGAAAAAGAATACGAAAAAGCTTTGCCGTATTATCAGATGGCAGAAGAAAGAAACTATCTTTCTGAAGGAATAGGAATTTGCTATCAGTTTGGTTTGGGAGTAGAAAAAGACGAAAACAAAGCCTTTAATTATTACAAAGAAGCAGCAAGCAGAGGATACGGAGCCGCCTCTTTTAGATTAGGACTGTGTTATCTGTACGGCAACGGAACACCAGAAGATACAATAGAAGCTTTTTTTCATTTAAGAGAAGCCGCTGATGCGGGAAATATGGATGCCGCAGGCTATGTGGGTAAAATGCTGATAAAAGGAGAAGGAACAGAGCCCGATCCGCAACAAGGAGCACAATATTTAAAACAATCTGCCGAAGCTGGATATGCAGACGCACAATATGAACTGGGCAATTGCTATTTAAAAGGAGAAGGGGTTGAGCAGAATGATGAGCTTGCGATGCAGTGGTATCAGACAGCAGCGGAAAACGGCAATGAGAACGCTCAAAAAATAGTTGGAGGATCCAGAAAAAGAAGGAGATAATGGAAAACAATAGACCTTATCAGTTTCAGGTCAATATGAAAGGAATGATTGAACTGTTGTCAGAACATATTTATAGTTCGCCAACAGTTTTTATTCGGGAGCTGCTACAAAACGGAATGGATGCAGTTACTGTGCGCAAAGGAATAGACGAACATCACAAGGGGCGTATTAATATTATTTTTGAAGGAGATACGTTGATTTTTCAAGACAATGGCATTGGATTGACTACCGAGGATGTTCATCAGTTTTTATCCGTAATAGGACAGAGCTCTAAAAGAGGAGATCTGGCAGATAAAGACCTTATCGGAAGATTTGGTATCGGATTACTGTCTTGTTTGGTAGTTAGTGAAACAATTGTTGTTGAGTCGCGTGCTTTGGTACAGAGTTCTTCTGTAAAGTGGATCGGACATGCTGACGGAACGTATAATGTAGAGGTAATCGATCAATTACCCGAGATAGGAACTAGGGTAATTTTACAGGCAAAAAAAGAATGGCGTTCGCTGTTTAAAAAATCAGCAATTAAAGAAAATATATTGTTTTACGGAAGTGCTTTGCCAATAGAAGTGAATCTGATAGAAGGCGGAAAAACAGAGCAAATCCTGGACGGGAATCCGGTATGGCTGAATTCCGAATCAACAAAAGAAGAATTATTGGCTTATGGGAAAGAATTGTTTAAAACTCACTTTCTCGACGCTTTTCAGTTGCATTCACAAACAGGAGAGCTACAGGGAGTAGCCTATATTATTCCAAACAAAGTGAACTCAACGGCAAGCAAAGAACACAAAATATTTTTAAAACGAATGTACTTATCCGATCAGGCAAAAAATCTGTTGCCGGAATGGACTTCATTCGTTCGCTGCGTTATTAATTCCAATGCTTTGCAACCAACAGCATCGAGAGAAGCTCTGATGAATAATGCTGTTTTACAGGAAACTAAAAAAGAATTGACGCAGTGTTTTAAAGATTATTTAAAACTGCTGTCGATGACAAATCTGCATTTGCTCGAAAAGATAATTTCGATCCATCATATGTTCATTAAATCACTGGCAGCTTCTGATGCCGAGATTATAAATTTGTTTGAAGACTACCTGCCTTTCGAAACGAATAGAGGCACGTTGTCTTTTGGTGAGATTAAAGAAAATTTTAACCAGATTTATTATACCCCTTCTTTAGATGATTTCAGACAAATAAGACGGATTGCCGGTTCTCAAAAAAAACTGGTTATCAATGCCGCCTATAGTTATGAGACCGAATTGATTGAAAAAATAAAACAGAATAACAGTGTGCTGTTTATCGAAAAAATTTATCCAAACGATATTCTGGAAGAGTTTGAAGAAGCTGAAGATACAAATCAAACGATTGAAAAATTTATTTTTAAAGCTGACAAAGTACTGAAAAAGAATTATTGTAAAGCAGAAGTAAAAAGATTTGATCCAATAGATACCACAGCTATTTATATTGCTGATGAAAAAGCACTTGCCAGCAAAAATATAAAGAGCTTATCACAAACAAACAATCCATTTGCCGCAACGTTGCAACACTTTAAACAGCAGGAAGACAATATGCCTGTACTGTGCTTTAATCAACAAAATGATTTGGTTGAGAAGTTGTTAAATATAGACGATGAAGAACTGTTTGAAGCTCTGGTTAATGTTTTATACGTACAGGCTTTAATGCTCGGAGGATATACGATTAATAAAAAAGAAATGGATACATTTAATCATGCGTTGTATCAGTTCGTTGTTTTGGGTATGTCAAGTTTTTTACCCAAAATATAAAAACACTAATTCAATAAAATAAAAATGAATTATAATTTAGAAATACAAAAAAGACTTTTAAAACTGGATGAGTTAAAAAGCTTTCATGATAAAATAGTAATTTTGAAAGAGGCAATCCATATAGCTGACCAGCACAACGATATAGATTGGGGATTTGACCTGAGGCTGAATCTTATTCAGCAAGAGCGAAATACGTCTAAATGTAAAGAAAGTTTTCCTGCTTTTGCGTGGATATTAAATGCAAGTGATACGAATGAAGATTACTTTAACGAGTCTGAGTTTTTGTGGGAATACAAATGGATGTTTTGTTCTGCCTATCGCAATGCTTCCGTTTCGATGGAACAAATACTTGAAATAGGGGAAGATCTCAATCGCCGATTAGAAAAAAACGGTTACAGCAAACGAGCGTATTACAATGTGATGACCGGTTTGGCACTACATCTTAGAGATTATAAACAAGCTCAGAAATATGCAGATTTGGCAGATGCTGAACTGGTAGACGAAATGACGAATTGTCCGGCATGTGAACTGGATACCAAAGTTGAAATTTTGATGTTTCAGGGAATGACGGATGAAGCTTTGATAAAAGCAGGAGATTTAATTAATAAGAAACTAACCTGCTATTCGATGCCGTTTCAAACCTTTTGTAGTTTGTCTCATCACTTATTGAAAAAAAAACCGGAAAAAGCAGCCCACTTTTTTGAAAAAGCTATTGAAGAGTACAACGCTCACAATCAATACGACAGTTCTGTAGGGTATTCTATGGGATTACTATTATCATACATGCATCAAACCGATCATCCTGACAAATGGAAGTTTTTTGAAAAAGTAGCAGATTGGGAGATAGAAGCGGAAGATATTCATCGCTATAACTTTTATAAATATATGGCTTCAATCATGAAAGAAGGAGGAACAGTACAGCTGAATTTGTCGGCTTCTTTGCCTTATTATCAGAAAAGTGGTGAATACGATTTAAAACAGCTATATCAGTACTTTGTGAATTCAGGTTTTGAAATAGCAAAACAATTTGACAACCGCAATAAGAATAACAATTTTACAAGAGAACTAGAACAAGCAATCTGTTAAAAATGACGAAGTAGGAAGTTTCTGCTTAAAACAGTAGGCATGAAATCTGTAATTAAAACAGGCTGGTTTGTCCTTGTGCAGCTTCTGCTTCACGTTCTAACGTAACATTTTCTTTTTCTTTTGCAAAGACAAAAACTTTTCCGTGAAGTTCTGCAACAAGTCTTCCTAACTTTTTAAAGTGCGGATTATCTTGTTGGTTTTTAATTGATAAAGCTTGGCTTATAAACTGGTGCAATGCATAAGCTTCATGGTATTTTAAAACAAAATTGTGTTTTTTATTGTGATCCAATATGGAAATCTGCTTTTGGATATTTTTAGTTTTTTCTTCAAATTTAATGAGTAAATCAGCTCTAATGCTGTTTAATACAGCAAGTTGAAGCGTATCTGTTTTTTGGTTTTTCGTATGCTCAAGCACTTGAATAACAGCAGGCAAAATATCATTATTTAATTTGATTTGTATTTTTGTAATCATTTTTAAATTCAGAAAGGCTTTTTAAGTCAAAAATGCATATAAAACTCGCAAAATAACGAAAAAAAAGTGAATTGAACAGTAAAAATAAATGAATAACAAAAGTTTTTAGGATGCTATATTTTAGGCTCTTTTATTGTAATTGATTATTTTTGAATTTAACCATTATACTCTGAGAAAGGAGAGAAATACTGGAAATATGCTTAAATTATTTTTACTGTTTACCAAAATAGGTCTTTTTACAATTGGAGGCGGTTATGCTGTTATTCCTCTCATTGAAAACGAGATTGTTTCAAGAGGATGGCTAACCTATGAGGAGTTCTACGAATTACTGGCAATAACTGAATCTTTACCCGGCGTTTTTGCTACTAATATAGCGGCTTTGGTCGGTTATAAAATAAGCGGAATGAAAGGGGCAATAGTCTCGGCTTTAGGGACAATTATTGCTCCTTTTGTAATTATTATTTTAATAGCTATGTTTTTCAGTCGGTTTCAGGATAATTTATATGTAGATAAGGCATTTAAAGCGTTGCGTCCTGTTGTGGTAGGTTTAATTGCAGCACCTTGTTATTCAGCAATAAAAATCAACAAGATGACTGTACGTACCTTACTTCTTCCTTTTATAGCCTTGATGCTTATGTGGGGGTTTCAGGTTTCTCCTATTTGGATTGTAATTGGAGGGTGCATTGGAGGGATAATCTATCAAAGTGTAATGCAAAAACAGTAAACGAGGGTGATATTTTATAAATTATTTTGGGTTTTTACAAAAATAGGTGTTTTTGGATTTGGTGGCGGATATGCGATGTTGTCTCTGATACAGGAAGAAGTAGTCGAAAGAAATAACTGGATGACTAAGCAGGAGTTTACCGATTTAGTCGCTGTTTCACAAATGACCCCCGGCCCCATAGGCATTAATACAGCCACTTATGCCGGATATAATGCCATGATTTATTCAGGATATTCACCATCGATGGGAGTTCTTGGCGCAATAGTAGCTACGCTGGCTCTGTGTTTGCCGTCGTTTATTATGATTGTGATTATTTCGTATTTTTTTATCAAGTTTAGAAATAGCAGATATTTTGGCTATGCCATGTCTGGAATAAAGCCTTTGAGTGTCTCCTTGATTGCACTGGCTGCTTTATCCCTTACCAATGGAGAAAATTTTATAGATTATTTAAGTCCAATATTGTTTGGGGCTACATTAATAGCTTCCATAAAGTATAAAATTCATCCCATATTGATTCTTACTATTGCTGGTGTGGTAGGAATAATTGTATATTGAAACAACCCTCTTGGGACTTTAAAAACAAAGTGGTTTCGGCTCAATACGAGCAAGAAAAAAGAGTTACGTTTAGCTTAAAAGCTTAAAAAGATTAACTGCTTCGACTTTTGTCTTCAAAGTTGGCTTCCTTTATACTCTTTTTATGGGTATTATTTCCAAATTTAAAGGTAGCACTTATTGAAAATCTTCTTGAATTCCAACTGTTGCTAAAGGTTTGGGTGTTATCCGTATAATACATCGTTCCCGCATTTTTTCCGGTGTTGAGAATATCAAATAAGGTTAGGTTTACGTTTAAGTTATTGTCGAGGAAGTTCAACCGCATGCCAGTTGACAAAGTTTTGTAGGCATCATATTTTGTGTTGTCTTCTCTATTGGGAAGCATGTGATACCAGTTTAAAAAAAGTTTCAAGGTTTTGTTTTCATTCAGGTTAAATGTGTTTTGCGAGTAATAACTCAGGGTAGAGCCTTTTCGACCAATTTGAGTAGCATCGGCAGGATAATAAGGAACTGAATAATAAAAGTCTGTTCCGGTGTTGGTTTCCCACCAAGATACAAACTTATCATTGTATGAAATATCAAATCCGTAGTTATCACTGTTGAGCATATTATACCATGTGTCAATATAATATCCGTCAATGAAAGAGCTTATCTGATCGAAAGAGTCGGAAACGTGATAATAGTTAAACGTAAAAGACAATACGCTGTTGTATACATAATTCAGTTCAAAACTATTGGTAAAGGAAGGATTGAGTTCCGGATTTCCACTGTTATAGGAGTAAGTATCTGAATAAAACCGAAATGGGTTTAATATGCTGGAATAAGGTCTGTTAATGCGTTTGGAGTAATTTGCGCTAAAAGAATGCGTCTCATTTGGATCATATGAAATATAAGCGGTAGGAAACCATTGATGATAAGATTTTTTGAATTTTTCGCCTGTATCCAGTAAATGTCCTTTTACTTCTGTTTGTTCAAACCGCATGCCGGCCTTTATCTGCCATTTGTCGCTTAGCTGCTTACTTAAACTGATATAGCCTGCATAATTATTTTCAAAATAGTTAAATCGATTGCTTTTTTCCGAATCAAAAACTTTCTGCTGATTCACAATATCATAATAAAATACTTTTGCTTTGTTGTCAAATCGGGTATATTTAGCTCCCGTTTCCACAGTAATCCACTTTAAATCATAATTGAGATCTGCATTTGCACTCCAAACATTATAGCTGAGTTCGTTAGTATAATGCATTTCGTTTTTGAGTTGGCTCAGCGTGCTGAAATCGTGTACTTGCGAAAATTTGTCAGATTGATTGGTAAAATAATTGACACCCATTGCCAGTTTATTGCCCAAAGTATCAAATTCCTGATCGTAAAATAGATTAAGGGTGTGATAGCTATTCTGAGTATCTCCGTGGTTGAGCGAAGTTAAGACAGAATCCACAGCCATGGAAGGAACAGAGAAATAATCGGTTTTTCCGTAGGTATTGATGTCGTTTTTGGCATGGGTATAGTCGTAACTTACTCCAACCAAAGCTCTGTCTGTCCATTGATAATTAGTTGTAAGGTTTATACTGCCCGACCGATATAAGCCATCGTTCATTGCTTTGGCATCTAGTCCATTTTCGTTTCCTATATATACAAAATTATTGTTAGACTGAAATCTGCCGTCATATCCGTTTGCTTTTAAGGATAAATTCCATTTTTGTGTTTGATAATTTATATTTCCATTAATGCCGTAAGACGTTTTATCGTTGTATGCAAAAGAAGTCCCTGCTGTTCCGTACATTCCTTTTGTTTTATCTTTTTTGAGCACAATATTAATCAAACCGCTGTTTCCTGAAGCTTCATATTTTGCTGGCGGAGCAGTAATTACTTCAATCTTTTCGATGTCGTCCGAACGAAGCGTTTTGAGGTAGCTTGTCAGTGCATCTCCGTTGAGGTAGAGGATCTTGTCGTTTATCATTATGGTGACGTTGCTTTTGCCAACAATACTAATTTTATCGTTTTGTACTTTTACCATAGGCGTATTGGATAATGCTTCCATAGCGTCCATTCCCTGCGCCGATATACTGTTAGCGGTATTGAAAACCAGCCGGTCTACCTTGCGTTCAATTAGTTTTTTTTCTGCTTTTACTACGATTTCTCCTAATTGAGTATTCGTATTCAAGAAAAGAGTACCTAAATCTAAGTCTTTATCAATATGAATTTCCTTTTGCAGAACATGTTGCCCCACATAAAGGATATTGAGTACATACTCTCCCGAAGGAATGTCCGAAATGATAAAAGTTCCTTCTTCGTCAGAAAAAGTTTGTTTAATCAGGTTTTCTTTTTGCAATAAATGCAATTCAGCAAAATCTAAAGCGCTTTGTTGGTCGTTTTGAAGTTTTCCTTTCAATGTATTTTGGGCGGATATATTTTGGCAGATAAAACTCAGAATAAAAATAATGTATAATGGGAATTTCATAAAATAAGGCTGGTATTAATCAGTTACAATATATTAATAATTTACAGAAAACGGTATTCAAAATTTAACTTCTGTTTTTTTCTTCTGTATTACTTCCATCGTGCTGTTTAACTTTAATGCTTTCGTTGCCAAAAGAAAAAGTTAATCCCACTCTTATATAGCGATTGTCGTAATACATATTATAAATTTGATCTACGTTATTGGTATTTGTTTTAATAGAAGGAGAGCTTGTTTTTAAAATATCATTTGCGTAAACAGACAGCTGCAGTTTTTTATTCAAGAGAGCATATTTAAAACCGAGGTTAACTGCATATGACTCACCAAGATCATAGATCTGAAACTTTACAGGAGACTGATACCAAAAGTTAAGCTGAGCCTGTATTGTTTTTTCCGGATTGAAAGAAAAAGTATTATCAGTGGTTATGTAGATTCCTGTTCCATTATTTGCAGGGATGTCAATATCCTTTAACAGAGACATGTCTTTGTAAAAAAGAGTAGCCGTTGTTTGAGATTGCAGGAAGTGAAAAGCATCTAAAATATAAGTTTCCGATAGCGTTATGTCAGTGGTATTAAAGATATTGTCTCTCAAGTAAATCTGGGTGTTATTTTCTGAATCAATAGTGGGATATTGAGCAAAATTCTCTTTGGTTTTTGAAAGAGACACTGATGTAATTAATTTTCCCTGATAGGTATGTGATAATTCAAAATTATCGGTAAATGCAGGCTGTAGAGCAGGATTTCCTTCCGCATAGCTAAATTGATTAATATACCATCGGAAAGGATTGAGTTCCCAAAATGAGGGCCTGGCAATCCGTTTGTTATAACTTGCAGATAAAGAGTGATTTTCGGTAGGGGCATAACCAATATATACTGACGGGAATAATTGTACGTATTCTTTTTTGTTTGAAGTTTTATATATTCTGGAATTTCCGGTTGTTTGGGTATTTTCAAGTCTCAGTCCTGCTTGTATCTGCCATTTCTCCGATAGAGATTTTTGTGCGCTCATATAAAGTGCCTGCGTATTCTCTTTGTATTCAAAATTATCTCGCTGACTGAGGTCTTCAACCGGAAAATTCTGATTTAAATCAAAGTAATTGGTCTTGTTGTTGGTTGTGGTAACACTCAATTTTCCTCCATACGAAAGACTAAACCATTTAAGTGGCTGATCGATATCTATTTTAGCGCTGAAATTGTCAATATCTTGTTTACCAAAGTTCGCCGCAGAAAAAGGCTCGCCAGACTCTCCGTTTAAAAATTCAGGAATAGTGATAAAAGTTCTGTTTTTATCATTGCGGTATTCAAAATAATCTACATCAACAGCTATTTTTGTGCCGAGAGAGTCAAATTGATGCAGTAAATGAGCATTTAAAGCATTGCTCTTTGTGTATTCCTTCTTTTTTCCAAAAGTATTTGTGTAATAATCGATATTCTTACCATCGTAAATATCTGTATACACAACATCTGTATCAGATGGTTTTTTACTGTTGCCTATATACTGAATTCCAACCGTAGTCTTATCGTTAAAACGATAATCAAACTGAGCAGTTGCTGCAATTTTGTCTTCATTTCGAGTAGCTATATTTTTTAAAGACCACAATCCCTGAGGATAAAATATATCCAATTTTTCGATCGAATTGCTTTTACCGATATTTCCGTTTATATTGATGCTTAGCGAGATTTTGTCTTTGTTGTAATTAAACAGGTTTCCCAATCGCCAATATGCTCGGTCTGCCTGAATTTTCGTTGCTTCAATTTTATTGCTCCACGCATTGATTTTAGAAGACTTTAAAACAATATTTACTAATCCGCTGTTTCCTTCTGCTTCATATTTTGCCGGAGGAGCTGTTATAATTTCTATTTTTTGAATATTGTTTGCAGGTATAGATTTCAGATAGTTAATCAAATCTTCGCCGGACATTTGCACAAAGCGATCATTGATTAAGATTCTGACATTATTTTTTCCGATAATTGAGATGCTTTCGTTATCTATCTTTAATCCGGGAGCCATTTTTAAGGTTTCTAAAGCATCACTGTTTAAAGTGGTAACAGCATTTTCAACATTAAAAACCGTTCTGTCTATTTTTCGTTCAAATATTTTTTTAGGGCTGGTGAGGACAATTTCATTCAACAGGGTAGAGTTTTTAATTGCCATCTTTCCAAGATTTGTATCGGATGTAACATTTACGGTCTGGTCAACTTGCAGAATTCCGTAACTGTATAATTGAAATCGATAAGAGTTGCCTTTAACGTTTTCAAATAAAAATATTCCTTTTTCATCAGAAAAATTCTGAGCAGCAAGTGCTCCGTCAGTATCGAGAAGATATACTTCGGCAAAAGCAACGGGATTATTATCCTGATCCACTATACTGCCCGTTACCAGATATTGTGCAAAAGCAATTGCAGAACTAAAGAGTAAGGTGACAAGGCAATAAAAAAATTTCATTTTGCTATAGTATTAATTGTAACTCTATTCTATATGACTTTAAAAATTTGTTTTTGTTACAGTTTGTATTGACAAAAAAACAGCAAAGTGTGTCTTCGTGGTTGTAGTAAGCCGCTTTATTTTGAAAGTTTTTGGTTTTAACCGGGAGATAACTAAAAGATAAGTTTAACTATTCTGATTCTGTTTGGTATATAAATAGTATTATCTTTGATAGCATAATGTAAATATTTATTTGTTAAAAGAAGATGAGCAAACTATCTATGAATTGTAATCCAGATACAAAAAAGCTCAAGTACAACAGAAAACAATTAGGATTATCTCAGGAGTTTGTTGCAATGAAATTAGGAATTACGCAAAAAGCGTATTCTGATATTGAAAGTGGGAAAACAAAATTGAAAAATGAGGTTTTAAACGATATTGCTAAAATTTTAGGGATTTCTCCCTTTGAGGTATGTCCTATTTCCTGTGATTGCAGCTCTGAATTACGAAAGAGGCACAATGAATTGATAGAATATTTAAACAACAAAGGGATTAATATTCCTGAAGAATTTATTTAAAAAGCATTTCTTTACTCTTACTACGATTTAAAAAATAAAGGCAAAGAACTTATTGATTAAAATTTGTTTAAGTATAAAAATTAATTTCAGTAAAAATCTGCGGAGGTATAATTTTCATGTCCGCAGGTTTTTATATAGTCCATTTCAAAAGGCTTGCACCCCATGAAAAGCCTGCTCCAAATGCGGTGAGTAGTATTAAATCTCCTTTGTTTAATACAGTGGTGTTTTCCCAGATGCACAGTGGAATCGTTGCTGCAATGGTATTGCCATAGTACTTAATATTGGTAAGTGTTTTGTGCTGGTCAATATCAATTTCTTTTCCTACAGCATCTATAATGCGCTGATTGGCCTGGTGTGGAACCAGCCATTGAATATCCTGTACAGAAAAATTGTTTCTCTGCATTACTTCAATACAAGTGTCACGCATTCCCTGAATTGCATTTTTAAATACGATTTTACCGTCTTGCTTAATATACTTTTTATCATCTTGAAAAGATTCATCGGAAAAGGGATAAAGAGACCCCCCGCCTTCTATATTAAGAAAGTCTTTTCCGCTGCCGTTGCTTCGCAATACGGCGTCTATAATACCTTCATCAGATGAAGCTTCTAGCCATACAGCTCCGGCACCATCACCGAATAGGATATTGGTGTTTCTGTCTTTGATATTGACATAGGAACTGATTTTATCCGCTCCGACTACAATTATATTTCGGTACCTTCCGCTTTCAATAAGTGAGGCGCCTAAATCTAAGGCATATAAAAAACCTGAACAGGCAGAATTAACATCAAATGCCCATAGCGTATTCAGATTGAGTTTTTGGCAGATAATATTTGCGGTGGCAGGCATAGGCATGTCCGGAGTGGAAGTAGCTACAATTAGTGCTTCCGCACTACGGAGATCTTTATGGTAAACTTCTGCTAGGTTTTTTATGGCTTCTACAGCCATGTCAGAAGTTGCAAAACCGTTTTCTAATATTCTGCGTTCTTTTATTCCGGTTCGTTTTATTATCCATTCATCAGAGGTGTCTGAAATTAATTCTAAATCTTTATTGGTACGTTTTTGGTACGGGACAAAACCTCCGATAGCTGAAATGGCAGCAAATCTTTGTTTTTGTAAATTTGATTTCATGGATTGATTAGGGTAAGGCTTTTTGGTTATTTGATTCCTTAATTTATTGGAAAACAAATTTCCAAAATATTTTGTCTTTTTGATAGTAAAATAAACGGAGTTATATGTCAAAAAGACGTATTAATAATAAGAAGGCTTGTTTTATTAGAGGTTAATTATCCGCTTTAAACGCACTAGGTGAAACACCTGTATAATTTTTAAAGTATTTGCTAAATATGGATGTGTCCTGAAAATTTAAAGCCGTAACTACGTCTGAAATGGCAAACTGAGGGTTTTTGAGCAATACTTTTGCTTCTAAAATGACACTTTCCGCTATAATTTGTTTAGGAGATTTTTTAAATACATCGGTAATTATTTTAGTGAGATGTTTACGACTGATAAACATTTCATCTGCATAATATTGTACATTCCGATGTCTTTTAAAATGGGTGGAAACAAGGTACAGAAATTTTTTTGCTAATTCTTCTTTCCTTATTTCTTTTGAAGTATCGTGAGCCAGAACAGCCCGATTGTAAAAGTTGCCTAATTCATAAATTAGAATAGAAAAATGATGCAGTACCAGATTCTTTGAAAACAAGTGGTTGTTTTTAATCACTAAGAAATTCAATTTTTTGAGGTGGTATTTTATATCTCGTGTTACCTGATTGTCCAGCGAAATAACTTTGGGATATTTGGAAGATAAGAAGTCAATTAAATTGTTGGATTTGATGTGAAAGCCCGCTTCTATGAATAAATCTGCATCTATAAAAATAGCTTTAACGGAAAAGTCATCCGAAAACTTTATGATTTCAAAAAACTGATTGGGCAAAACAATCAACATATCATTTTTCTGAACGGTTACGGGTTCTAGATTTATCGTTATTTCGCAGGTTCCATCTATAATTAAAATCAGTCCCATCGTTGTAAACTGATAAGGTTTTTCTATGACAAAGTATTTTTTGTTTTGTGGTCCAATGTCAAAAATAGCCAGTCTTTGATCCACTAAAACATCAGAGTTCCGATTAATAATATCTGTTAGAGAGTAAACCTGAATATAGCGTTTTTTTGAATCTGACATTGTAAAATAATAAGTAAATAAAGGTAGTGTTTCTTATATTAGTTTTAAAATAGAACATAAAATGGGACTATCTTACTCAGACAGCCCCATTTTTTATAAAGTTAAATAGGGGTTATTCCTGATTTTTTTGAGCGGAAGTCAATTCGTCTACAAACGCCTCATTTTGTACAAAATCTTCAGTCATTAATTCTGCATAGTCTATTTTTTTGCCTTTTCCGAATCTTCTTCCCAGACTGTCAAAAATAGAATATACAACCGGAACAATGACCAAGGTAAGCAGTAAGGAAGATATTAAGCCTCCTATAATTACTGTGGCTAATCCTCTGTTGATATCAGCTCCGTCTCCTTGCGCCAATGCAATAGGAACCATTCCTATTACCATTGCCACAGTTGTCATTAAGATAGGTCTGAAACGAGCGTGGTTGGCCGAAATCAAAGCATCATAAGTACTGAAACCTTCTGCTTTCCGGTGATTGGCAAAATCTACTAACATAATTGCATTTTTAGCAACTAGTCCAATAAGCATAATAATACCTAAAATGGTAAATATATTTAGTGTTTCATTAGAAAGTGCAAGCAGCAGCAACGCTCCGATAAAGGAAAGCGGTATCGAAAACAAGACTACAAACGGAGTTACAAAGTTGTCATACAGAGCAACCATTACCAGATATACTAAAATAATGGAAGCTAATAAAGCATATCCCAATGTTCCGAAGCCCTCCTGCTGATTTTCCATATTTCCTCCCCAAATAAAGGATACACCCGGTTTCAATTCCAATTTGTTAAATTCAGCTTCCCACTCGGCAGCAATTGTTCCGGCTGGTTTTCCTACAACCTGAGCCTGAACGGATACGGCAGGAGACTTGTCTCTTCGCTCCAGTAAAGTAGGACCAGAGCCATAGGATACGTCGGCAAATTGCTCTAATTTTATTGTTTGTCCCTGTGCATTGATAAATTTAAGATTTTTTACGTCATCTATCGTTCCTCTGCCAAATTCGTCATAGCGAATATTAATATCGTATTCGGTATCATCTGCTCTGAATTTTGTATCGGTATTTCCGGAAAAAGCAGTTTGCATAGTTCCTCCGACAGTAGCTACATCCAAACCGAGTAAATTCATTTTGTCGCGATTTACTTTTACATTTATTTCAGGATTTCCATCTTCTGAAGTCAGCTTAACTTCGGTTGCTCCTGCAATTTGACGGAGTAAATCAGCAGTTTTGTTTGCGTATTCCAAAGCGTCTTCCTGAGAAGAAGCTACTACTGTAAGATTAATAGGCGCTTGTTCGGCTCCCATAATACCAATGTCGACAGTTTTTATCTTAGCGCCTACCAAAACCTGTTCCATCTCTCGTTTAAGTTTGGCAGCATATACTTTGGTAGATTCTTTTTTATTGTGGGCTTTATCCAGATAAATCTGAATTTCAGATTTGTATTTTGTTCCGCTTGTAGTCATCATCCCGTCAGATGCTTGTCCGACAGTGGTAATCATCCTTACGATTTCGGTTTTTTGTTTCAGATAATCTTCTGCCTTTTGGGTCATAAAGTTGGTTTGCTCGATAGAAGCGTCTTTGTTCATTTCTATTTGCAGGTAAAATTCTCCTTTGTCATTGCCTGGGAAAAAGTCCGAACCGATATATCCCATTCCAACCAGTGACAAGGACGAAGCAAATAGAACTACAGTAACAACAAGCGTAATCAGCTTGTTTTTCCAATTGCGCAATGCCCATTCCAAAATACCGCTGATCCAGTGTATGATAGCAGTCAGCCCCGATTCAAATCCGTGTAAAATTCTTCCAAAAAAGCTGTACTTGCTGATGTGCGATAATTTTCCCATACGCGAATACAGCCAAGGGACAACAGTAAAGGATACTAAAAGCGATAATAAAGTGGAAATTACTACGGTAACACAAAACTGGCGTAAAATGTCGGATACTAACCCGGATGAAACCGCAATCGGCAAAAATACTACTACAATAACTAAAGTAATGGCTGTAACAGTAAAACCGATTTCTTTAGCTCCGTCAAAAGCTGCACGTGCTTTATTTTTACCCATCTGCATGTGGCGATGGATGTTTTCAATAACCACAATGGCATCATCTACTAAAATACCCACCACAAGAGATAATCCTAATAAGGACATCAGGTTAAGAGTATATCCCATTAGATTTAGTCCGATAAAGGTAGCTATAAGCGATAAGGGGATAGCAACAACAGCAATAAAAGCATCTCTTAAGCTGTGTAAAAAGAAAAGCATGATAAAGGCTACCAATGCAATGGCAATCATCAAATCGTGCATTACGTTATTGGCGGAGTTAATCGTATAATCTGTAGTATCATTTGCCACAACTATTTGGACATCTTGTTCCGCAAAATCTTTTTCTACTGTTTCAATGGTTTTTTTTACTAATTCCGACACGGCAACGGCATTGGCATCCGATTGCTTGAATACCTGAAGTAAAATAGTGTTTTTTTGATCTATACGCGCTATTTTTTCAACGTCTTTAATTCCGTCCTGTACATCGGCAATATCTTTTAACCGTATCATTATTCCGCTTGGAGTAGATATCGGAAGATTCCGCATTTCGTCAATTGAGGTAAATTTTCCGGACAACCGGATGGTGGTCTGACTGCCCCGGGTTTTAATATTTCCTGTCGGAAAGTCTAAGTTAGCTGTTGTAATAACCTGTTGAACCTGCAGGATATTAAGACCGTATCCTTCTAATTTTTTAGGATCGATGCTCACCTGAATTTCGCGTTCTTCTCCACCAATCATATCAACTTTTGCCACACCGTTTACACGGGCAAAAACAGGCTGAATCTTTTGGTCTAATAAATCGTATAAATCTTTTTCAGATAATTGCGAGGTGACCGAAAGGTTCATAATCGGAACATCGTCCAATGAGAATTTGTTGAGGGAGGGAGTCTCTACGTCGTCAGGCAAATCGTTGATGACAGCGTTTACTTTTCGCTGCGCATCTGTTAAAAGATAATTGACATCGGCTCCGGTATTTAAAGTAATCATCACTACGGAAACACTTTCAAAAGATTTGGATTCAATCTTTTTCACGTTTTCTAACGATGACACAGCATCTTCTATTTTTTTGGTTACTGAATTTTCCACTTCTGACGGTGCTGCACCCGGATAAACAGTCTGTATAGTAATTACGTTTACTTCAAATTTTGGTATCAGTTCATACCCGAGCTGGGTATAAGAAAAGAGTCCGCCCAGCGTTAGTATGATAAAAAGTACAATAATTATACTGGGGCGTTTTATTGATATTTCGGCTATTTTCATTCTGTTAAGTAACTGATTAATGTGATTAATTAATAATTTCTACAGGCATTCCGTCCAATAGATTAATCTGACCGGAAGTGATTGCTTGCATGCCTTTTTCAAGTCCGGAAACTATTTCGATATAGTCTCCGAAACTTCTGCCAGAAGTAACTGTTTTTAAGACTGCTTTGCCATCTTGTACCACAAAAACCTGATTGCTGCTTACACTGCCGACAAATGCGGTTCGAGGTATGGCTAAAACAGTAGCCTTTTCTTCATTTCCGATGTAGGCGGTAGCATACATACCTGCTTTTAGTTCGTTTTTACTGTTATTTTCAATTTCAAGTTCGATAGGAAAGTTCAAATTGCTGTCTGCTTTTGGAGCAATAAAAGTCACTTTGCCTTGAAAAACCTGATTAGGCAGTACATTTACTTCTATTTTTACTGTTTGTCCTGTTGTTACTGTACTGATGTTTTTTTCATCAACGTTTACTTTAAGCTTTAAAGAAGAAACATTGACTATTTCAAATAACTGCTGTCCGGGAGAAACGTATGACCCCACTTCTATGTTGCGCTTGTTTACAATTCCCGTAAAAGACGCTTTTATATTGATGTCAGAAAATGAAATTCGGGCGCTTTCCAAATTGTTCTTGGCATTTTCTAATTGCAATTTGGCTTGTTCCAGCTGCTGTTGAGTGACTCCGCCAGTGGAGAAAGCGCTGTTAAAGCGATTGTATTCAGACTGTGCATTGTTGTAAACTGCTTGTGCGTTGGTTAGAGTTACATTTTGCTTGTCTCCGTCAATAATTGCTAGTGTTTGTCCTACTTTTACCAAAGTACCTTCTTCGACTAAAAGTTTAGTAATACGTCCGCTGGTTTCGGCCGAAAGCATGACTTCCTGTTTGGGAATAATGATACCATTAGTAATATATTGGGTATTTAACTCTTTTACTTCAACAGTTTCTGTACGAACAGCAACTGCCGCATTTTGCTGAGCTACTGTGTCTGTTTCAGCTTTGTTTTTTGCTTTATTGCCGTTTAAGGTATAGATGATTCCGGCTAATGCTGCTATGATGACTAAGCCGGTAATGATTACTTTTTTCATATTCTTATGTGTAGATGGATATTGTTATTCTTGTATTAATTTTTTTAATTCTCCTTGTGCTTTAATGAGTTGTATTTCTGCTAATTTATAGTCTAAAAGAGCATTTGTATAGCTGTTTTGGGCATCGGCATAGGAGGTTTCGGCATCTAATAAATCGGTGAGTGAAGCCAAGCCGTTTTTATAATTGTTTTCAATGTCGCTCAAAACTTCTTTTGCCAGATTTACATTTTCTTTTTGAGTGTTTAGCGTAATCATGGAGTTGTTTATCTGTGTTTCGGCATTGTGCATAGCCAAATCCATTGCCAGCTGCGTATCTTTTTTGTCAGCTTCCAGTTTTTCAATATCAATTTGCGCCTGTCTTGTTTTTGCTCGGACAGAGCCGCCATTAAATACAGGTACTACTAATTTAAGACCAACGCTGGAAAACCCGGTCCAGTACGTTCCGTCGATAGGTTTGCTAAACCAAGGAAACTGATCACCTACACCCAAATAACCAAAATTGGCTTCCAGACTAAGGCTTGGATATCCTTGGGCACGAATTGCTTTTTTGTTTAAGGCAAGTAATTCACCTTGTTTTTCTAGCAATTGAATTTCTGTCCTCACGGATGTATCTGAATAATTGTCTACAAATGCTGTTTTAGAAACTTCAAAAGTATTTTCAGGGAATGAAATGGAAGTATTAATATCCATTCCTATCAGGTACTTTAATGCATTTTCTTGTAAAACTAAGGCGTTAACAAGTTGCTGACGATTACTTTTAATATTGTTTAATGAAACGGTTGTTCTGTCTAAGTCTATTTTTTTTGCTAATCCGGTATTGTATAAATTAGCAATTACATCTCTGACGCGGGTTGTGTTTTCAATAGTTTTGTCCAGTGTTTTTAATTGAGATTTGGTTTTGTAAACCTCATAATAACTATTAGCTACTTTTTCGATTACTTGCTCTTCAGTTAGCTGAGCATTTATTTTATAAAATTCGCGCGTAGTTTTGGCTGCTTTTAGCCCTGTAAACACAGCTTGATTAAATAATTGCTGCGATAAGGAAGCTGTGGCTGTAGACTGCCATTCTTTCCCAAAAGCCATCATTCCGCCACCGAATTCTTCCGGAACTGCCATTTTTTGCAACAGCGGATTATTGGTTATATCTCCCACAATGTTGATTTGTGGAAGAGCATTGGCTCGTACTTCCTGTATTTGATATTTACTGTTTTCTACCTCTAATCGGGCTTTTACAGCATCGGACTTGTTTTGAAGGGCATAATCGATCGCCTCTTTTAGCGTAAGCTGTGTTTCTTGCGCCAAGCCCAAAAATCCAATCAGGAAGAGAGATAAGGTTAATTTGAATTTATTCATCTGTTTTTATTGTTGTTTTAATTTTAAAAATGTGTTTTGCATAAGAGATCAAATTCTTTTAATCCTTTTTCAGTAGCAATAGCCCTCATATAGTATTTCATCTGTAATTCATCTAATAATTGGGAGTCAAATTGTTTGGCGGGAAAGAAATCTAAATCTTCAAGAATAAAGTTAGAGGCAATGAAAAAGCGAGCTAAAAAATCGATGTCAAGATTGGATCTGAAAACTCCTTCTCTCATTCCTTTTTCCAAGTTTGTTTCTACAAAATGAACAACTTTTTTCTGATAGAATTTTTTTTGCTTTTGGTCTATTTTAGGGTAATACTTTGTTAGTTCATGTAAAGGCGAAGAAGCGTTGATGTTAATATCCAGTGCTTTGTGAATGTTTTGATGCGCTTCAAATAATTCCTGAATAGCAGGGTATCCTTTTTTTACTGTAAATTCAAGTTGTTCTAAAATCAGGGTATTCATCCGGGTCAGGCTTTTCTCTATCAATTCGGGTTTTGATGCGTAATGCTGGTATATTGTTTTTTTAGATATACTCAATGCAGAGGCGATATCATCCATTGTTACGGTTTTAAAACCGCGTTCCAAAAATAATTCTGTTGCTTTCAGTAAAATCTGTGTTTCCATAATTATCGATTATATCAATTTTTATTGGGCAAATATATACAGGAAACTACAAATAAAAATAAGTTTCCTTTAAATTAAGGAAACTTTAACTTGAGATTAGTTTCCTTAGGATGAGCTTGTTTTAAATATTGAAAAATTAGCTTTTATAATACTGATTAAAGAATTCTTTTTTATAAACTTCTCCCAGAGGAATTTCAAAATTATTGCCATATAATGTGTGATTATCAAATGATTCTATGTAGTCTATATTTACAACATAGGATTTGCTTACTCGCAGAAATATATCGGAAACTAATTTTTGATGTATTGTTTTTAAATTCATGGCAGTTATCAATTTTTGAGTTTTAGTGTGAATAATTACGTAATCTTTTAACCCCTCTACAAATACTATATCGTTATAATTGAGCTTGTGATGTCTTCTGTCAGATTTTATAAACAAAAAGTTGCTGTTGTTTCCTTCAAAAGTGTTTTTTACTGTGTTTTCTGTCAGCATATTTTTGTATAGAGAGGCTTTGTTTATTGCTTTTTCAAGACGCTCTTTATCAATAGGTTTCAGTAAATAGTCAATAGCATCTAATTCGTAGCTTTTAAGAGCATATTGAGGATAAGCTGTAGTAAAGATAACTAGTGTTTTTTCGGGAATTAGCCGGGCAAATTCTAATCCGGTAACTACGGGCATTTCTATATCTAGGAAAATAATATCTACTTCATTATCTCGCAGGAACTCGACTGCTTTGATCGCATTTGAAAACTTACCAAGAATCTCAAACGGAGACAATTCTTCTATTAAAGACTGCATCTCTTGTCTTGCCAAAGGTTCATCATCTATTATAATACAGTTCATAATGGAATTATTAGATTTACAGTATATTCATTAGCCGAAGAGGTTATATTAAGCTTGTGCTCATTGTTGTATAAAAGCTCTAAACGCCTTTTAATATTTGCCAAACCTAAACCTCCTTTCTTGTTGTTAAAGACGGGGATATCTATACTTTTTGAATTAATGCAGTTAAAGTGCAGCATGTTGTTTTCGACTTTCAGGTCGATTTTTATATAGGTTGCTTCCTCATTGGTATTGACACTGTATTTTATGGCATTTTCTACAAATACGGTAAATAGCCCTAACGGAATAAAAGTTGTGTTTTGCAGCGTCTGGTTTATAGGGTTTTCAAAAATAATCTGGAGATTGTCTTTTCGTATTTTTTCCAGATTTAAAAAGTTTAAAAGAAAATCTATTTCAGAAGCTAACAGTGTCTTTTCTCCATTGTTTTCATAAAGCTGATATCTTAAAAATTCCGACAGCTTCATGATAACTATACTTGCCATTTCGGGGTTGGTGCGTATGAGTGCTTTTACATTGTTCAGCATATTAAAAAGAAAATGAGGACTGACTTGATTTTTAAGCTCATTTAGCTCCATGCTATACGTTAGGTTTTTTAATTCCGTAATTCTTTCTTTGTCCATAATCCAGCGTTGTAAAAGTTTTACGGTTGTGGATACCGAAATAAGAGAAGCGCATATTATTATGATGGCATAATAGCTTTCTGAGTATTTTCTGCGATTCAATTCATGAAGTCTGTGTGCGTCAAAATAGTTGGCATGAAAGTACCCCAAAATTTGTATTCCCGTATATACCAAAAGCAATAGGAATAATATATACAAAAGGTATCTGGTTCTGAATAAAAAAACAGGGACCAAGACATACATATTGAGGTAAAACATTCCGATAAACGTACAATAAATTATAGTCAGAACGTAGTAAGCAGCAGGTGCAGGAAATTCCTGAAAAACATCTCCTCCGTACAAAAGAAAGAAAAATCCAGTCAAAAAAAAGGCATGCCTCAGCGGGCGAAAACGTTTTTCTGTCAGGAAATTTATAAGTTGTCCGTTACTGAAATCCTTGCAATGATCCATAATTTTTATATGCAGTTGACACAAATGTAAAATTTCCGATTTAACCTTACAGATATATTATACAAAAAGTGGGATTTATTATACAAAAATAGTTTTGCACATATACTATAATGATATAAAAATATCATTTTGATTTTGAGAGATCTATTATTGTTTTTATAGTGAAAATTAAATTTCTATACAAAAAATCAAGTAGCTACTCAAGCGAATTTTAACGTTAAAGATTTCTTAATGTTGGTTGTTCAGGTTATTTATTAATTCGTATAAGTCTGAAACAACCCAACGCTCTGCCAGCAGATTGTTTTCTATTCTATAAATAGCTATTCCTTTAAGGGTTATCTGTTGTCCTGTTGGAGGTATATTAATTCCGGGAAAAGAATTTGTGTAGGTAGCATGCATTTCCCATCGCACGACTACTTTATCTCTGTCTGCAAGAATATCTTTGATTATATATTTAGCATCTGGCAAAGCATTTTTAAATGCAGCATAGTATTTACGGAATCCCTTAGCTCCTTTATAATCGTTTTCCCAATCATGGGATAAAAAGTCAGGTGAGAGTAATTCATCTGCCGTTTTCATGTTCCATTGCACATATACTTCATCATAAAATCGTTTTAAGAGTTCTTTGTTTTTAATGGGATTAGGGGAAAGAACTAAAAGAGGAAATACGGATACTAAAAAGAAAAGTTTCATAAATCTGATATTTTTAAAATTTTATGAAACAAAAGTCTACAATTAAATATTGTAAAACTTGTATAAATCTGCTAACTTTTGAGTGCGAAAAAAGGACTGCTTCCAAACATATTGAAGAAGGTTTTATTAAAATGGGAAGAGTCTACAAAACCAGCAGAATGAGCCGCTGTAGTTAAAGACTTTCCTTTGTTGCATTTCTCTACAGCTAGGCGTATTTTATTCCATAAAATATATTGTCTGATTGAAATTCCCGTTTCTTCTTTGAAAAGATGAGATAAACGGCTTTCGGAAAGATAAGACAATTCACTGAGCTGTTTGATAGAGAGATTTGTGCTTTCCGGGGTATTTTGAATTTTTGAGAGACAATTTTCTATCCTAAAATCTATTTCAAAATTATTTTTAGAGTCATTAGAGAGATTTGTAACTATGGTTTCTGTATCTGTAAAAAGATATTCTATAGACTGATTTATTAAAATCTCCTTTTTACTGTTTATCAGGTAGGTGTTGGTTATATATTGCCCGATATTAGACAGTGGATCTAAAAAAAGCATTTGACAATCCGCGTTTACACATTGAAATTGATGTGGAAAATTAGAAGGGATAAGGGCTGTTAACAGATTTTTATAAGTATTTGTTTCTGTAGAAATATCAAAAGAGCCCTTTTTGCAAAAAACCAATTCAATAGCATAGTGACGATGAAAACTAGTTTGATGAGATTGTTTTGCAAATAAAGCGTAGTCTTGTTGTATGTTTAATTGTTTAATCGTCATTTTTTTGAGATTAAATTTATTGCAATAAGTAGCTAAGTTAATTAATCATTTGAAAAATCGGAAAGATGCTGTAAAATAGGTTCAAGTTTTCGCCCTTTAGCTGTAATTGCGTACACAGACGAGGTTTTATTTTTTACTTTAGAAACTAAATCATTTTCCACGAGTTCTTTGAGTTGTTTTGACAAAGTTCTGTCACTGATTTCAGGTAGAAGAACTTTAAAATCGGAGTAGCTCATTTCCTGCTCCATCAACTGAAATAATATGGACAATTTCCATCTTCCACTAAATAGAGCCAGGTTTTTTGAGGCGATACAAAATCGCTGAAGGGCTTTTTCATTGATAGAATTTGAAGAGTTTTCTTTTCTCATGGTATTCAATGTTTTTAAAGTCTGCGATCAGGCAAAGTAATAAAATAATATAGTAACAAACAATTTTTAGTCAAGCACTTACAATTTTGTAAGTGCTTGGATTTTTTTTGATTTGTCAATAGTTTTGAATAATAATAAATACACAATCACAATGGAAAAAATCAAATTTATTGTTCACTGGGGTGCTTTTGCTTATTACTTATACGTATTTGGGTATGCTTCTTTATTTAAAGTTTTTCAGAAAAAAACGATGATGGAAAGTATGTCAAGTTTAGGATTTAATAAAATATGGACAATTGGTATAGGTATAGGCGAATTAGCTGGGGTAGTTTTCTTATTAATCGGACTATTCAAACCTCAGTTTAAAAATGCAGGCGTAATCCTTTTGTTTCCTTTTGCTATAGGTGCATTTACAGCGCATATGGCACATAATGAATATCAGCATTTTTACAGCTCATTAATAGTTTGTATATTATCGGTTATTATTTTGCTAACTGACAAACAATTTAAACTAATCCTTTAATCTTTATTTTTTGCTATATCTGTAACTCTGCATTAAGTTAAGCTGGTTAATCTTAAAATCATACAAACATCATTTTTTAGTCGTTTATCAATTTAGATAAATGATTAATTGAACTTTTTATACAAACAGAAGAAAGCTAAATTGTCGAAAACGTGTTTGAAAACTTATTCTTCAAAAAAAACGTGTATTTTTACCAAAAAAATTACGTAATGCAATCTATACGCAAATATAAAGATCAAGTTTCTGTTTATATTGATTCGATTAAGTTAGACCGCACTCCTCAAGAACTATATCAACCTATTTCATATATTTTGTCACTTGGCGGTAAGCAAATCCGCCCTGTTTTGACTTTAATGGCAGCCGATATTTTTGGAACCTCTGTTGACAAAGCACTTTATGCCGCTACGGCAATAGAGTTATTTCACAATTTTTCTTTAATGCATGACGATATTATGGATGATGCTTCTTTGAGAAGAGGACACCAGACTGTTCATGAAAAGTGGGATGTAAATACTGCTATTTTGTCAGGAGATGCAATGCTTATTCTGGCTTATCAGTATTTTGAACATTATGAACCGGAAATTTTTAGAGATCTTGCTAAATTGTTTAGCAAAACAGCTATTGAAGTTTGTGAAGGACAGCAAATGGACATTTGTTTTGAAAACAGAAATGATGTTAGCGTGACAGAGTATATCAAAATGATTGAGTTTAAGACGGCTGTTTTGGTAGGAGCCGCTTTAAAAATGGGAGCTATTGTGGCGCAAACTTCCGAAACAAACAAACAAAATATATATGATTTTGGACTGAATCTGGGAATCGCTTTTCAGCTTCAGGATGATTATTTAGATGCATTTGGAGATGAAAATACGTTTGGAAAGACCATAGGTGGCGACATTTTAGAAAATAAAAAAACCTATTTATATCTGAAAGCAATAATTAATGGAAAGCCAAGTCAGCAGGAAGAGTTGGAGAACTTTTTTTCTACTGCCATATGTAGTGACGAAACAGTTAAAATACAGCGTGTTAAAGAACTTTTTATAGAAACAGGATCAGCAAAAGATTCGCTTCAACTTATCAAAGAATATACTAAAAAAGCACTGGATATTTTGGAGCAAATGGATATTTCGGAGAAGAAAAAAGAACAACTTCGACAGTTTAGTTATGAGCTGATGGATAGAAAAATGTAATTTTGAAACTAGAAATACTACAATATTTAGAAAATAAACTCGAAAAAAATCCATTGTTTATGCAGTTGGTCAGACAATTGGAAAAAGACTTCCAATTATCTGTGGCTTCTGATTTGATTTTTAATGCTCAAACGGCAGAAGAACTCGTTGTTGAAACACAATTTTTTTTAGAAAAGGTAGCGGTTAATACTCCGGCTAAGTTTTCAAGTCTGTTATACCGGATCGATGTTGCGGAAGCAGACATAAACAATTTACAGGCAGGTAATCTAGCAGAATACCTGGAGCAAGTAACCTTTCTTGTTTTAAAACGAGAATTTCAAAAAGTGTATATTCGCAATACGCTATAAACAAAATCTCCGATGAATATAGATCAGATTCTTGACAATATTTGGAAACTTTCTGCTGAATCTAAAGAAAAACTGAAAAGCAACATTGAACAAGTTAACTTTTCGAAAGGAGTTGTGTTGGTGAAAGCAGGCAAAATAGAAAAAGATGTTTATTTTATGAAGAAGGGAATTGCCAGAGCTTATGTAGAACAAGAAAATAATGAAGTAACAATTTGTTTTCTAACCGAAGGGGAAACAGCTATTTCTATGCGCAGCTATGTCTCAGGAAAAAAAGGGTATGAAAATATAGAGCTTTTAGAAAATAGCGAGCTATATCGATTAGCTACCCATAATTTACAGAAATTGTTTTTAGAAGATGTGCAGATTGCTAATTGGGGCAGAAAGTTTGCAGAACAAGAGCTGATTAAGACAGAAGAAAGATTTATTTCTGGACAATTTCGGACAGCTACAGAACGTTATGTGGAATTGCTTCAAAATAACCCCAGATTGATACAGCGGGTTCAACTTGGATATATAGCATCTTATTTAGGGATAACTCAGGTTACTTTAAGCAGGATACGTGCGTCCATAAAATAATGCTTTTTTTATCATTTGTAAAAAAATAAGATTTTTAGTCCCTCTATCTTTGCAGAGGAAAATTTAAAAACATAAAATATGAGTTGGATTTTTTTGATTTTGGGCGGACTATTTGAAGTTGCTTTTACCTATTGTATAGGTCGGGCAAATGATGCAGTAGGAACAGAAAAGTATTTGTGGTATCTGGGATTTTTAATAGCTGTTTCAATTAGTATGGGACTGCTGATTAAAGCCAGCAAAACACTGCCATTAGGAACGGCTTATGCTGTTTGGAGCGGAATAGGAGCTGTGGGATCTGTGACGATGGGAATATTGATTTTTAAAGAGCCGGCAACATTTATGAGATTATTTTTTATTGCTACATTAATTGCTTCTATAGTAGGACTAAAAGTAGTGTCTGCTTCTCATTAAAAAAGCAATAGTTATATTAAAATACAATGCGGAACAAGTTATTATTTAAAAACTGCTCCGCATTGACTTTATAAATTAAAAGTATATTCTTACAAAAGGCATATAAGCACTTCCGTATACCATGTCTTTTTCTTTATATAAAACATTATAGCGAATTCCTATTGTAACCGGACCATTGTGATACCCAATACCGAGAAATAAAGCTGTATTCCAAAAGTTGTTATCCCATTTATCAGCATTTCGATAGGTATAGGTGTTATTGACGCGTAGTTGCTCAAGTTCAGCAGAAAGCTGTAAAAGCGGAATGGGGTTGGCAAGCGCAATTAAACTTCCTCCATATATCCAGGATTGATACTGCTTAATGTCGCTGTAGTAATATCCGCGATCTTTGCTGTTGATATAGCTTCCCTGAAGCCCGACACCGGCAGCAAAATATTCATTAAACTGATAAATAGCACTTGGGGCTATCATGATATCAGTATATCCGCTTCCAAATCCCAATCCAAGACCTCCTCCGAACCGCCATTTTTTAGCAAATTCATAATTTTTTTGAGGATTATAACCTTCTTGTGCGATTAAAGAAAAATTAATACTTAAAAAAAACGATATAAATAAAAAAAAGTTTAGTTTGTTGAACTTAAAGTTTTTCATCTTCGATAGAATAAATATAATTCGATATAAAAATAAGCAAAAGTTTATACTTTTGTCATAAAGAGTTGTATTTTTGTGTAATTATATTTAAACAATAGGTCTTTAGACGAAATTATGGATAGATATTCCTTTTTAAACGCAGCACACACTGCTTTTTTTGCAGAGTTATATGATCAATATTTAGAAAACCCGGATAGTGTAGAGCCAAGTTGGAGAGCCTTTTTTCAGGGATTTGATTTTGCAAATGAATATAATGACGGACCAATAGATCAGTTATCTCAGGCATATTCAGAAGGTGTTGGCAATAAAGGTGCAGAAACGGGAAGTACAGTGCAGATAGATCAAATTCAAAAAGAATTTGCTGTACTAAGGTTAATAGATGCTTACAGAACTTACGGACATTTATTGACAAAATCCAATCCATTAAGGGAGAGGAAGGTAGAACATCCTGATTTGAGCATAGAAAAATTTGGATTATCACAAGCTGATTTAAATGTAAATTTCGAGGCAGCAAAAACCATACAGCTTCCTGTTACTACTTTGGCACAGATTATAGCCAGACTTGAAAAAGTATACTGCTCAACTTTAGGGATTGAATACAAGTATATAACAGATGAAAAAGTTGTTAGTTGGATTCAGGATCGATATGAAACTCTTGAAACAAAGTTTGACAACGAGGAAAAAAAAGAAATTCTTCACAAACTAATAGAAGCGGTTTCTTTTGAAAATTTTTTAAATACAAAATATGTCGGACAAAAGCGCTTTTCTTTAGAAGGATTAGAAGCTGCTATTCCGGCGATGGATTTTTTAATTGATTCGGCTGCTGTAAAAGGCGTAGAAGAAATTGTAGTGGGAATGGCACACAGAGGGCGTTTAAACGTTCTGGCAAACGTGTTTAAAAAACCTGCGCAGGAAATATTCTCCGAATTTGACGGTAAAGATTATGATGCAGTAGAAGGTTTTGACGGAGATGTTAAATATCACCTGGGGTTAAGTTCTACCCGAAAAACCAGATCCGGAAAAGAAATTCATATTAATTTGACTCCCAATCCATCCCACTTGGAAACCGTTGGAGCGGTAATTGAAGGAATAGCCAGAGCAAAACAAGATACCGTTTTTTTCGATGAACCGTCCAAAGTATTGCCAATTGCATTGCATGGAGATGCAGCCATAGCCGGACAAGGAATCGTTTATGAGATTGTTCAGATGGCAAAATTAAGAGGATACAAGACAGAGGGAACAATCCATATTGTTTTGAATAATCAGGTTGGATTTACAACGAATTTTACAGACGGACGTTCATCCGTTTACTCCACAGATGTTGCAAAAGTAACAGCCAGTCCGGTATTGCATGTAAATGCCGATGACACAGAGGCTGCGGTAAAAGCATTTTTATTTGCATTAGATTACCGAATGGAGTTTGGGCAAGATGTATTTATAGATTTAGTAGGGTATAGAAAATATGGACACAATGAAGGTGATGAACCCAAATTTACCCAGCCGATTCTTTACAAACTGATTTCAAAGCATCCGAATGCACGTAATATTTACAATGCCAGATTGCTGGAAGATAAAGTTGTTGACGACAATTTTGTAAAAATGCTGGAACAGCAATATAAAGATGCACTGGAATCTGATTTGGAAACCTCTCGTAAGAATGAGTTTGCTAAAATAAGAACATTCATGCATGAAAACTGGCAGGATTACGAAGTTGTAGGCTCAGAAAAAATGCTGATGGATTACGACACTAAAGTATCAAAAGAAGAGCTTACTTCGATAGCAGAAGTAATTACGGAATTACCGGGAGATAAGAAGTTTATTAATAAAGTAAAACGCTTAATCGGAGACCGGAAAGCAATGTTTTTTGAAAAAGACCAATTAGATTGGGCTATGGGCGAATTGTTGGCTTACGGTACGTTGCTTACGGAAGGTTTTGATGTGCGTATGTCTGGTCAGGATGTGGAACGAGGCACTTTCTCGCATCGTCACGCCGTAGTAAAAACAGAAGATACGGAAGAGTCTGTAATCTTGTTAAATGAATTAAAAGAGCAAAAAGGACAAATGAGAATTTTTAACTCTCTATTGTCAGAATATGCAGTTTTAGGCTTTGAATACGGGTATGCACTGACGAATCCTAAAACATTAACTATTTGGGAAGCACAATTTGGAGATTTTTCTAACGGCGCTCAAATTGTTATGGATCAATATATTTCGGCTGCTGAAGATAAATGGAACAGTCAAAACGGGATTGTGATGTTGCTTCCGCACGGATACGAAAATCAGGGAGCAGAACACTCTTCCGCACGTTTAGAACGTTATCTGCAGTTATGTGCTGAAGATAATATGTATGTTGCAAATTGTACTACGCCAGCTAACTTTTTTCACTTGTTGAGAAGACAAATGATAGCTGATTTTAGAAAACCTCTGATAGTAATGTCGCCAAAAAGCTTGCTGAGACATCCGCAGGCAGTTTCTGCTATAAAAGATTTTACAGACGGAAAATTCCAATATGTTATTGATGACTCTGGGGTAGAGGCATCCAAGGTGAAATCACTTGTTTTCTGCAGTGGTAAATTTTACTACGATTTGACTGCCAAACGCGAGGAAATTGGCAGAAATGACGTTGCCATTGTTCGTATTGAGCAGTTATTCCCTCTGCCAGTTGAGCAAATTAAAGAAGTGATTGCAAAATATCCAAATGCGGACGATTATGTTTGGGCACAGGAAGAACCTAGAAATATGGGAGCATATGGTTTTATGCTGATGAACTTCCACGAAAAGCCATTGCGTTACGCAGGCACAAAAGCATATAGTGCGCCAGCTTCAGGAAGTGCGGTACGCTCTAAAAAGCGCTACGCGTATGCAATTGAAAAAGTTTTCGACAAAAATTTATAATAAAAACAGTATTTTTACAAAACAATATTTAATAAAAGAATATACAGATGAGCATCTTAGAAATGAAAGTTCCTTCGCCGGGTGAATCAATTACCGAAGTTGAAATTGCTACATGGCTAGTAAAAGACGGAGATTATGTTGAAAAGGATCAGGCTATTGCTGAGGTAGATTCGGACAAGGCAACTTTGGAATTACCCGCAGAAGAAAGCGGTATTATTACTTTGAAAGCAGAGGAAGGTGATGCAGTTGCCGTTGGACAGGTGGTTTGTTTGATTGATACAAGTGCAGTTAAGCCGGCAGGCAGTGCTTCTGCTGATGATAAACCGGTTGAAGAGGCTCCGAAATCTGAAGCTCCAAAATCTGCTGAGCCTGTTCAGGCTCCGGCAACAACTACCTATGCAACAGGAACAGCTTCTCCGGCAGCGAAAAAAATATTAGAAGAAAAAAATATCGATCCTGCTACTATTACCGGAACAGGAAAAGAAGGCAGAATAACTAAGGAAGATGCTTTAAATGCTAAACACGCTATGGGAACTCCAACAGGAGGACCAAGAGGCGAAGAACGCAAAAAAATGTCGATGTTGCGCAGAAAAGTGGCAGAGCGTTTGGTTCATGCTAAAAATACAACGGCAATGCTGACTACTTTTAACGAAGTAAACCTGACAGAGGTAAACAAGTTGAGAAGCGAATATAAAGATGTATTTAAAGCAAAACACGGTGTTAGTTTAGGGTTTATGTCGTTTTTTACAAAAGCTGTAACACGCGCCTTGCAGTTGTATCCGGATGTAAATTCAATGATAGACGGGCAAGACCAGATTAAATATGATTTCTGCGATATCTCTATTGCTGTTTCAGGACCAAAAGGACTGATGGTACCCGTTGTGAGAAATGCAGAATTACTGTCTTTCAGAGGTATAGAAACAGAAATTAAACGATTGGCTACCCGTGCTCGCGACGGTCAGATTACAGTAGATGAAATGACGGGAGGAACGTTTACAATAACAAATGGCGGAGTGTTTGGCTCTATGTTGTCTACACCTATTATTAACCCGCCGCAATCCGGTATTTTGGGAATGCATAATATTATTGAGCGCCCGATTGCTGTAAACGGACAAGTTGTAATTGCCGCAATGATGTATATTGCGCTGTCATATGACCACAGAATTATTGACGGACGTGAATCAGTTGGATTCTTGGTAGCTGTAAAAGAGGCTTTGGAAAATCCGACAGAATTGCTGATGGATAATAATCCTAAAAAAGCATTGGAATTATAACATTCAATAAATAATAAAACTTTGTAAAAAGCGATTGCATTCAGCTGTCGCTTTTTTTGATGCGTAGGTTTTTTTAATATTCTGGTTAATATGAAGCTTTCATTTTGTTGGTTTGACGGGCAATTTTAAGTTTTTCTGAAAGTTGATGCTGTTGTAAGATATATTAAAAAAGCAATCAGAACTTTTTATAATTTTGGAACTAATACAAATGAAATGATAAAATTTGAAGACCAATCGCATGAGTTAAAAAACGGAAAAAAAGTTGTTATAAGGCGAGCGGAGGTAAGAGATGCGGAAAAACTTCTTGAATGCATAAAAACGTATGTTCCTCAAAGTAATTATATCCCTAAGCTTGAGCAAGAAATAAAATTGAATGTTGAACAGGAGGCAGAATGGATAAATTCATTTAGAATAAATGATAATTCAATTCTGTTAATTGCTGAATATGACAATCAAATAATTGGAAATATTGATTTGACAGGAAATTGCAGAAAGATTATGGAACACACAGCCGTAGTTGGTATGGGGATGTTACAAGAATGGAGAAACTCGGGATTAGGAACTGCTTTGCTATCTTCAGCGATAGAATGGGCAAAATTAAATCCGGTTTTAGAATTGGTCTGGCTTCAAGTCTATACAGAAAATAAAATAGCAATAAACCTTTATCGCAAAATTGGCTTTAAAGAAAATGGGATTATTAAAAACTTTTTTAAACAAGACGGAAGGCATTTTGATAATTTGACGATGGTAATCAATGTATAAGAGAGATTATAAGGTAAATTATAAATTACAATCTTACTAAATCAAATAAAAAAGCTATCTTCACTAGCTTATAAAAAAAACTATTTTTCGGTTTGAGGGATTACTATACAATTTTGGGAATAACATCGGATGCTTCATTTGAAGAAATAAAAGAGGCTTATCGAAAACTGTCCAAAAAAATTCATCCCGATGTGAATGGAGGAGATCCTTTTTTTGAAGGAATGTTTATTCAAATCAAAGAAGCCTATGACGTATTAAGTAATGAAAGTGCACGTAGGGCATATGACCTGAAAAATAGACTATATAAAGCTGCTGAAATAAACAAACGACCACCTGCTAAATCTTCGCAAGAATATTATCCCCTAATTTATTCTTTTGTATGTAACCAGGAATATTTTTTTGAAGGAGATATTTTGACTTTTACGTGGAATTGTGCGTATGCAGATTACATACAGATTATTCCTTTTGGGTACGTGGATAAACTTTCGGGAACAGCAAATTATCGTATTAATAACTATAAAAAACGTTATCTGCCCGTAGAAATAGTGGCAATAGACTCAAAGTCGGACAGACAGGCGAGACAGCGCATTGTCCTTGAAAACGGAAAATACAGGGAGTTTTCGGAAAGCGATAAAGCTTCTACTGAAAAGTTGTATGCTAAACCTGAACTTTGGATAGTGTCATTTGTAAATCCGAAAGGGAGGTTATCAAAAAAGCGTTATTTAATTTACACTTTGTCTTTAATGGCAATTTTAGGAATATTGTTTTTGTTCACAGAAAATCAAGTTACAGCAGAGTTTTTTCAATTAATAACTTTGCTTTTTTGCTATTTTTTTCTGGTTCTTACTTCTAAAAGAATTCAGGATACTGGAAAAAACGGTATTTTGACGTTAGTCATGCTGATACCGTATCTCAATATAGTGGCTTTTGGATTGCTGATTTATCTTGACGGAAACAAAGGAGCAAATCGCTACGGGTATCCGGTAAGATAATCATTAGAAACTTTTATTTTGCATTTTAGAATTGGAAGAACCCCGGTTTTTAGCACTATATTTGTGTTTAATAATATATAATAATTTTCAAAAAAGCAATGAGTTCATTGTATTATATTGATCGCACTTCTGTTTCCTTAGAAGATGTGATGTTTAACCCTGCTGCTGCGAAAGAAATAGAACAATTCCTAAAAGAATATAAGTTTCGCGACATTTTGTTAAAATATGAATTGCCGGTCAGCAATAAACTATTGCTTTACGGTAAAACCGGCTGCGGAAAAACGATGACTGCCAAAGCTATAGCCAGACATTTGGATAAAAAGCTTATTATTGTAAATCTCGCTACGATTGTATCTTCTAAACTGGGTGAAACAGCAAAAAATATTGAGAGCCTTTTTAAGGAAATTCAGTATGAAAGTGCTGTTTTGTTTTTTGACGAGTTTGATTCTCTCGGGCAAATCAGGGATTATGACAATAAAGATAACAGCGAAATGAAGAGAGTGGTAAATGCCATCTTACAGCTGATAGACAATTTTCCTCAGAAGTCTGTGTTGATAGCTGCTACCAATCAAATTCACATGATTGACGAAGCTTTAATCAGACGCTTTGAAATACGGTTAGAGTACACTTTGCCACAGAAAGAAGACTTAGATTTTTATTATGACAAAATGCTGGCAAAGTATCCGAAACAGTATACGGAAATTACCAGAATATATGATGTGTCTTATGCCGAAGTAAAAAATCATATTTACAGAACAGTGAAAGAAAATATTATAAAAAGCCAGGAAGTTTTAGAACAATAAAATAAAAACATATGATGAAATGGGAAAAGTTGCTGTCGTTAAAAAAATATGGCGACACCTTTGTGCGAAATAGATTAGACGAAAGTCAGACAAGAATAGGTTTTGAAGTAGATTACGATCGGATTATTTTTTCGTCTCCATTCAGAAGTCTCCAAGACAAAACACAAGTAATCCCTTTGTCCAAAACTGACTTTGTACACACCCGATTGACTCATAGTTTAGAAGTTTCTGTTGTCGGCAGATCGTTGGGACGCAACGTTGGCGAAAAAATTCTTCAAAAATATCCTAATCTGGCAGAAGAGTATGGTTATACTGTAAATGACTTCGGGGCAATTGTAGCAGCTGCCTCATTGGCGCACGATATAGGAAATCCGCCATTTGGACATTCGGGAGAAAAAGCAATCGGCGATTTTTTTAGTAGAGGTAAAGGTGTTGTTTATAAGGAGTTTGTATGTGAAAAAGAATGGCAGGATTTGATTGATTTTGAAGGGAATGCCAATGGTTTTTCAGTACTTACAAAAAACCGTCCGGGAATTGAGGGAGGTTTGCGTATATCGTACGCGACGTTGGGTGCCTTCATGAAATACCCCAAAGAAAGTTTACCTAAAAAGCCTACTCGCGATATTTCTGATAAAAAGTTCGGTTTTTTTCAAAGTGATAAGGAAGCATTTATTGATATAGCTTCAGAACTGGGAATGATTATGAAGACCGATCGTATTGAAACGGCTTTTTACCGTCATCCATTAGCCTATTTGGTAGAAGCTGCCGATGATATTTGCTATACCATCATCGATTTTGAAGACGGCATAAATCTGGGGTGGATTCCGGAAGAACATGCATTGGAGTTTTTGATAAAAATAGTTCAGAATAGCATTAATAGCCAAAAATACGCACAGCTTACCTCAAAAGAAGACAGAGTAAGCTATTTGAGAGCTTTAGCAATAGGAAGTTTGATTGCAGATGTAACGCGTTTGTTTTTGGAAAATGAAGAAAAAATATTGGCAGGAGATTATCCGTTTGCTTTAACTGAAAAATGCTCGTACATCGCACAGATGAAAGATATTTTGACAGTAAGCATTAATAATGTGTATCAAAGCAAAGAAGTGATAGAAAAAGAAATTATAGGCTATCAGGTAATTCATACTCTGCTCGAAAACTTTATTACAGCATCCAACAACCAATTTTATGGAGAAACGAACCATTATGATAGATTGATATTGAAAATGCTGCCTGAGCGCTTTATAACTAATCAGGAAAGTATGTATGAACGATTGATGAGTATCTGCCACTTTGTTTCCATGCTGACTGATGGTAAGGCATTAGAGCTTTACCACGCTATAAAAGTGACGTGATAATGATAGATATATATATGTATAAAAAACCACTCGTGAAATTTTCCGCAAGTGGTTTTAAAACTAACAATTATTTAGTGTAATAACAAAGGAGGTTATTCTTTTGTCGTTGAAATCCATTGATGAGCATAGGTCATCATGTCCAAATTCCATATTTTGTCAGCAGATGGAGCTTGGATTTCTTTAGCTTCTTCTAATGTTTTCCCAATTACATCTCCTTTGCTCGCCGCTACAGAAGTGCTTCCGTCTTTTGTTGCAATAGCAAAGGTAGCTTTGTCTGCCGTAGCGGAAATATCTTTCACGTAGATGGTTAAAAACTGACCTTCTCTTCCGGCATAATATCCTGTAGAACTAGTTATTTTATAAATAAGCTGTCCTTTACTTTCATCCGCAAAAACACGGCTTAATACAAAAGATGCAAAATCATCCATACCGCTGCCTGTCATATTTGCTCTGAATAAGAATGCTTCATTATTCTCTCCTATTTTAAATACATATTGGGCTAAAGGTTCATTATTCTCATCATAGATAATGGCAGAACCATAAGTTCCGTTTAAATTTTCAAAAGAACTTTCACTAGAGTCGCCTTCTCTTGTATAAGTACTAAAATTAGCACCAACTTCTTCAGATTTGGCAAATTCGCTTTCCGCTTCTGTTTTAGCATTGTCTCCTGAAAAAGTAAGACGTGCTACATCTACAGAATTTTCGGTAATGTTTTTTAATTGAGCAACGTAGTATTTGCCTGCTACTGACTCATCTGCGCCTTGCAACAATATTTTATTAGTGCTTGTATTGTGTGCTAATACTGTCATATCGTAAGATCCATTGAAGTTAATTACTTCGTTTGAAAAATCATAGTAGTAGCTATGTCCTTGTGATGAAAAAACATATTTACCGTTTACAGGCAGAGTAATTTTAGTTTCGCTTTCTCCTGCTTTGTATAATGTCAACCATCCGAATTTCATGTTTGAATGATCTGGAGCATTTTGACCTTCAGTAGGATAGGTAGAATCAATTGCTTCTTTTTCATTAGAAAAAGAATAATCCATATTGAAATCTACAGATTTATCAGAGATATTTTTGATAAAAAAAGCAGAATACTCACTTTCCGCAGCGTTTTTAGCAACTACTTTTAAAACGCCTTCTTTGTTTTTGTATACGGTTAGAATGTTATATACATCATCACCTTGTCCGCTTCCTGCCATTTCAGACATCTTCATCGTAATCGTTTTTTTTGCAAATTCAAAAGGAATAGGCATTCCTGAATGACCATATTCATAGGTCCCCTCAAAAGTAAGTTCTTTGCCAACTTCAGTTTGGTCACTTCCTCCATCAGGACGGATTGGGGAACCATCATCGCTAGAACAGCTTGTTACTAAAAAAGCTAAAACAGCAATTGCGGAAAATAATTTTGTAATTTTCATGTGTGTTTATTTATATAATTTTATTTAGACCAAAATTAAATAATAAAACATATTAAACAAATTTATTTTTAATCTTTCTAAATAAAAATAATAAGACACTGGATATTAATGAAGTGTGCTTTCTATTAAAGATTTTAAAAATATAAATAAGAATAAAATAGATAAAATAAAAAAGGTGCTTTTTAAAAAAAGCACCTTTTTTATAAAGATAGTTTGTTTCTTTAGAACAAACCTTGATTTCTAAGCTTCAAACGGAACAATAGAAACGTAAGATTTGTTGTCTCTTTTCTTTTGAAATTTAACAACTCCGTCAACTTTTGCGTGTAAAGTGTGATCTTTACCCATGTAAACGTTTTCTCCGGCATTGTGTTTAGAACCTCTTTGTCTTACGATGATATTTCCGGCAATTGCTGCCTGACCACCGAAAATCTTAACGCCCAAACGTTTCGATTCTGATTCTCTACCGTTCTTAGAACTTCCGACACCTTTCTTGTGAGCCATGACGTTTTAATTTTTAATGTTAATTATTCAGCTGCCTCAGCTGCCTCTTTTTTAGTTGTTTTTTTCTTTGCTCCTCCTGCATTGATTCCTTCAATTACAATTTGAGTCAAAGCTTGTCTGTGACCATTTTTCTTTTTGTAACCTTTTCTTCTTTTCTTTTTGAAAACGATTACTTTGTCACCTTTAAGGTGTTGTAAAATTTTAGCTTCTACAGAAGCACCTTCTATAGCTGGGGCGCCTAAAGTGATGTTGTTGTTATCGTCAACCAAAAGAACTTTGTCAAAAGTAACAGAAGTTCCTTCTTCCTGACCCAAACGATGTACATACACTTTCTGGTCTTTGCTAACTTTAAATTGTTGCCCTGCTATCTCTACGATTGCGTACATAACAATAAAATTAATATGTTAATATTCAAGTGTGCAAATATAAAACTTTTTTTGGGTTCTGCAATACACTATAAAAAAGTTATGTCTTAGTAAATATTTTTTTGATTTTAGTTGTAACAAATTATCTTTTTTTACGACACATAAGGTGTAAAACTAATTTTCAAAAACTAAATAGAATGAAAAAATCATTATTGATTTTAAGCGCTTTGTTCTTAGGAATATCAGCGTCGGCTCAGAAAGTGGAATTTGATCAATACACTTTGGATAACGGGCTTCACGTTATTTTGCATCAGGATAAATCAGCACCAGTTGTAGTAACTTCGGTGATGTATCACGTAGGAGCAAAAGATGAGAATCCGGAAAGAACGGGGTTTGCTCACTTTTTTGAACACCTGTTGTTTGAAGGTACTAAAAACATAGAAAGAGGAGAGTGGTTTAAGCTGGTAACTGCTAACGGAGGACAAAACAACGCCAATACGTCTGACGACAGAACGTATTATTATGAAGTTTTTCCGTCTAATAATCTTGAATTAGCCCTTTGGATGGAATCTGAGCGTTTGATGCATCCGGTTATTAATCAAATAGGAGTAGATACGCAAAATGAAGTAGTAAAGGAAGAAAAGCGTTTGCGAGTTGACAATCAGCCTTATGGACAAATCTTTTCTGAAGTAAAGAAAAACCTGTTTGCCAAGCATCCTTACCGTTGGTCGCCTATCGGATCAATGGAGCACTTAGATGCTGCTACTTTAGATGAGTTTTTAGCCTTTAATAAAAAATTTTATATTCCGAATAATGCTGTATTGGTAGTTGCGGGAGATATCGATAAAGAGCAGGCAAAAACGTGGATTCAGCAATATTTCGGAACCATACCAAAAGGACAAAAAATTGCCCGTACTCATGCAGTAGAAGATCCTATTACCACGCAGATTAATGCTGAGTTTGAAGATCCTAATATTCAGCTGCCAATGGTTATTGAAGCTTTTCGTACGCCATCTATGAAAACACGCGAAGCAAGAGTGTTGGATATGATTTCTACTATTTTATCGACAGGGAAAAGCTCTCGCCTCTATAAAAAAGTAGTGGATGACAAGAAAATGGCATTAGAAATTTTTGCTGCTAATGTAGCACAAGAAGATTACGGTATTTATTTTATAGCTGGCATTCCGATGCAGGGCTATTCTTCTGATGATTTAGTGAGAGAAATTGATGAAGAAGTGGAAAAATTACAAACAAAGCTTATTTCAGAAAGAGATTATCAAAAATTACAAAATATATTTGAAAAGCAGTACGTTGATGAAAATGCTAATATAGAAGGACTGGCACATAACTTGGCGACGTATTACTTATTGTATGGCGATGTGAATCTGATTAACAGTGAAATTGATATTTACAGAAGCATTACTCGTGAAGAAATCAGAGAAGTTGCAAAAAAATATTTGAATAAAAATCAAAGACTTATTCTTGATTATATTCCGGAAAAGCAAGCTAATAACTAATTTAAAAGAAATAGATTATACAATGAAAAATATATATATATACGCCGCAAGTTTGGCTTTTACCCTTTCAGCGTTACAAATTCAGGCACAAGACAGAAAACAGCCGGTTGCCGGACCTGCTCCTGCTGTGCAGATTAGCCAGCCTACTTCATTTACCTTAAAAAACGGGATGAAAGTATTGGTGGTTCAAAATCATAAATTACCACGCGTTTCCTATACTTTAACTATTGATAACCCGCTTGTTTATGAAGGAGAAAAAGCGGGGGTGTCTTCTATTTTATCGGGGATGATTGGGAATGAAACTAAGAAAATGAGCAAGGATAAATTTAATGATGAAATAGATTTTTTGGGAGCAAATATTAATTTTTGGTCTTCAGGAGCATCTGCAAGTGGTCTGTCAAAATACAATGAAACCATTTTGGGTTTATTGGCAGACGGTGCGTTGAATGCTATATTTACACAAGAAGAATTTGATAAAGTTAAAGCTCAATCACTAGAGGCTATAAAGGCAGATGAAAAAAGCGTAACAGCTACTGCCCGAAAAGTGGAAGATGCGTTGTTATATGGCAAAAATACACCGGTAGGAGAATTTGAGACGGAACAAACTCTTCAAAATGTAACTTTGCAGGACGTGAAAGATTATTATCAAAAATATTTTAGTCCGGAAAATGCTTATCTCGTTGTTGTGGGAGATGTAGATTACAAACAGACAGAGAAAATGGTGAAAAAGCTTTTTGAAAACTGGAAAAGTTCTAAAACAAGTTTTATAGACCATAAAATGAAAGGAAATGTTCCCGAAACACAAATTGATTTTGTAGATATGTCTAATGCAGTTCAGTCTGAAATATCCTTGGTAAATGAGGTAGAGTTAAAAATGACTGATAAAGATTACTTTGCTGTACTGCTCGCTAACCAGATTTTAGGCGGAGGCGGAGAAGGGCGTTTGTTTTTAAATCTGCGTGAAGCTCATGGTTGGACATATGGAGCTTATTCATCTGTGAGTACAGCGCGTAAGTATCCGGGGAAATTCAGAGCGTCAGCTTCGGTTAGAAATGTGGTGACGGATAGTGCAGTAACTGAATTTATTAATGAAATAGATAATATTCGTCACACGCTGGTAAAAGACGAAGAACTAGAAATGGCAAAGGCTAAATATGTCGGAAATTTTGTTATGGAAATACAAAAACCAGCTACGGTTGCTCGTTATGCTTTAAACAAAGAACTGTATAAACTGCCTGCAGATTTTTATGAAAACTATATAAAAAACATTAATGCAGTAACAGCACAAGATATTCAAAAAGCAGCACAAAAGTATTTTCTTAAAGATAATATGCGAATTGTAATCGTAGGTAAGGGGACTGAGATTTTAGCAGGATTGGAAAACCTGAGCTTGCCGATTAATTACTATAATCGCTTGGGTGAAACGGTAGAAAAACCAGACTATAATAAAGCTGTCCCGGCAGGAGTAACTGCGCAAAGTGTTATAGCAAAATATTTACAGGCTATAGGAGGAGAGCAAAAACTATCTGAAGTAAAAACACTTATGACAACTAGTTCTGCTGAGGTTCAAGGAATGAAATTGGAAATGATAAGTAAAGTAAAATCTGGTTATATTGTTGTAGAGCAAAAAATGATGGGAAGCGTAATTTCTAAACAAGTAATTACACCAACTGAAGGATACTCGTTTGCTCAGGGACAAAAAATAGATGTAACCGGAGAGGAATTAAAAGATGCTCAGACGGAAGCTTATCCTTTTGCCGAAATGCAGTGGAAAGACAATACAGATATTCAGCTGGTAGGGATAGAATCTGTTAATGGCAAAGAAGCTTATGGAGTGAAAATAGGTAATTCAACTCATTATTACGATGTTGAAACCGGATTAAAAACAGCAACTAACCAAACAATGGAGCAAAATGGTCAAATGATGACGCAAACTATTTACTACGGAGATTATAAAGAAGTGAAAGGGATTAAGTTTCCGTTTTTGCAAACAATGAACGTAGGAATTGATCTGGAAATCGTAACTTCAGAAGTGAAAATTAATGAAGGTGTCTCTGATGGAGATTTTAAATAAATTTAAAATTATAAATATTTTAAAAAGCAACTGAATATCAGTTGCTTTTTGTATTTTTGTAAAAGGCTTTTTAAGATCTAAATAATAACCAGTTAAGCAAATTAAATAGATGAATACAGGTAGATTTATATTGGCGGCAATATTAGGAGTATCTTTACTTTTTGTCAGCTGCAAAGAGGGAAATAAAGAAGAACGAGCGGGAGTGGAAACACAAACAACAAAAACGGTTCCTTTATCCGAAAAAGGGGAAGAAGTAGCAGGGAAAATAGAAAAAGCAACTTTTCAGATTGAAGGAATGACTTGTGCGATGGGATGTGCTAAAATGATCGAAAATAAGTTAGGTAATCTGGAAGGAGTAAAAGAAGCAAAAGTAGATTTTGAAAACAAAACTGCTGTGGTAGAGTTTGACGATGCTAAACAAAATGGAGCATCTTTAAAAGAGACTGTAGAAAAAATTGCTGACGGTGCATATAAAGTAGAAAATTTAGAAGTAGAAAAACCTTTGTAGATTTTTTAATCAGGAATTAAGGCTATGTGAAAAACACATAGCCTTTTTAATTTTTAAAGTAATACTACTTTTCTTTCCATTTTAGAGTTTCTAATACTCGGCGCATATCTTTTTCAATATATTCTTTAGCCGGCAATATAGAATCAAAATTAGGTTTTGCATAAAAATACAGTGATCCAACTAAAAAGTTTTTAACGCTGTCAGTAGCATAAAACTGAATGTTTGTAGCAGCATCTCCCTGTATGTTATAAAGCATACCGTATACTTTATTACCATCATTTATAAAAGGGTATTCTATAATTTCATCAGCTTTTATAAAATGTTCATAAGTAAGTTTTTGAGCATCCTTAAAAAGAATATCCAAATTGTTTTCTACAGGCTTGTAATTAAAAAATAAAGTCGCTTTCATAGAAGGATAATGAACTTCAAAAGAATTGGATTTCATTTCTTTTACAGTTGCCCATTGGTTAACCTCAAATGAAAATTCGGTTTTGGGATTGTGGTAATCTATATATTCTTGTTTTGGATACTCTAAAGTCAAGAAGGCATCTGGTTTTGGAGTGCTTTCTTCTTTACAGGCTGAAAAAAAAACAAGAATAAACAAACCTATAAATGGTAGTTTTACTGTATTTAAATACATAGTTTGGATTTAAGAAGTTTTTTAAAAGGGCAAGTTATCTTCATTCGTTTCACCGGGCACTGTAAAGTTATCAATAGCATTTTTTTTAGCTTCGTCAAAAGTGGTTTTGTTTTTGTTATCAGTGTCTTTTTTAATATCTAAAAACATAAACTCAGTTACCATAATTTCAACGGTTTGTCTTTGTATGCCGTCATCACCTTGCCATTGTCTTGATCGAATGCGTCCCTCTATATAAATTCGATCTCCTTTGGTGAGGTATTTTTCACAAACTTCTGCCTGTTTGTTTCTTACAGCAATATTGTGCCATTCGGTTGAGGTTATTTTCTCATTGGTGGTTTTATTGATGTAAACTTCATTAGTTGCCAGAGGAAAACGACCGATGCAGTTTCCATTCTCAAAATAATGAATTTTGACGTTGTCGCCCAAATGTCCTATTAATGTTACTTTATTAAGTGTGCCGTTCATGGTAATGTTTGATTTGTGATGTAGTTGCTGTAAGATTGAATAAAGTTATGAATTACAATCGGAAAACCAAATTTATTTAACTCACTCCACTGCACGCCTTCAGTAAGCACATCAGCTGTATTGATCAGCCAAAAGTGAATATGCAGTTTTTGATGCGATAAAACATGCACAATCTGTTTGGGGTTCATTAATGTGATATTTTGGACGTTTATTTTTGCGTATTGCGTTTGAATAATGGAATTAATATCTGCTTTTTTGTTTTCAAATCTATCTATAACCGGGAATTGATACAATTTTTGCCAAATGTCTTTTTGTGTGCGCTGTTCTATTAAAGTACAGTTGTTTTGGTCTACAAAAATTAAAAAATCCAGGTAGCGGTTTTTGACTTTCACTTTACTTATTTTTATAGGGAGTTTGTCGACCTGATTAGTTTGATAAGCTATACATTCTTTTATAAAGGGGCAAGCTGAGCAGTCTGGCGATTTTGGAGTGCATTGAATAGCACCGAAATCCATGATTGCCTGATTAAAAAGAGCAGGGTTATTTTGAGGAATCAGTGTTTGTGCCAGCTGCTGAAATTCTTTTTTGGTAGCCCCCGCAGAAATGTCGGATGTAATGCCATAAATACGCGATAATACCCGAAAGACATTTCCGTCTACTACAGGAACAACCTCGTCAAATGCAATAGAGGCAATTGCAGCAGCAGTGTAATCACCTATACCTTTTAATAATATGAGGTCTTTATAATTGTTGGGAAAGCTGCCGTTGTATTCAAAAGCTACTTTTTTTGCAGTCTCATGTAGATTCCGTGCTCTGCTGTAATACCCCAGTCCCTGCCACAATCGAAGAATATCGTCTTCGGGAGCATTAGCCAAATCAAAAACAGTAGGATAGGTCTTTAAAAAGGCTTCATAATAAGGTAAACCTTGTATTACTCGCGTTTGCTGGAGTATAATTTCAGACAGCCAAATCGCATACGGATCTTTCGTTTCTCGCCAAGGTAAATGGCGTTTGTTTTCTAAATACCAGTATTTGAGTTTGTTGGATAGATTCATGTTAAAAAATATTGTTGTCAAAAATAAAACTTTATATATTTAAATTTTAATCGCTTAAGGTTGATTTATTGGATTATAAATTAATATATTTGCACACTATAAAAAAAATGACAATAATAAAAAATTATATCTAAAATGACGAAAGCAGACATCGTAGCTAAGATTTCTGAGAAATTAGGGCTTGAGAAAGGAGACGTACAGGCAACAGTAGAAACTTTTATGGAAGAGGTAAAGGCGTCGTTGCAATCTGGGGAAAACGTATATTTGCGAGGTTTCGGAAGTTTTATCATTAAAACAAGAGCGGAAAAAACCGGAAGAAACATTTCTAAAAACACAACTATTAGAATTCCGGCACATAATATCCCTGCATTTAAACCGGCTAAAGTGTTTGTTGAAGGAGTAAAGACAAATACCCAAGTGAAAGTAAAATAATTTATTAATCTCAAATTACACACATTATGCCAAGTGGTAAAAAAAGAAAAAGACATAAGGTAGCTACTCACAAACGTAAAAAAAGAGCGAGAGCTAACCGTCATAAAAAGAAAAAGTAGTATTAAACTACTTTTTTCTTTTATTGAAAACGCTCATTGATAATAAGATTCACCTTTTACAGAGAGAATCTTTTCAGGTAAAACCTGTAATTAATGTTTAATCCATCTATACAAACTCATTTAATGTACTTTAAAAGAGGCGTTTTAATGAATGAGTATGGATAAAAATGTACAGTGTGAATAAAGAATTAATCATTAGATCAAATTCTGATACAGTAGATTTTGCCTTATTAAAAGATGGAAAACTAATAGAACTGCACAGAGAGCGGGAAGAAAATCAGGAAGGTTTTCAGGTAGGAGATATTTTTATTGCCAAAATCAGAAAACCGGTTCCGGGACTAAACGCAGCTTTTGTCCACGTGGGATTTGAAAAAGATGCTTTTTTACATTACCACGATTTGGGACCCAATCTCCGTTCATTGTTGAAGTTCACAAAACTTGTAAGCGCAGGTAAATTAAAAGATTATTCCTTAAAAAACTTTGCTTTTGAGGAAGAAATAGATAAAAACGGTTCAATTTCTGAAGTTTTAAGTGCCAATCAGTCTTTGTTGGTACAAATTGTAAAAGAACCGATTTCTACAAAAGGACCCCGTATCAGCTCAGAACTTTCGCTTGCCGGACGTTATGTAGTACTGGTACCGTTTTCAAACAGAATATCTATTTCTCAAAAAATTGAATCAAAAGAAGAAAAGGAACGACTTAAAAGACTGTTACAGTCTATTAAGCCAAAAGGTTTTGGAGTAATTGTACGTACCGTTGCAGAAGGAAAAAAAGTAGCAGATATAGATAAAGATTTACACAATCTGCTAGCCAAATGGAACAGCATGTGCAAAAAATTAACTACAGCTCATCATCCTTCAAAAGTATTAGGAGAAGTAAACAGAACCTCTACTATTTTGAGAGATGTTTTTAATGATACTTTTACGGGAATCATTGTGGATGATGAAGATATGTATTACAACACGAAGGAATATTTGCAAGAGATAGCTCCTTCTAAGGTGTCCATTGTTAAACACTATCAGTCAAGAGAAGTACCTATTTTTGAAAAGTACAGTATAGAAAGACAAATAAAGACCTCGTTCGGAAAAACTGTTTCTATGAGTAAAGGAGCTTATCTTATCATAGAACATACCGAAGCGTTGCACGTAATAGATGTTAATAGCGGAAACCGCTCAAACAAAGCTCAATCTCAAGAAGACACAGCACTTGAAGTAAATCTGATAGCTGCTGCTGAAATAGCCAGACAATTACGGCTGAGAGATATGGGAGGAATTATAGTAGTAGATTTTATTGATATGGGAAATCCGGAAAATAGAAAAACGCTCTATGATTTTCTCAAAGAAGAAATGAGTGATGATAAAGCAAAACACAAAATCTTGCCCCCGAGTAAATTTGGATTAATTCAAATTACCAGACAAAGAGTCAGACCGGAGGTGCATATTAAAACCAGGGAAGAAGATCCAAATGAGTATCGAGAAATTGAAGCTCCTATTTTGATAATTGACCAAATAAAGTCTGACATTGAAAGCATTACAACAAGAAATCGAAATGCAAAGATTATCTTGAACACGCATCCCTTTGTGGCGGCGTATTTGACAAAAGGATTCCCATCTGTCCGAACCAAATGGTTTATGGAATTTAAAAAATGGATAAAAATAATACCACGTGACGCTTACACGTATTTAGAATACCATTTCTTTGACGAAAAGGGAAATGAAATTTCAGAATAATTAAAACCGTTATACTCAAAAGTATAGCGGTTTTTTTTTTGTTTCTATGTGCATCTTATGATAATATGTTTTAATATTATATTTTAAATCTGCCTAAAATAGTAAAATAGGAAATTTACAATAGATTATATTTTTAAAAATGAAAATAATTTTAGAAACAAAAAGATTAATTTTAAGAGAGCTAAATATAGATGATGCTGAAAGTTTTTATAAATTAAATCTGAATGTCAATGTAATCAGATATACAGGAGATTCTGCTTTCAATAGTATAGATGCAGCAAAAGAATTCCTTGAAAATTATCAAGATTACAAATTAAACGGATATGGACGTTGGGCAGTTATCAATAAAGAAAATAATAAATTTATAGGGTGGTGCGGATTAAAATATGATGAAATGAAGCAGGAAACGGATATCGGATTTCGTTTTTTTGAAGAAGAATGGAATAAAGGATATGCAACCGAAAGTGCCCAAGCCTGTTTAAATTACGGCTTTGAAAAATTACATTTAAAACGAGTAATAGGAAGAGCCATGAAAGAAAATAAGAATTCTATTAAAGTGCTTGAGAAAATAGGACTTGAATATGAAAAAGATGCTGAGCTTGCAGGAAAAGAAGCGGTGATTTATAAAATTGAGAGAAATGGCTAGTACACAACAGTATGTAGTTTGGATGTATATATTTAGGAGTGGAACCTAATAAATTTTACTCTTCTATGTAAAACTCAATGGTTTTTGAATTGCCTTCCGTATCTACAATGGTTAGCAAATGTTTGCCTGAATTAGCCAGAATAGGTTGTTCGTGAAATACAGAAGTGCTTCCGATAAAAACATCATCTATATACCAAAAAATTGATTTGTCGGGATTGTTGGTCGCTGCTTTGGCAACAAAAGGTTGCACTTTTGAAAAAAAGTCCTTTGTTAAATAGATAGTTGCTCCATGTTTTGGGTAAATAAATTCTAGACTATTGTTGGCATTGCTGTTACAATCTGATCTGAAAGGAGGTAGATCTTTATAATCACCGTGATATTTTCTGTAGTAATAAGCCATAGAAGGGGGTAAAACAAACCATGATTTATTAATTATGTTACTTACTTTTTCACACTGACTGTTTACGCGATATTGCTCTGATGAATCTAAGTGAACTAATTGATGGTAGGGACATATAGTTGCTTTTTTTTGTCGAAACGGAATAAGTACCTTTTTTATTGGACATTGTGAAGTGGCAATATATCCGCTGACAGCGCAAACTTCTGTTTCTACCATATCGTCTAAGGGGCTCTCAAACCAGCTTGATTTTGGCAATAGTTTAAAAATGTCAAATAATACAGGACCCGCCATACGTACTCCGCTGATAGAAGGACGTCCTTCTCCGGTTGCATTGCCTACCCATATTGCTACAGTATATTTTTTGTCTACACCAATTGCCCATGCATCCCTTCCGCCAAAGCTGGTTCCGGTTTTCCATGCTATTTTTAATGCTGAGTCGTAATATTGCCACGCTTCATCTCCTTCAGGGCGATTTACTTGTGTGAGCGCCTGAAAAGTATTCCATATACTTCCTGCTGAAACTGTACTTTTTTCATTCGTTTCCGAACCAAAATCTAATGAATTATTGAGAGTCCAGTTTAACGATTGAATTTCTTTTGTTCTGTATTTTCCCTGATGAGCTGTATAGTAATTTAAGGTAGAAGCCCAACCTGCATAAGCCTGTGTTAAATCCCACAAACTGCTTTCTGCCCCACCAAGAATTAAGGATAGTCCATAATGATTGGGGTGTTTGTTTATGTTTTTTAATTTTAGTTTTTGCAGTTGATCATAAAATCGATACACTCCGTAATCCTGAAGCATTAAAACGAATGGAATATTCAGCGATCGGGCTAATGCTTCATTTGCGGGTACAGCTCCTTCGTAAGCCATGTTGAAATTCTCCGGTTTATATCCGGAAATGACGGTAGGAATATCAGCAACAAGCATACCGGGGAGCAGCTCTGCATCGTCTAGCATAGCGCCATATAGAAAGGGTTTTAAAATACTGCCTGTACTTCGGGGAGCGCGGATTATATCAACATCTTTCTGATGTGCCGATGTCGTAGGAGAATTACCTATATAAGTAACTATATTTCGGGTTTCAATATCAATAACAATAACAGCTATGTTATAAATTTCAGATTGTTTATATATGTTATAATAATTTTCCACAATATTATTTGCCCGCTGCTGAATATTGTAATCAATTGTGGTAGTGGTTCTCTGCTGGTTATTTTTTTGAATGGCAAGTTGAAGTAGGTGAGGAGCCATCTGCGGCAAATCATGAGGTTTTTGGGGTAAAGGCTCTATGAGTGCCAGCTCATAGGTTGATTGATCAATAATGTTTTTAATATAGAGTTTATACAATAAGTTATTGCGTTTTTGGAGTAGAAGATCCTGATTTTTTCCCGGATATATCAATCGGGGAGAATTGGGTAAAACTGCCAAAACAGCGCTTTCTGCCCACGAAAGCTGATCGGGAGAAGTACCAAAATACCGCCATGCGGCTACATCTAAACCAACTACGTTTCCTCCAAACGGAGCATGAGAAGCATATAGCGACAGAATTTTATCTTTGCTGTATCTAAATTCTAACCGTGTTGCTAAAATACCTTCTATCAGTTTTTCATAATAGCTTCTTTTTTGCCCGTTGCGTGCCAACCGGATAGTTTGCTGAGTTAATGTACTTCCGCCTCTAACAGTTTTTCCCTTCTTTAAATTGGTTAAAAAAGCTTTAGCAGTGGAAATGGGATTAATGCCCCAATGATAATAAAAGTAGTCATCTTCATAAGCCAGAATACTCTGTTTAAATTTGTAGGGAACGCTATCTAATTCAGGAAAACGCCATTGCCCGTCAGAAGCAATCTGAGCACCTAATAACTGACCGTCATTACTGTCGATTACTGTTGAATAAGAACTTGAAAAAAGAGGAGAGGGCAGACAAAAATAATAAGCTGCCAAAAGAAAAACGAGGCATACAAATCCTGCTTTTTTCTTTTTACTCCATTTTTTCAGATTTAAAACAAACTTTCTTATCATAAACCAAAGAATAATACAGGAGTAACTTGCTCCTGTATTATCATTTTTTTTTTAGCAATTAGTGGACAACGTCAATCCACTGCCCTTTAGTTCTGCATCTATAGCTGTTGTCATACATAGCATTAACCTGTATACCAGGCATATAATAATGGCCGAGATAAGAAGTATTGAGTACAACTCTCACCGTTTTGCTTGAATTGCCTGCCAAATAAAAATAAAATTGCGTTTTATCGTCTCTTATGTCTGTAAAATCTACAGCGTTATTTTGTCCGCCGGCGTCGGTGTATCTCAGGTTGACGATTTCCCATCCGGAAGGAATAATTTGAGTTAATGCTACGTTTTCAATTCCTTTGACAGAAGTGTTTGTAATAGTAATATCGCATACAAATTCAGTCCCTTGCGATAATGTTGCCGGATTAATGACTACACCGTTATTGCTGAATACGGTTTTAACAGATAATTTGCTTTCTTCAACGTTTTCTTGCCCAACCGGCAATATACCGCTATAGGCAACGCGGGCATATAAGGTTGCCGGATTTTTGTTTACTAAGGAAACGGTATTAGTATTGTTTAACGAAGGAAGACTTTTTTCTACAAAATTACTTTGAGAGGAAATCGAATTATCGCTGCCGTTAAAATTATACGCAACAGAAATACCTTCTCCGGATTTATTTTTTTGAGCATATTGTGCAATTGCGTTTAAAGCGTAGGCAGTAGTTTGTGTACTCATCCATTGAGAGGAAGACAAGCTTTTAGCAAGTTCTAAGGCATATTCATGTGAGCGGTTTTTGTCAACATTGCTGATGATTAAGGTTTCTAATGCCATAGCTAGATTTCTTTCGTATGAACCGTAATAAAAATAATCGCTATTATTGTCCAAAGTAGTTGTATTAATCAATTGTGCAGCAGCCTCATTTTGTCCGGACAATGCATATGCTGCGGCCAACCTTAATTTGGAATCGCTGGATATTCCTTTTGTTTCACGGAGTCTGTTCATTGATGGCAAATCAGGTTTACCCGCAAGAGCTAAAGTATACAGACGATAGGCTTGTGCCAGATCATTTCTGTACCGGTTTTCAAATCTCCATTGGCGAGCTATTTTTTGTTGAAATGCCAGCCAGTTTGCTTTGCTCCCCACAGGAAGAGCATACCCTTTTTTTTCGGCTTCAAGAAAGAAATGGCCAATATATGAGGTTGACCAGTCGTCAAAATATCTTGATCCGCTCCAATACGCAAAACTTCCGTCAGCAAGCTGACGCTCGGCAAGCTTTTTAATTCCGGCATTTACGTTGCGCTGGGTGCTTTCTTTCTGTGAAGCAGACAATTCCATGAAATCGCCTAAAAATAATTGGGGGAATACGCCTGATGTAATCTGTTCTGAACATCCGTGCGGATAACTAATCAGATAATTTAATCGGGAGGTGAGGTTGATGCCCGGAAAGGTAGAAAGTTCCAAAGTTGCTTTGTTACTTCCATCAATACCAAATTTTTCCCATTCTATGGCGGCAGTTCCATTGGGTTCTACAACAACTGATTTACTGTTGACAGTAACCGGATTGGGATTTACAACGTCCAGTTCTACTTCATAAGTTGCTTTTTCATTTCCGGAGGTCGCTTCAATTTGTATTTTAGAAACTCCTGTTTTTTGAAGAACTTCTAAATCAAAGTAAGCTAGTTTTTCGTCAGGTTCATCAAATGTAAGTGTTTGACTGTTGGTTCCGTCGATTTTAAAATGCTCATCTGTTTTTATTTTTACCGAAACATTTTTTACGTGATTTTCCATGGCAAAAACAGTGACAGGGAGAGTAACTTTTTCTCCCGGAACCGCACGTCGCGGCAGTGATCCCAGTATCATTAAAGGATTGCTTACCACAGCTGTTTTTTCAACGCTGCCGTAGGCTTTTTGATCGACATCAGAGGCTACTACCATCACTCTTACCGAACCAATGTATTTTGAAAGACTGATTTCGTGTGAGGCAGTTTTTCCTTTTTCAGTCGTAAAAGGACCTTTAAAAATGACGACGGGTTTAAAGCGATTAGCTTTTTTTACTTGTCCTGCTCCGAGGTCTTCATCTCCTCCAATGCTAAAAACCTGATTGATTGCTCCGCCATAAGCTCCGATAACATCATCATATACATCCCATGTTCTCACTCCTAAGGAAGTTTTGGCATAAAAAATATCCCATGGATTAGGTGTTTTAAAACGCGTGAGATCCAGTAAGCCATCTTCTACAATGGCTAAGGTATAAGTCATTTTTTTACCTGTTTTTTCTTTGACTTTTACAGTAAATTTTTGTTCTGGTTTAAGTTTGTCAGGAGCGGTGATTTCTGGTTCTAATTTTGTCTTTTTATTGTAAACCTGAATGGGTAAAACACCATATAAACGGATAGGAGAGTTGTTTACGGTTGTGGCATGCGGTTGAATGGAACTAATGTTGATATAAACGTTAGGAGCCATTTTTGCCGTTACAGGAAGATCAAAAACAGTTTCTCCCTGAGTTGTTTTTACCCAAAAGCTTTCAATTACGCTTGAACCATTTTCTACAGAAATCAAAGCTCTTCCACCTTCGCTAGAAGGGAATGAGATTTTAGCTGTTTCGTCCGTGTTGTAATCTGATTTATCAGCGGCTATGGAAAGCATTACAGCTTCTTTTCCTGCAGTGTTTTTTGATTTTGCCGAATAAAAAGACCAGTCAACATAAATTTTGGAAGAAGCAATATGTCCGCTTGTCAAATCTGTAGCTACTATTTCATAACTTCCCCAATCTTGTTCAGGAATGATAATGGAATACGTTCCTTTTCCGTTGTTTTTTGTACTGATGGTTTGTTCTGTATAAAGTGTATAATACCCCGAAGAACTGTAGTTGGAAATACCGTAGCTATTCGTGTCCCACCACCAGCCTCTGTCATTTCTGTAAACTTCTATCTTTACGTTGCTGTTTACCGGCTCTCCTTTTTCATTCACCGTAACAATTGAAAAGGTTTGGGTATCATCTGTCTCTAAATAACCATATTTATTGGTTTCAGGAGCCTTGATTCCCACGTATTCTTTATAAGGAGAAAAAGATGCCGTAGAAACGTCCGTAGAAACATCTCCGCCGTTTTCATATACTTTAGCTGTAAAAATAGCTTTTAACATACCACTGTTTTCAGGAGAGTAGTTGGAGTTAATCTTAAAGTTAAAATTACCTTCTTGATCAGTTCTGCCTGTAAAAATATTGATATCTTCAGAACTTTGAACGCTTAAGCTATTGTTGAAGCTGTATTTTTCAAAACCTTTAAAAGTTGTCTTTTGTGGGATTAATTTCATTTGTACTTCAGCTTTGAGGTTTTTTGCGATAGTTCCCTGCAACCATTGTACGCTGTATAAAACAGAAGAAAAACCTGATGTAGCTGATAAAGTTTTGCCTTCAATATTATTTTTGAGTTTGAGGCGGTTGGGTTTTATAGTTTCTATTTTGATCGATTTATAAAATCGGGCACCACCCACACTAACCATGGCTTCCCAATTTCCGGTTACAGCTTCGGGAGTTGTACCTAAAGTAAAAGTATAATGGTTTGCTGGATTTTTCTTTTTAACCTGCTGATCAACAATTTTGCCAAATGGATCTCTGAAAGTTATTTTTATCGGGTGGTTGTCGGGGATTGGATTAGCAGAGTCATCTAAAATAAAACTGACATAAATATTATCTCCGGGTCTCCACACGCCTCGTTCAGTATACATAAAGCCATTTAATCCTTTTTGGAGTGCTTGTCCGTCTACGTTGTAATTACTCATGGATAGTGCATTTCCGTCATCAAGTTTAATGTAAGTGACGCTTTCGTTCTTTTTTGCTACCGCAAAGTAAGCTTTCTGATTGTCAAGATGGACTTGAGCCATTCCGTTTGTGTCTGTTGATAAAGTGGTTAGCAATTGTTGCTGAAAGCTGTACAACTCAATTTTAGCGTTATTTACCGGTTCTGTCGTTATAATATTATTGACAGTAAAAAAGTAAGAATTCTCATTACCTCTTTTAGCAATAACGCCTAAATCCGAAGCTAAAACATTTGCAGCTACCTGTTCTCTGTAGTAGTAATAAGAATCTGCGCAGGGATCATCTTTTTCTTCCCACTTATAGCCATAATAATAGTAATAATCATCGTAATCATCAATTTCCTCATCATCATCTTCTATTATAATATCTTCATTTTCATCGGAATCGCTCTCCGGACAATTGTATAAGGAATAAGCTTTTTTAAATGAAAACTCAACGCGGTAAATAGCTCCGGGATCCGGAGAAATCAAGGCAGATAAATCTAAAGCATACGAATTCCAGTTGAGCAATGCTTGCGGATTGGAATTAGTCAGCTCAAATGTTGTTTTGGCAACAGGAGAAGCTACTCTTCGCAGGTTGTATTTGCCATTGAGCGTATTTTCTTGTAAAAACTGAAGAATATTATTTTCAAATATTTTATACACTTTGATGTCTACCGCTTTTAAGCTAGTGGCTTGAAAGTAAATTTTTAAATTTTCAGAACTCGGCAAAATACTCCCGTTTTTAATTAGTCGGACGTCAGGTTTTTGAATACCGAAATAAAGAGTAAACTCTTCCTGAGTTTGATTTTTTTGACCTTTTTGGTCTTCTATACCCGGAAATACTGTAATGCGAGTTTCCTCTAAAAAGGGCTGGTCATTATAAACTTTTAAAAGATTTCCCTCAGTAGTAAAAGTTAATTCTCCTTTGGAATTGGCAATTTCTACTAAACCGTCAAAATTTTGATTTTTCTTTAGTGGATTGGAAAAGTTAATCCAAAAAGACTGATTGTCACTACCTATTTGATGTACAGCAAACGGACGTTGAACATTTTTTTCCGGAATTTCTTTTTCAAGTGTTTCTTTCTGGTCAACATCAACGCTTTTTCCATCTAATTGTAAAATTATCTTATTGGAAGTTTCGGGTCTTTGAATATCACTGATGATAAAAGCAAATTCTTTCGCTTCATCTTTTTCGTCTGCGTTAATTTTAATATTTAACGCTTTATTTCCCTGAGAGGCACTTAGGATATTTTTGACTTGCTGAGTGTTTACCCAGTCACTGGCATAAAAAGTTCCGTTGAGCATGTATTCATTCTCAGAAGAAGATTGTAAATCCAATAGTTCAACAGAAAAATTTAAGGGAGTTGATATCACTAAAAACGAAAAGTTTTTTAGTTCATTTTTTACTTCGGCAACTTTACTTAAATGAAAGGTGATATTGTATTTTTGATCTTGTTTTAATCGCTCAGCAGGTATAAAACGAATGACATTACCTGGTAAAAAATAAGTTTTTCCTTTTACAGAGGGTACTGTGGAAAAAAGTTTTTCGTCCAATTCCTGATTGGGAGTCCAATTGCCCCAGTTTTCATTTATGCTGATATCAATCGGATCTTTTGAGGAAATTATTCCCGAGGTAAAGCCATTGATGTATTCCGTATATAACTTCGGATCAGACAAGTTGTACTGATCTGTTTTTTTGCTGCAGGCTCCCAGCAGAAACAGGGATAAGCTGCATAAAAAGATGAATAGATGACGTGTTTTCATAGTAATTTTTTATAGGATTATCTTTTCTTTTCAAAAAATGATTTGATGAGCGAAGAGCATTTTTCTTTTAATATTCCTCCGTTTATTTGGGTTTTGGGATGGATTTGCCCTCCCATCGTTTTAAATCCCCTTTTTGGATCTTCAGCTCCATACACAATTCTTGTTATCTGACTCCAGTACAAAGCTCCGGCACACATCTGGCAGGGTTCTAAAGTTACAAATAAAGTGCAGTTTTTTAGATATTTACTGCCTAAAAAATTGGCAGCAGCAGATATTGCCTGTATTTCTGCGTGGGCAGTTACGTCGTTGAGTAATTCGGTAAGATTGTGACTTTTGGCAAGAATGCGATTGTCTGCCGAAACAATGACAGCTCCAACCGGAATTTCTCCTTTGTCATAGGCAATCCGGGCTTCATTTAAAGCCATCTGCATAAAATATTCATCTGAAAAAATAGCTGTCATGGTTTTAGTTTATCTGTATAATCAAAAGTCAAAAGTAAAAACAAAATTGTAATTTTGTTTCAAATATTTTTAAGAAGAATAACTGTTATGTTACTTGAGCAAATAAAAACGCCTGTTGACTTAAAACGCCTTACAATGGATGAACTTATACAGCTGGCTGTAGAATTAAGGCGTTTTATTATTGATGTTGTAGCAGTTAAAGAAGGCCATTTGGGCGCGAGTTTGGGAGTGGTAGAGCTTACAATAGCCCTCCATTACGTGTTTGATACACCTGAAGATTTACTGGTCTGGGATGTAGGACATCAGGCATATGGGCATAAAATTTTAACGGGTCGTCGTGACATATTTAATACCAATCGGCAAAAAGGGGGGATCAGCGGGTTTCCAAAACGAGAAGAAAGTGTGTATGATGTCTTTGGTGTGGGGCATTCTTCAACAGCTATTTCAGCTGTTTTGGGAATGGCAATAGCTTCAAAATTGAAAGGAAATAGCGAAAAACATCATATTGCCGTGGTAGGAGATGCCTCCATTGCTTCAGGCATGGCTTTTGAAGGGTTAAATCACGCCGGTGTAACAGATGCAAATATACTGGTAATCCTCAATGATAATGCAATAGGAATTGATCCGAGTGTTGGCGCTCTTAAGGACTATCTGACTGCAGTGAAAGAAGGAAGGAATCCGAGAGCCAATAATATGATCGAATCTCTGCATTTCGACTATACAGGACCGATTGACGGGCATGATTTGCCCAAACTGATTAAAGAGCTTGAAAAATTAAAAAGTACTGAGGGACCTAAGTTTTTGCACATTATTACAACCAAAGGGAAAGGATTAAAACAGGCAGAAGAAAATCAGGTAAAGTACCATGCTCCGGGTAAGTTTGACAGTAGAACAGGAGAATTGATGAGAGTAGAGGAGAACGAGTTTCCTACAAAATATCAGGACGTGTTTGGACTGACTTTGGTTGAATTGGCAGAACAAAATCTGGATATTGTGGGTATAACTCCAGCAATGCCGACAGGGAGTTCTTTAAAATATATGATGGAAGCATTTCCAGAAAGAGCACTTGATGTGGGAATTGCAGAACAACACGCCGTAACATTGGCAGCGGGAATGGCAACGCAGGGATTGATACCGTTTTGTGCTATTTACTCAACGTTTTTACAGCGGGCGTATGATCAGGTAATTCATGATGTGGCACTGCAAAATTTACCGGTAATATTTTGTTTGGACAGAGCAGGATTAGTTGGAGAAGATGGAGCAACTCATCAGGGAGTATACGATATTGCCTACCTGAACTGTATTCCGAACATTGTTATTGTGGCGCCGATGAATGAGCTTGAATTGAGAAATATGCTTTATACTGCCCAGTTGAGAATTGATTATCCGCTGGCAATTCGCTACCCGAGAGGAAAAGGGGTAATGAGTAGTTCGTGGAAACAATCATTTGTTAAAATTAAACTAGGGTTAACACGAGAATTGCAAAAAGGAAATAAATTTGCACTCATTTCTACGGGAACAATAGGGAACAATGCTGTGGAAGCCTTTAAGGAATGTCCGTCATCAGAATGGTCGCATTATCATTTTTTATTTGTAAAGCCGCTAAATGAAGAGGTTTTACACGAAATATTTGGCAAGCATCAAAAAGTAGTAACCTTAGAAGAAGGAACTGTTATAGGAGGTTTTGGAAGCAGGATAGCTCAATTTGCAGCTTTGCATTATCCGGGTATTTGTGTAGAAGTGTTGGGAATTAAAGATGAATTTGTAGAGCACGCAACTGTCAAACAGCAGCAGCAGCAGTGCGGAATTGATACTGAATCAATAAAAGAAATTATTAATAGTTATTAGGTTTTGAGAAAAGTTATTGCGAGATTTTTAAAAGTGTTGGTTTTGTTGGGAACAATCAAAAGTATTGCCCAAGGACAAGACACGATAGTAAACAGAATGGCGAATGTTGTAAAAAATGACACCTTAAAGGCTCAGGAAAATCCGTTTAATCCTTTAATGGGATTTTTATCAAAAGAGAACTACAGTCCCCAAAGGTCGTCTGCCAATTATATTCATTCTGGAATCGAGGGTGATGTTCCTTTTTTCAGACCCGAGATTTTTGTAAAAAAAGGAAAACCCAAGTTCACACAAATCAAGACGCGGTTTAATCCGGTTCATGATTTAAGCGTACTTCCTATTAATAACGATATTTTGGGATATTGGGAAAAGAAAAATCAGTTAGGATTAGATTTAAATCAGATAGCATTTGTCAATTGGAGTGCAGGAGGTGATAATTCAATTTCTGGTATTTTTAAAGGAGATTTTGTCAGAAAGTATATCAAAGGTCGATTGTCTTGGGAAAATGCCTTAAGTATAAAATACGGCATTAACAAGCAGTCAGACCGGGAGCTCAGGAAGACAGATGACGTGTTGGAATTTAACTCCGCATTCGGGTACAGATCGTCAGCGATATCAGATTGGTATTATGTATCAAAATTAAATTTTAAAACGCAGTTTACTGAAGGATATAATTATCCCAATACCGATGATCCGGTGTCCCGATGGTTTGCTCCTGCTTACTTATTTGTCGGTATCGGAGCTGAATACGTAAGTCCGAAAACAAGAATAAAATATTACATTTCTCCTTTAACCTATAAGGCTACGTTTGTAAATGATCAGCGTTTGGCAGATCAGGGATCTTTCGGGGTCGAAGCCGCAGTTGTTGACGATTTGGGAAATATTATCCGAAGAGGTAAAAATTATAAAGCGGAGGTAGGGCTTTTATTCAGCAATGAGTGGAAAAAGGAAATATTTAAAAATATTGCTTTAGAACATAAACTCACTCTGTACAGTGATTACGTGGATCATTTCGGGAACATAGATGTAATGTGGGAATTTAAGCTTGATTTAACCGTAAACGATTTTGTAAAAGCCAATATAGGAACCTATTTGTTATATGATGACAATATAAAAAACAAAATAGAAAAAGGAGGAGTGCAGATTACGGAGGGACCGCGAGTTCAATTTAAGCAAACGCTGGGAGTAGGGTTGGTTTTTTCTTTTTAAAAAAAGAGATTCTGTTAAATGACAGCTTGCAGTTATTGTAATCTTATTAAAATTTTTCGAGCCAGTGTTTTATCGCATTGGATTTTGTAATTTGGTCAAAACTTCATGAAATAATTCCGTGTCGGAAGATGCTTGTAAAGAACCGGGAATATTTTGAGTTACTTAACATCAGAGCCAAAAGTGAAAAACAAATATTTTATGTTGTTGTCTTTTAAAAAGGTTTAAATTTGACATTGATTAACTTGAAGAAATAATCTTGAATAGTAATAGATCAGGTATAGCAAGTAAATATAAAAGATGAAAAAATGGTTGACTTTTCTGGGCGGTTTTTTATTGTGTTTTTCAGAAGTAAACGCACAGGATTCAAATATACAGGTCGATCAAATTACTGATTCTGTTCAAGCATTAGATTTAAAATACAGAGAAGATCAGTTTTATTTTGGAATTTCCCATACGATGATGCAGAATAAAACGAAAGGATTTCATCCAAATTCTTTTTCTCTCGGCATCAATGCCGGCTTTTTGAGGGATTTTCCCGTCAATTCATCCAGAACCGTAGCTATTGCTCCGGGAATAGGTTATTCTTACCTTAATCTCCGCGATAATTTAGGTCTTGATGTAAATGGGCAATACACTACCTTGGACACTTACAGCAAAAATAACTTATCTATCCACTTCGTTGATTTTCCTCTTGAGTTCAGGTGGAGAACATCGACTCCGGAAAGTCACAAGTTTTGGAGAATTTACGTGGGTGTTAAAGCAAGCTATAGATTTTCTGACAGACAGCGAACATCTGCAGAAGGATATACTTCAGTTATAAGAGGTGACGATAACTTGAATAAATGGCTGTTTGGTACTTATATTTCAGCAGGATTTAACACGTGGAATCTCTATGTTTATTACGGAATGAATACAGTATATAAAAACCAGCTCTTTGAAGATGATTCGCAAAAACTCCGCCTGTTAAATATCGGGGTTATGTTTTATATATTGTGAGATATGGTAAGCCAGAATAAAGCCACTTGTGGCAATATACCTGCAATTCCTCCCGAAATAACTTCTGCCGAACTATGAGCGCGAAGGTATAGTCTAGAACTGGCTGTAGCGCCGGTAATCAAAACAAGCAATATTACCGTGACGATTTCCGGAATCTGATTGTATAAAACTAATACAGTATAAAAACCTAAACATCCCGTTAGCATAGCTACGTGGACGCTGCTTTTGTGTTTGAAGCAGGCGAGAATCAGGAGCAAAAGATAAGTAGATATTAACCCGTAAAAGTATATCTTTAATTCATAGGCACTGTTGTTATACAAGATAAAACTCTTTAAAATAAAAAGCAGAACAATATTTATAATAAAGGGAATAATTCTTTCTTTTAGGCTGTTAACCATTGTAGAAGACTGTATTATTTTTAGTGATTTCAACAAATAGTAAAAACAAACAGGAATAAAGAAAGTTACGATAAGTACCTGTGTCAGGATTACGCTTATTTCTAACTGAGTAAAATAGGCTTTGTTAATGTGAAAATACAGTAAAACCGTAATCAGGGGAAGTACGATCGGATGAAACAGATACGAAATATAAATAGGTATTTTACGAGCCATTTACCATACTGTTTTTAGATGCGTTTTCGCATTCTTGCCACTGGAATATCAAGTTGTTCTCTGTATTTGGCAACTGTTCTCCTCGCAATAGGATATCCTTTTTCTTTTAGTAATTCAGTAAGTTTATCATCCGTATGAGGTTTTTGTTTATCTTCCTGATCAATAATGTTTTGGAGAATCTTTTTGATTTCAATGGTTGAAACCTCTTCTCCCTGATCATTAATCATGGCTTCGGAAAAGAAGTTTTTGATGAGGTACGTTCCGTATGGCGTATCTACATATTTGCTGTTTGCTACGCGTGAAACAGTAGAAATATCCAAACCAATTCTGTCTGCAATATCTTTTAAAATCATAGGTTTAAGTTTCGTTTCATCACCTGTTAAAAAAAATTCCTTTTGGTAATCTACAATAGCACTCATGGTTACAAAAAGGGTTTCCTGACGCTGTTTGATAGCTTCTATAAACCATTTTGCCCCGTCTAGCTTTTGTTTGATAAACTGTACGGCATCTTTTTGAGAGGCAGAAGCATTTCTTGAATCTTTATAAGTTTGCAGCATTTCCTGATAATCTTTGGAAACGTGAAGTTCAGGAGCATTTCTGCCGTTTAAGCTCAGCTCCAGTTCGCCATCTACTATTTTAATTAAAAAGTCAGGGGTAACGTGTTCTATAATCTTTCCGCTTCCGGAAAAAGAACTTCCCGGTTTTGGATTTAGTTTCTCAATTTCGTCAATCCCTGCTTTTAGCTGATCTTTTGTGATGTCGTAACGCAGTAATAACTTGGTATAATGCTTACGAGTAAAAGCTTCAAACTGGTTTTGTATAATATCTTTTGCGAGTTCTATAGCGCTGTTAGGTGTTTTCTGGCGGAGTTGCAACAAAAGGCATTCCTGCAGATTTCTTGCTCCCACCCCAATAGGTTCTAACTCGTGGATTATTGCAAAAATGCGTTCAACAGTTTCTTCGTTTGTATATACGCCCTGTGTAAAAGCTAAATCATCCACAATATCCTGTGCTTCTCTTCGGATATAGCCTGTATCGTCAATACTGCCCACTAAAAATTCGGCAATTATCCGATCACTGTCAGAAAGTATAAAAGTATTGAGCTGATTGAGCAGATCCTGATGAAAAGTTTCATGTGCTATAATCGGCGTTTCGTAGTCGTCATCGTCAGCACTAAAGTTGTTTGCCTGAAGCTTGTATTCCGGTGTTTCGTCATCACTCAAATACTCGTCAATATTGATGTCTTCTGCTTCAATTCTCTCACTGTCAAAATCGTCAAAATTATCCTCATATTCATCCACCTCAGCCGGCTCATTTTCCTTTCCGGTTTCCAGCGCCGGATTTTCAACCAGTTCTTCTTTCAGCCTTTGCTCAAAAGCTAAAGTAGGCAACTGAATCAGTTTCATTAACTGAATTTGCTGAGGAGATAGTTTTTGAGATAGTTTAAGATGTAAACTTTGTTTTAGCATACTGTGAAATTTGACAATAATAAAAATGTTTACTTTATTACATTCCTTTACTTTCAAATTTAGTAAAAAAATGCGATAAAGTAAACAATTTAAGATAAGCTTTTAAAGCTGTTAAAATTCAGCGTTTTGTGGAGTTCTCGGGAATGGAATCACGTCTCTGATGTTAGTCATTCCGGTAACAAAAAGTACTAATCGTTCAAAGCCCAGTCCAAATCCGCTGTGTGGAGCCGTACCGAATTTACGTGTATCCAGATACCACCAAAGTTCTTTTTCGTCTATCCCCATGGTGCGGATTTTCTCTAACAGTACATCGTATCGTTCTTCTCTTTGAGATCCGCCTACAATTTCTCCGATACCCGGGAATAAAATATCCATGGCGCGAACGGTTTTTCCGTCTTCATTCATTCTCATGTAAAAAGCTTTAATATCAGCCGGATAATCAAATAATATTACAGGGCATTTAAAATGCTTTTCAACAAGGTAACGTTCGTGCTCACTTTGTAGGTCTGCACCCCAGTCTTCTATCAGGTATTTGAACTTTTTATTGCGGTTAGGCTTGCTGCCCTTTAAAATGTCAATGGCTTCGGTATAGCTTACGCGCTTAAAGTTGTTGTCCAAAACAAAATTCAATTTGTTTAAAAGCGACATGTCACTTCTTTCTGCCTGCGGTTTGTTTTTTTCTTCTTCGGTAAGGCGTTTGTCCAGAAATACTAAATCGTCTTTACATTTATCTAAAGTATAGCGAATAACATATTTGATAAAGTCTTCCGCCAAATCCATGTTTTCGTCTAAGTTAATGAATGCTACTTCCGGTTCAATCATCCAAAACTCGGCAAGGTGGCGTGAGGTATTTGAATTTTCGGCACGGAAAGTAGGGCCAAAGGTATAAACTGAGCCCAACGCCATAGCATACGTTTCTGCTTCCAGCTGACCGGATACCGTTAGGTTTGTTGTTTTGCCAAAAAAGTCTTCCCTAACGTCAACTTTTCCTTCTTCATCTTTTGGAAGGTTGTTTAAGTCTAAAGCTGTAACTCTAAACATTTCGCCGGCACCTTCTGCATCTGAACCGGTAATAATCGGCGCGTTAAAATAAAAGAAACCGTTTTCCTGAAAATATTTGTGAACAGCAAATGCCAGTGTGCTTCGCACGCGCATAATAGCACCAAAAACATTGGTTCTGATTCTCAAATGTGCATTTTCGCGTAAAAATTCCAAAGAGTGTTTTTTAGGTTGAATAGGAAACTCTTCCGGATTGGCTTCTCCGTAAATTTTTAAGTGTTCCACCTGAATCTCGACGCTTTGCCCGGCACCCTTGCTTTCAATTAGCGTTCCTCTAACAGAAATAGCCGCTCCGGTATGAATTTTTTTCAGCTGTTCGGCAGGGAATTTATCTAAATCGATAACACATTGAAGATTATTGATTGTAGATCCGTCATTTAAGGCAATAAATTGATTGTTTCGGAATGTTTTGACCCATCCTTTTGCTTTTACCTCATGAAGGAGACCTTTACCACTTAAAAGATCGATAATTTTCGTATGTTTCATTATGATTTATATTTATTTTAACCTATGTATTTTGAACAAAAATTTCAAAATACCCGCAAAGATAAGGAATCATTATCAATTTTGGAATAGGTATTTTGTGTTGTAGGATGGAGACAGGACGTTTTACATTTTAGTAAAATATAAGAATTTTAGAATCTTGTATATTTAGAATTTAAACCATAACTAATCAGTATGGATATCTTCCATTTTGTAAGGTTTGTATTTTATACTGAGCTGTTTGGCATATTTTTTAATGGTTGTGTCAAAACCTGCTTTTTTCCGTAGTTTATTGACTTCTTTAGGATTTTGAATGGGAAAGATGATAAACTCTGTTTTATCAGTATTTTTGATTTTAACCATTTTTGCCTGCGAACCGTAAATTTGAGGTTGATTATCATACATCAGCACTCTGTCCAAAGTCATGGCGTAATAATGAAAAGGAAGCTGATTGCTTTCTGCCGCCTCTTTAATCAGAGATAAATATTTTTTAGGATCCGGTGCGTGTTGTATTATCAGCCAGGCATCAGAACTTTGAGACTCTCCCACTAAATCTTTTCCTGGATAACGATTGTATTTCTCAATAATACGGTCAATTTTTATCAGGTTTAGAGAATCTGCCTGTTTAATTTTCTTTGCAAGGAATTCCTTTAGTTTATCCTCCTCTAGAATATTGTATCGGTTTTTGAGAGAATCGGATTTTTTAGTAAAAACAGATTCAATGAAATAGATTTTTCTATATTCCTGATCACTCCGGCTCATTGTTTTCAGTTCCTCTTTTAATACTAAGTCAATCTGTGATTGTGCAGATATAGATCCGGAGTAAAAGAAGATAAAAGAAAGCGATAAATGTAATAAAATACGAGAGGTAAGTTTCATTGCAGCTATATATTGATGAACTCTGGAGTTAATATTAAAATTAATTCCGGAGTCCGATTAATTATCCAAATATACAAGAATCTTTTTATTTGCTTTCTCTGCTCTTTGCTTCTATTCGCTGTTCTGCTTTTTTCATGGCAGCCTGATTAGAAGTTATATTGTGCTCTTTGGCGAAATGAAGAACCTCTAAGGTGGTGTTGTATATGTTTTCTGTCCTTTTCATGGCTTCGCCGGAGTCATAATGGGCGATTTCTCCAAAAACATTAATAATTCCTCCTGCATTAATTAAAAAGTCGGGTGCGTACACTATGCCTTTTTCCTGCAGTTTTTTACCGTGTACTGCTTCTATAGCCAGTTGGTTGTTTGCAGCTCCGGCAATAACTTTTGCTTTTAATCTTTCCAAAGCTTCGTCGTTAATGGTTGCCCCTAAAGCACACGGCGAGTAAATATCAATATCGGCACTATAAATATCTGTACCCGAGAATATCTGTGCTCCGTATTTTTTGGAAACTTCATTTAAGCGTTCTTCACTGATATCCGTTATTTGTACTACGGCGCCATTTTCGGTTAAGTGTTTTACCAATGTTTCGCCTACATTGCCCACGCCTTGTACCAAAACTTTTTTTCCGTTTAAATCATCAGAATCGTACTTGAATTTTACAGCAGCCTTTAGCCCCATAAAAACCCCGTATGCCGTTACAGGCGATGGATTGCCGGATCCGCCCAAAGTTTCGGAAATTCCGGTTACGTGAGGGGTAATGGAATGAATTAAATCCATGTCGGCAGTTGTTGTCCCTACATCTTCTGCGGTTATATATCTACCACTTAAAGAATCTACGTAGCGGGCAAACGCTTTTATGAGTTCAGGGTTCTTGTCTTTTTTAGAATCTCCAATAATGACGGCTTTTCCGCCCCCTAAATCCAATCCGGAAATAGCAGACTTGTAGGTCATTCCTCTGGAAAGTCTTAGAACGTCGTTTAAAGCTTCCCATTCTGATTGGTAATTCCACATTCTCGTTCCTCCCAACGAAGGACCTAAAGTTGTGTTGTGTATGCCGATTATAGCTTTTAGTTCGGAATCTTTGTCGTGGCAAAAAACAATTTGTTCGTGATTGTCAAAGGAAACCTGTCCAAATACCGGATTAGATTTTTTTAAATCCTCCGGAGTATAAATTTTGGTTGTCATAGTTAATTTTTTTATTGGTATACATATTTATTTTGCGGATAAATATATTTTATATCCGTAAAAAAGTTCCTATAAAGATAAGGAAAAGTATTGAAAACTAATGCAGAAGGAAAATAAAATGCGAAAAACTTAAAGATAAAAAGCCGTTAAATATAGCAGTCTTTGAGTACGACAGTAAAAAAGGAAAAGGAGACCTATATTTGTTTCTTCGACAAAACAGACTATTTTTTTGCCGTAAATAATATTCTCTGTTTTGAAGGCTTTTGATAAAGATGTATAAAAAAATCCGCAATTTGCGGATTTGATCTTTATACTTTCATGATTTCAGCTTCTTTTACAGCTAAAATATCGTCTATTTTTTTAACGTAATTGTCCGTGAGTTTTTGAACTCTGTCTTCTGCATCTTTGCAAATATCTTCGGATGCTCCGTTTTTTTCTTGTTTTTTGATGTCGTTGTTGGCATCTTTCCGAGAGTTTCTTATTCCAACTTTGGCATCTTCGGCTTCGGTTTTTGCTTGTTTTACCAAATCTTTACGTCTTTCCTCTGTCAATGGCGGAATATTGATAATGATATTCTCCCCGTTATTCATCGGGTTAAGTCCCAGATTGGCGATCATAATAGCCTTTTCTATAGGCTGTAACATATTTTTTTCCCAAGGACTAACCGAAAGCGTACGAGCATCCGGTACGTTGATGCTTGCTACCTGTGAAAGGGGGGTTTGAGAACCATAGTAGTCTACAAATACGCTTCCGAGCATTTGAGGTGAAGCTTTCCCGGCACGAATGTTTAACAGTGATTTTTCTAAGTGGACAACGGTATTATCCATTGCTTCTTTGGCAGTTGCGATAATTAAATCTATTTCTTCTGTCATAACCTGATAATAATTAGATGTTTACAGATACTGTAGTTCCTACTGTATCATCTCCCTGGCAAACTTTTATTAAATTGTTTTCTTTATTCATGTCAAATACAACAATCGGCAGCTCGTTTTCCTGACTCAATGTAAATGCTGTTGTATCCATTACGTTTAATCCTTTGGTAAGCACGTCTGAAAAAGTGACTTTTTCGTATTTTATAGCAGACGGATCTTTTTCCGGATCGGCAGTATAAACACCATCAACGCGCGTTCCTTTTAAAATTACGTCGGCATTGATTTCAACACCTCTCAGTACGGCAGCCGTATCCGTTGTAAAATACGGATTTCCCGTTCCTGCACCAAAGATAACAATTCTTCCTTTTTCCAAGTGGCGTACTGCTCTTCTCTTGATGTATGGTTCGGCTACAGCTTCAATTTTTAAGGCTGTTTGCAAGCGAGTTAGCATCCCTTTATCTTCTAATGCTCCCTGCAGTGCCATTCCGTTAATCACCGTTGCCAGCATTCCCATGTAATCTCCCTGTACTCTATCCATGCCTACATTAGCCCCGGCAACTCCTCTAAAAATATTTCCTCCTCCGATTACGATGGCTATTTCAACGCCTAAATCGTGTATTTTTTTGATTTCTTCAGCATATTCAGCCAGTCTTTTAGGATCAATCCCGTATTGCTGATCTCCCATTAAGGCTTCGCCGCTTAGTTTTAACAGAATTCTTTTGTACTTCATCGGAAAGATATTTTTAAAGTTTTGCAAATATAAAGGATTATATCCTACTATAAAACAGCTTTTTCAAAATTGTATTTAGAAGTATAGGATTCTTTAGCGGTTTGATAGCCCAGCTCAAAAATTTTGGACAACTTCTTTTTATTTCTTTCAAAAATAGAGTATTCGGCAAGTTTTTCGGGCTCTATCAGCCAGTCGCACAAAGCTGCCTGAGGGATATTGTGAATGGCGGTTATCAATTCATAGGCGCGGGTGGCAACAGAGCGTATACTGTTCAGTTTGTGCGGTTCTATGGTTAGCAGAGGGGATACGTTGATGCCGATCATGTAGTCGCATTTGTTTTTTAAAATATGAGTAGGAAAGTTGTTTATGATGCCTCCGTCACTGTAAAGGGTATTGTCAATTTCGTACGGACTAAAAATTCCCGGAAAAGCACTTGAGGCTAATATAGCATCGACTACTTTGGTCGACGGATCAAAAAAGTGCAGTTTTCCGGTGGCGATATTGGTTGCGTTGATGTATACAGGGACCGATAAATCGGCTAGTGTTTTATCCTGAAATACTTTATACAAGTATTTGTCAAATGCATTGACATTTATTAATCCAGCTTTTTTAAAGGTAAAGTGATGCCAGTCAAAAATATTGACTGATTTAAAGAAGTCAAAAATCTCTTCCGGATTCATTCCGCAGGCGTATAAACAAGAAACAATAGACCCAGAACTGGTTCCGGCAATGACTGATGGAGTTATGTTTTGCTCTTTCAAGAATTGCAAAGCACCTGCGTGCGCAATGCCTTTATACCCTCCGCCAGACAGTACTAAACCAATTTTTTTTGTACTCATAATTAACTGTGATTTAAAAAGATTACTTTTGGTAAAAAATAAACAAACGATAAATTTATTCAAAAATGATAAATATAGACGCAACAACTCTTGAAAAAAGTTTTAGTTATGCTGATTTCCGGACTTTTGTATCAGATGCTTTGGCAAATAATCCGGAAAAACTGCAATTGGACGAAAGCTATATGGCTTATGCTGAACTGAATGAAACCCGTTTAAAACGACTTGATAAAACCTTGAGTGTTGAGGTTGATACAGCACAGGTACTTCGGCATTTAAGAAAAGAATACATATGGCTGGTTATTTCGGAAAGCTGGTGCGGAGATGCAGCGCAATCCGTTCCTATGCTGAACAAAATGGCAGAGACTTCGGGTAAAATAGATCTGAGGATCGTTTTTAGAGATCAGAATCTGAACTTGATGGATCAGTTTTTGACCAATGGGGGACGCTCTATTCCCAAGCTGATAGTAGTTGAAAAAGATACGCTTCAAGTAGAAGGAAGCTGGGGACCTCGCCCGGGAGAAGCTGTAAAATTATTGAACGAATACAAAGAAAAACACGGACAGATAGACGAAGACGGTAAGGTGGAACTCCAAAAATGGTATACGCAGGACAAAGGACGTCAGGTTGAGCAGGAAGTTTTAAATCTGATGAAACAGATTGACAATCTATAAAACAAAAAAATCACTATTGTGAGATTGCTCCCACAATAGTGATTTTTTCGGATAGCGATAATCCGGCAGGATTGCACCCCGGAAGTCCTTCCGGAACTGGTTGGTCAAGCTTTTTAAAGTACTCCAGCCAAACTGGAAAAAACTCTCCTGTATATTTTGATTTATAAGTCATCGGATACATTTTAAAAAAAGCAGTATTGTCGTTAGCTGCTTTAAAAGCATCGTGAATCAACTCAGAACAATAATACTTCCCGTTGTCGTATAAATAGTTGTCGTCATACGGTATGCCTACCTGTTCCAAGGCAAAGAATTTTGCTTTTGGAATCAATGATTCGTATTTTGGCAGCAACCTACCCAGATACATGGTGGCAGATGTTTTGTTTAAGAAATCTTCTATAGGCGTTACGCATACTTGTGGATAAGTAGCTTCTACCACGTGAAGTTGATCTTTATACCAAATAACCATTCCTATATGGTTAAAATTGAGGTCGCCATACCCTTCGGTAACTTCGTTAATGGCATCGCACAGCGGACCGCAGTCTATGTTCTGAAAAATAAAATCTCCTTCTTTAAACGTTGTTTTTTGTGCTGATAAACTCAGCGAAAATAAAAGTAACAGGGCTAACCTAAAAATCTTCATGCTTTGTTTTTTAGTCGAACGAAGGTACAGTTTGTGCTTTATTTGTGCAAAGGTTTAAGCGAAACATTTATCCTGAAAATGATTTACAGCTCTAAAAAACCTCTAAAACCTCTGGTTGCATAATAGGATTCTGCTCCATTGTGATAAATAAATACGCGATTATAACAGCGATCCCCAAATACCGCTCCTCCCAAAGTGCGTACCACAGCACTTTCGCCGTCTTGTAAAGTGTATAAGTTTTACAGGATAAAGCTTAAATTAAAAGTACAGTTTTATCCAGTATTTTAAAAATCCAAATATTCAATAGGATTTCCTTTTGGTGTAAATGTTTTCAGGATTTCAGGATTTGCGTTAGTGTAAAATACGGCACATCCTTTTTTATTTGAATCAGAGAGCAAAGAGTGTTGCACTAATATCTTCTTAGTTTGCTTGGCAACTGCAAATCCGGAATCTATAATTTGAATATTTAGAGGTAAGATTGTTTTAAGTATGGGAAGTAAATAAGGATAATGCGTACAGCCTAAAACGAGTGTGTCTATTCCCTTCTCTATCATGGGTGTAAGGTATTCCTCTAAAAGAGATTTTGTTTCTACAGAATTAATTTTACCTGCTTCGATAAGTTCAACAAGTCCATAGCCGATTTGTTCAATAATTTCTGTTTCAGGATATAGTTTTATCTTTTCCGTAAAAAGATCGCTTAAAATAGTGCCCTTTGTTGCTAAAATACCAATTTTAGAAGTTCGACTAAAAGTAGCAGCTGGTTTTATTGCGGGCTCTATTCCGATTACAGGAATGTTATAGTTAGCTCTAATCTCTGATATAGCGTTAGTAGTTGCTGTATTACAAGCTATAACTATTATTTTACAGTTGTAGTTTAAAAGGATATCAATATTTTTGAAACATAGATTAATAATTTCAGATTTTGTTTTTTGTCCGTATGGCGCATTTTTTGAATCAGCCAGAAACACAGTATTTTCATAGGGGAGGAGATGATTAATTTCTCTCCAGATAGAAGTGCCACCGATTCCTGAATCAAATAATCCTATAGGGTTGTTTTTTGCCATATGCAAATATAAAAAAACCACCTCGAAGGGTGGTTAGTAATTTTATTTTATACGAAATTATTTTACGCTTAACTCCTTTTTTACGTCGGTCATTAAATCTGGTCCATCAGCCATTATTACTCCAGACCCCATAGATGAATCAAGTACATATTCATATCCTTTTGCACGAGCCACTTTTTGAATAGCAGTTCTTGCTTGCTCAAGAATTGGCTGAGTTAAATCCATTTGCTTTTTTTGTAAATCTTGTTGAGCTGTCGTTTGAAATTGTTGAATTCTCTGTTCTAAATCATTAATTTCTTTTGCTCTTTCTTCATTTTTTATTTCTCCTGCAGTTGATGCTTCTGCCTGATATTTTTGAATTTTATTTTGATATTCGGTCATCATGCTATTGAAGTCTTTTTCATATCCTTCACCTACTTTTTTCAATTCGGCTTCAGCATTTTTCATGGCAGGTAACTCTGTTACTAGTGCTTGAACATCAATATGTGCTACTTTTGACTGAGCCATAACTGCTGTAGTGCTAACTCCTAAGAATAAAGCTGCTGCAATTAATAAAGATTTCATTTTTTTCATTTTACTCGATTTTTTGATTTATTATATTTTCAATTTAATTATTATTCTTTTTTGCTTCTTCTATTTGGCGTTTTCGTTCTTCCTGCTCTTTAATTAAACGCTGTCTCTTTTCTTCTTGTTCTTTAAGAACTCTTTGTTTTCGTTCTTCCTGAATACGCTTTGCTTCTTCTATTTGTTCTTGACGTTTTTTAAGAGCTTCTTCTTTTTTTCGTTCCATTTCTGCTCTTCTTTCTTCTTCAAGTTTTTTTCGCTCTTCGATCAATTTTTCTATATCCTCTTTTTTAGAATCTTTTTGCTGATTTATAGCTTCTTGTTTTCTGCGTTCTTTTTCTTCTTCAAGTTTCTTTTCTTTTTCTGCTTTTTGTTTTTGAATTTCTTCTTTCTGTCTTTCTATTTCTCTTTGTTTTTCTTCCTGAATCCGTATGCGATTTTCTTCATCCTGGCGTTTTTTCTTTGCTATTTCTTCTTGTTTTTGTCTTAGAAGTTCTTTTTGTTCTTCAATCTTTGCCTGTTTTTCTTGTTCTATTCGCTGTTTTTTTTCTTCCAGTTCTCTTAGTTGTTCCTCCCGTTGTCGCTTGGCGGCTTCTTGGGCATTTTCTTTTTCAATTGCATTATCAACAGTTTTTGTCTCTTCGACTGCTAATTGCTGTTGCTTGGCTTCTTCTTTAATCTGCTTTACAGCTTCTTCTTTTTCTCTTTTTTGATCATCACGTTTACTTTGACGTAATGCTATTGCATCTTGTTCTTTTTCGGCTTTTTCTACAGCTTCTACTTGCTCAGGAGTCATGTATTGTTTTCTTCTGGCAGTGGTCATGCGGCGAATCACCAAATCACTGATATCATATCGCTTTGCAGCAATAAGCATGGTTGATTCAGAATTTTTATCAAGAACGTAATCAAATTTTCTTGCTTCGGCTATTTCTTGTACAATAGAAAAAACCTGATCTTGTATTGGTTTAGCTAATATTACTTTTTGAGTAATATAGTTGCCTTCTGTTCCAAATTGTTTTTGCTGGTATTCATATAATTCATTTTCTAGAGAAGTAATTTCTTCTTCTTTTTCTTCAATTAAGTTACGAGTTAGTAAAATTCGCTCGGCAGCTAATTCATCTTTCAGCTTTTTTATATTTTCCTTTTTTTTGTTTATTTCTTCTTTCCATTGATTAGCTCTGTTTGCTAATTGACTGCTTGCTTCATCATACTCAGGCGAATGCCTTAATATGTATTCCATATCAATATACGCCACACGAGCAGTACCTCCGCCTTGGGCAAGAGAAGAAAGTGTAAAGGTACAAATTAAAATAGCTAAAAAAATTCTCATAACTTGTTAATTTTATGTAATAAATACATTAAAATGATTGCCCAAGTATAAAGTGCGTTTGCCAACCGCTTTTTTGTGATTGTCCCGGAACAGGATCAAATCCATATCCGAAGTCAATTCCTAATAGTCCGAACATCGGCATAAATACCCTCACTCCAAATCCTGCGGATCTTTGCAATTCAAATGGATTGTAATTTTTGAAAGAGTCATACGCAGCTCCGGCTTCAGCAAACGAAAGAACATATACAGAGGCATTTGGTTTTAATGTAATTGGATAACGTAATTCTAACGTAAATTTATTGTAAATAGTACCTCCTATTTGCTCGCCTCTTTCATTTAATGGGGTTAAGGTCTGATTTTGGTAACCTCTTAGCTGGATAACCTCACGTCCGTCTAATGAGAAGTTTGCTAAACCATCTCCTCCGAGATAGAACCTTTCAAAAGGAACAATCCCCCGGTTGTTGTTATAGGCACCCATAAAGCCAAATTCTCCTAAAGTGCGAAGTACTAACTTATCGTATAAAGTGGTGTACCAGTCACCTTTAAATTTAATTTTATAGTATTCTAACCAATTGAACTTCTTCTGATCGACTTTACTTGGATCTGCCATAGCATCTTCCCAGTTATTAACTGGCTGACCGGAACTGTTTAAGTAAGTTCCTTCCGGTATGGGAAGACCTGTTGAGGGATCTGTGTAATTTTTAGGAGCTGTATATTTATATTCTTTTTCGTTTTCTAAGTCTTTATAGTTTACGTTATTGAATAGAGAATAAGGGGGAGTGAATTTTCCGCTAACACTAAATAAAGAACCAAATGTAGGAAAAATAGGATCAATACCTCTATTGTCGCGTCTTAATTCGATCTGATAAGCAAAGTTTCGAGATGATCCGTCACCAAATGTAAATAATCCGGTGTTATAGTTTTTCATATCGTAGTATTGGAAACTTAAAGTGTGTGATAGGACAAAATAATCGTCCGGAACACTCAATCGTTTGGCAATACCGAATGAAATCGTGGTAATATCAAAACCTCTGCTTCGGTCTGTGCGTCTGGTGTAATAATCATACAAGTTTTGTTTACTATAGGCTAATGTACCAAAAAAGCTAATTGGCTTCTTTCCTCCAAGCCAAGGCTCGGTAAAACTTAAGCTGTAGGTTTGGAAATAAGAACTTCCCTGCAGGCGAAGCGCCATAGATTGACCGTCTCCCATAGGGAAAGGGTGGTATGCTTTTTTATTAAAAATGTTTCGCACGGAAAAGTTGTTGAAAGACAAGCCAAGGGTACCGATAAATCCGCCCCCGCCATAGCCTCCTTGTAATTCCACTTGACTGGATCCTTTTTCAGCAACCTGCCACTCGATATCTACTGTTCCTGTAGTTGGATCTGCATTTTTCACATCTGGGATAATAGCTTGCGGATCAAAAATCTGCAGAGAAGCTAGTTTACGAATGGTTTCCATAACTAATGCCTTACTCCATGTTTCTCCCGGTCTTGTTTGTAAATCTCTGTGGATTACGTGATCATGTGTGTAGTTGTTTCCTACTGTAGTGATGTTATTAAATCGGGCAATAGGACCTTCTAAAATGCGAATTTCAAAGTCAATAGTATCATTAGCTGTTTTAACTTCAACTGGCGAAATTCTCGAAAATAGATAGCCATTGTTTTGGTATTGATTATAGATATCAAAAGCATCTGGATTTGTTTGGTCCTGAATGCGTTTGTCCAGTAAAACACCGTTATAAACTTCGCCTTTTTCAATGCCGAGAATCCGTTTTAACTGACTGTTTGTGTATACTGTATTTCCGATAAAACGGATATTTCCAAAATAATACTTATTTCCTTCTTCAACGTCAATATTGATAGCAATACGATTGGTTTTTGGGTTGTATTCAGTAGTATCTGCTATAATTCGAGCATCTCTGTATCCGTTTTCTTTATATTTGCTGACAAGTTTGGTTAAATCATCTTCGTATTTATTCTGTATAAATTTAGAAGGTTTAAAAATTCTAAGCGGATTAAAAGGACTACGCTGTTTAGTGTCTTTCATCGCTTTTTTCAGCTTTTTATCGCTTAATTGCTTATTGCCGTCAAAATTAATTTTCGAAATTCTTACTTTTTTGCCTTTGTCTATTCCTACAATTAAATCCACTCTTTTACCTGTTGAGTCAGGAACAGTATTTAATGTTACTTTCGAATTATAGAAACCGTCTTTTTTATATTTGTTTAATAAAAAATATTTTGTGGTGGCTAAGAAATTATCATTTACGATTTTCCCTTTCGTAAGTTTAGCCTCTTTGATTAAAGCCTCTGATTTTGATTTTCGGAATCCTTTTATTTTAACACTGTTTAGTCTTGGAAGCTCATTTAAAGATAATTCCAGATTAATAGTATCGTTGACGATGGATGTTTCGTAGATGTTGATGTCTTTAAAAAAACCTAATTTCCAAAGTTTTTTCAACGCATCTGAAATTTCTTCCCCAGGTACCGTTATTTGTTGTCCTTTGTTTAAACCCGTAAAGGTAACTACCGTTTGCGGATTGTAATTTATTTTACCCGTTACTTTTATATCACCCAAAATATAGGATTTTGGCGCTTCAAAAGAAGGAGTATTTATACTGTCTTGTGCCTGTGCATTGGTATAAATAAGTCCTGTAATAAACAGTGCAAAAAGAGAAATACCTTTTTGAAACATTCTATGCGTTTTTATTTAATTTGTTCACTTGTTTTTCCAAATCTTCTTTCTCTTTTTTGGTATGAAAGAAGTGCTTTATATAATTCTTCCTCAGAAAAATCAGGCCATAATACTTCTGAAAAGTACAATTCGGCGTATGCAATCTGCCATAAAAGGAAATTGCTAATTCTCTGCTCTCCGCTTGTTCTGATTAGCAGATCAACATCGGGAAGATAATGCGTGTAAAGATGCTCATTAATAATTGATTCGTCAATATTGTCTTCTGAAATTATATTATTTTTAACTTTAGAAGATATGTTTTTTATTGCCTGAATCAGCTCTGCTCTAGAACCATAACTCAGGGCAAGTGTTAAAATCATTTTATCGTTATTCTGAGTCTGGTCAATAACTTTAGTTAGGTTTTTTTGAACTTTTTCAGGAAGTAATTCTAAATTGCCGATTGCTTTCAGACGGATCTGGTTTTCCATAAAGGCAGGTAGTTCTTTGATGAGGGACTTGACTAATAAACTCATCAGTTTATCTACTTCATATTTAGGTCTGCTCCAGTTCTCAGTAGAAAAAGCGTATAAAGTAAGATTTTTAATTCCTAATTCACCACACTTAGTGATAGTGGTTCTCACTGATTCAGCACCGTTTTCGTGTCCGATTGTTCTTAAAAGTCCTTTTTGTTTAGCCCATCTTCCGTTGCCATCCATAATAATGGCAATATGCTGTGGTAAATTATCTGTATTAATCTGCTCTTTCAAATTCATCTACTATTCTATTCACAATAACAAGGATTTTGCCCGAAAGTAAAACTCAGAGATATTCCTGAGTAGAAATACCAGTCATTTCCGTTTTTTCCAAAATTAAACTTTTCTAAGTTGCTGTCAGAAGAATGGCTGCCATCCAGATTGTCGGTAAAGCTGTAGTTTGCAGCAACTTCTGCATTTAAAATTAACTGAGGAGTCAGTCTGAATTTTAGCCCTGCAGCAATCGGAATAGCTGCAGAATATTTTTTGCCACCTTTTACCATACGGTGACCTCTGAAGTAAAGGTCGTTATATCTAATGCCAGAAATTCCAGTAAACAAATAAGGAGTCATGGCAAATTGTTCTTCGTGTAAATCAAATTCAAAAAAGTTAAATTCTAACCCAAGCGTTAATTCCTGAATGGTATTGTTAAACTTCAAGCCTCTTGCTTTTCGGCTTTCCATACTCGATTTAGCATCATCACCTGTTATTTTCATGTGAGAGTAACTAATTTTATAGGAGTGTCGGGGACTTCTGTTCCAACGATAGAAAACATTATAACCTAAATTTTTAGGAGCTATGTACTGAGTAGATCCTATATCGCCTACATAATTAACACCTCCCAAGCCAACTCCGATTTCGTGGATTTGTGCTTGTGCCATTTCTATACCAAAAAGTAATATAAATGATATAAGGATTTTTTTCATTCTGTTAAAATAATTTACAAATATAGCAATATACGATTTTAAAAAACTAATTTTTTATTTTTTGTACAATAAATAAACTTTATTTGTTTTTAACAACGCTAAAAGTAAAGAAAAATTTGATTGCCCATCAAAATTAATTGCGCTTGTCTTCGCCCCACAGCAATTTATTGCGAAGCGTTTTTATAAAGCTCTGATGTGGAAACTCAACCAAATTTATTGTAAACGGAGCTTTTGATATTAATAGTTCCGTTTTATTGTCGACAGTTTCTGTAGTGCTGTCTAAAGAAATCAGAAACTGTTGTTCCCTGCTGCTTACTTTTAGTTTTATTTTTAAATTATCTCGGATAACTAGGGGACGAACATTTAGATTGTGCGGGGCTAGAGGGGTAATTACAAAACAGCCGGTTTCGGGTTCTATGATCGGTCCTCCACAGCTAAGTGAATATCCTGTAGAGCCGGATGGGGTAGAAACAATTAAGCCGTCTGCCCAATAGGTTGCTAAATATTCATTGTCCAAATAAGTCTCAACAGTAATCATAGACGTGGTGTTTTTTCTGGATACTGTTATTTCGTTCAATGCAAAATTGATGTCAAAATGAGAATTTTCGGTTGGTGAACATTCCAAGCTTAACAGTGAACGTCTTGAAAGAGTGTAATTATGACTGAATAAATTAGGCAGATGCTTCTCAATGTCATCTTGCTGAACATTGGCTAAAAAGCCTAATCTTCCAGCATTTATTCCTACAATCGGTATGTTTTTGTTCTTTATAAAATTTGCAGCTCTCAGCATAGTGCCGTCTCCACCGATTCCTATAAAAAAATCAATGTCATTAGGCAATTCGTTTTCGTTGTCAAATGTAGCGTATTCTTGTGTAAGGATATTAGTTGGCTGGATTAGTTTGTAAAAACTGTTTTCAAAAATAACACATGTGTCATGTGCTTTGAAAACATTTAATAATCTGACTACAATATTTTGAACTATAGTTTTATTAGATTGTCCGTAAATTGCAAGTTTCATATTATATGTTTAGGTATTTGTTTAAGTAATCTGATTGACGTTTTAGATCAGTATAATAGGTGTCTTCTTCGTGTTTGGAGAGAATGGTGTATTGATATCTCCTTAAGTCTTCAATAATTGATTTGGTATTAATATTATTTGTCTTGATGAGTAGTTGTGTGCTTTTATCTACTTCAGAAAGCGTAAAAATACCAAGCAGCTTAGCGTTGTTACTCTCTACAATTTGAGTTATTTCAGATAGACTATATTGATTAAAAGCTTTTTCTATTAAAATTGTCTTTCCCCTTTCTGTAAAAAAAAGAGTATCTGTCCATTTGAGCAACAGGTCATCTTTATAAATAATACCTAATAACTTTTGGTCAGCAGAAATAAACGGCATAATATTACTGTTAAACTGGGCAAATAAATCCATGCATTCAAATGCTGATTTATCACTGTCCTCAGGTATGAAAAAATGCTCGGCAGTATATAATAAATCCGAAATTTTTTTTGTGAGATCACTGTTTTGTATTTCATCATATGGAATGTTGCCCTCCCATAAATTATTTTCGTTGACAACCGGAAAATGAGAATAATTTTTATCCTCTAAAAAGGTCTGTGCTTCAGCAACGGAAGCATCAAGATTAAATAGAGGGATATCTAAGACAGTTAATGTAGGATTTATGGACATAAACAAGACGTGATGTGATAACAATATGCAAAATAATCAAAAATAAACTAATATGCCTTCATTTATACTTTGTATTTTTGTATTTAAAAATAAATAATATGACTAAGTTATCTGTAAATATCAATAAAATAGCTACTCTTAGGAACTCTAGAGGACATAATGTACCTGACTTGCTTCAAGTTGCAAAAGATGTCCAAAAATTTGGTGCGGAAGGAGTAACTATTCATCCCAGACCAGACGAAAGGCATATTCGTTATCAGGATGCCCGTGATCTGGTAAATGTTGTTCATACCGAATATAACATTGAAGGAAATCCGATGGATAATTTTTTGAAATTGGTATTTGAATGTAAGCCAACTCAGGTTACTTTAGTTCCGGATGCCGTTGACGCACTTACATCTAATGCCGGCTGGGATACAGTCAAACACAAGTCGTTTTTACAGGAAGTGATTAAAGAGTGCAAGTTGAAAGGAATCAGAACCTCTATTTTTGTAGATCCGGTATTGCAGATGATAGAAGGAGCAAAGGAAGTGGATACCGATCGGATTGAGCTCTATACAGAAGAATTTGCAACCCAATATGAGCTGGGCAATTTAAAAGGAATTGAACCTTATATAAAAGCGGCAGAATTGGCAAATGATTTAAATCTAGGCGTTAATGCAGGACACGATTTGAGTTTGCAGAATATTAGATTTTTTAAAGAAAATATTCCCGGTTTATTAGAAGTGTCAATCGGACATGCTTTAATATCAGAATCTATTTATTTAGGATTGGAAAATGTAGTTAATATGTATATCAGAAAACTGTTGTAATGGAAAAAATTTTATATTCAAAAATAGAAGGAAAAGGAGGTATTCCTTTTGTTGTAGTACATGGATATTTAGGAATGTCTGACAATTGGAAAACATTTGGAAGACAAATGGCAGATTTTGGCTATGAAGTTCACTTGCTGGATTTGCGCAACCACGGTCGGAGCTTTCATTCGGAAGACTGGTCGTACGAAGCTATGGTTCAAGACATCGTAAATTATATGGATTATTATCAAATTCCACAAGCTTTTGTATTAGGACACTCTCTGGGAGGAAAAGCAGTAATGAAATTAGCAGTTCAATATCCGCAAAAAGTACAAAAAATGATTGTGGCAGATATTTCGCCAAGATCCTATGCTCCGCATCACCAAGATATAATGAAAGCATTGAATGCTGTAGATTTTTCCGTGCAGCCAACCCGGCAGGAAGTAGATGATATTATCAAACAGTACATTCAAGATGATTCAACCCGAATGTTTTTGCTGAAAAATTTATACTGGAAAGAACCCGGGCAGTTGGCATTTCGATTTAACTTGGATGTTTTTAATCGAAATGAAGAAGTAGTTGGAGAAGGATTACCGGCAAAAGCCATTTACACAGGGGAAGTTTTGTTTATACGTGGAGGAAATTCAAAATACATACAAGAAAAAGATGAAGTGCTGATTAAACAGCATTTTCCAAACTCAGCAATTAAAACAATTCCGAATGCTGGTCATTGGTTGCATGCCGAAAACCCACAGATGTTTTTTGAAATAGTTAAAGAATTTGTAGAGTAGAATCAGGAAAATCTAAAAACAAAAAAGCGAGGTTAGTACTAACCTCGCTTTTTTGTTTTTAGATTTTGTAAATAAAAAATAGTTCGATATTAAAGTCTTTGCGTGATTCAAATTTAATAAAACGTATGTTTAATTGAATTAAATTTAGTTTAAGTAATAAGGTTTATTAAATTGTGAATTAAAATTTGTAAAAAAAACAAATGATTCTTATATTTGAGAGTAAAAAATTATAAACAACGGTTTAGTATGATTAGGAAATTAATATCATTGTCATTAACTGCATTGATTTCTTCCTCTGTTTTTGCGGGAGGATATAGAATTAGTATGCAGGGAAATAAACAGCTTGCTATGGGGCACACCGGAGTGGCAGTTATCAATAATAGTGCGGAAACTTTGTTTTTTAATCCGGCAGGTGCAGTTTATCTCAAAGATAAATTTAGTTTTTCTGCAGGAGCTACTGTTTTAATTGCAGATACCAAGTTCCAAAATGCTGTTTATGGATGGGAAAATGAAACCAGAAATGTAGGAACCCCGTTTTATTTTTACGGAAATTATCAGGCTACTGATTGGTTAAGTATTGGTTTGGCAGTTTATTCGCCTTACGGAAGTGCGGTGGACTGGGATAGAGACTGGCAAGGTTCTCATTTGGTAAATAGCATAGATCTCAAGGCAATTTATTTTCAGCCTACTGTTGCAGTAAAAGTAAGTAAGCATTTTAGTTTTGGAGGAGGACCTATATTTGTGAACGGAGGAGTAACTTTTGACAGAAATGTTTCCAGAAGCATGACAGATGAGAACGGAAACCGCACCGATGTGAATATCAAAGCAAAAGGTGTAACTGCCTGGGGATGGACAGCGGGGTATATGGTTAATATAGATGATCACTTAAGATTGGGAATGAATTACCGATCCAAAATTATTATGAAAGCCAATGACGGAACAGCCTCTTTTAATGATGTTCCAGCTTTTGGTGCTGCAATGTTTAAAGATGGTAAAATTAAAGCCGAAATGCCGCTGCCTGCCGAATTAACCGTTGGAGCATCCTATCAATGGAATAAATGGTTGTTTGCATTTGATTATAACAGGGCTTTTTGGAGGGTCTATGATGCATTAACAATTGATTTTGTGGATAATCCCGCTATTGGTAAATCTGTCAATTTGAGAAATTATAAAGATTCAAGTACATATAGATTTGGAGTTCAGTATCAGGCGACAGACGCGCTTTCACTCAGAGCAGGATGGTATTATGATGAAAGTCCTGTTCAACCAGGATATTTTGCACCAGAAACGCCGCGTAATGATTCCAGAGCTTATACAGGAGGACTTACCTATAAATTTAAAAATGGAATTGGCATAGATTTATCATTTTCATACCTTCATTTCAGCGATACCAATAGTTCATATGATTATTATATGGAAGACGGTAATTACGTGTCCTTCGGAGGTACATACAAATCTGCCGTTACCAGTGCAGGTCTAGGAATATCATATAGTTTTTAACTCATTTAAAAAAATAAGATAAAATGAAAAGGAAATATTTATATATACTGCCGATACTTGCAATTCTTGGTGTTGCTTGTGAACCTTCAATCGGTGATGATAAAATTAATTCGGAAACTTATTATGCCGGAAAAGCAGATTTTTCTACTTATGTAGCAGTCGGAAACTCTCTGACTGCGGGGTATATGGATAATACAGTCTATCGATCAGGACAAAAAAACTCTTTTCCCAATATATTGGCTCAGCAATTTAAAGAAGTAGGAGGAGGAGAGTTTACGCAGCCATCGTACGCAGATGATGTGAATGACGTGGGAGGATTGTTGTTAAATGGACAACCGTTACCCGGATTTGGAACTAAAATGATTGTTAATATGTCAACCGGAGGACCAGAAAATATAAAGGGAACATCTACTATTGACATAAATGCGTCTACACTGCAAAAAAAAGCATACAATAATGCCGGAGTTCCGGGAGCCAAAGTGTTTCATTTGTTAGCTCCCGGATACGGAAGTCTGGCAGCTCTGGCTCAAGGAAAAGCAAATCCTTATTTTGTACGTACAGCTACTTCTGGCGAAACAACCGTTTTAGGTGATGCAATGAGTTTAAAACCCACTTTTTTTACCAATTGGATTGGTGCTAATGACGTATTAGGATATGCAACTTCAGGAGGGGAAGGTGTTGACCAGAATGAAGCTGGCGGAATTGATCCTTCTTTATACGGAAGCAACGATATTACTCATGCAGGTGTTTTTAAACAAGCGTACGAAACTATTGTAAATACGTTGACTTCTCAAGGTGCAAATGGTGTTGTGGCTACGATTCCCTATGTTACTACAATTCCGTTTTTTACTACAGTGCCATATAACCCTTTAACGCCTGAAGCTGTAGGGGTTGAAAATATAGATCAGTTAAATCAGTTTATTGGCTTGATAAAAATGTCATTATCAGCAGTTGGACAAGGAGATAGAATTGATTTGTTTTCAAAAACAGAAGCCAATCCTGTGCTTATACAAGATAAAACTTTAGAAGATATGTCCGGCGTTATAAAAATGGGGTTACAGCAAGCAGCAGCCATATTACCACTGACTGCGGAGCAAATAGAATTGTTGTCGCAGCAGTTGGGCAGAGCCCGACATGCTACTGGAAAGGATTTGCTTTTATTGACGAGTAGAACCCAGATTGGGGCAGATTTACCGATTTCGACAGGAAATCCTGTTATCGACAATATGTTGAAAATAGGAATAACTATCCCATTGAGTGATGCTTTTGTTTTAAATCCAATTGAGCAGCAAAAAATAAAAGATGCTACTGATCAATTTAATGCGATAATAAGAGGGAGCGCATCAGAACATAATCTTGCAGTTGCTGATATGAATGAATTGCTGACAAAGGCAGTGAGTGGTTTAAGAGTAGAAGATGGGCAAATTTATACAGCTGATTATTTCCAAGGATTAGGAAACCTGAATACAGTATTATTTTCGTTAGATGGCGTGCATTTGAATGCTAGAGGATATGCTTTTATAGCATTGGAAATATTAAAAGAGATTAATAAACATTATGAAGCAAATATTCCATTAGTAAATCCTGCTGTATATCCTGGACCTACTTTATTGCCAAAAAATGACTAATACACATATATTATGGGATTTATTTTTAGATTATTAATAACGACGGCTATTGTTATGTTTTTGTGCTGGCTGTTACCGGGAGTGGAAATTGCCGGATGGACATCTGCCTTGTGGGTAGCTGTGGTAATGGGATTTCTCAATATGTTTTTAAAGCCTATTTTGGTTTTTATGACATTGCCGGCAACTATTGTAACAATGGGACTTTTTTTGTTTGTTATTAATGCAGTAATCATAATGCTGAGTGCTTATTTTGTAAAAGGTTTTGAAGTAAGAGGGTTTTGGACGGCATTGTTATTTAGCATTGTATTGACCTTTTGTCAATCGATAGTGAATGGTTTTCTTCAAAAGAAAGAAGCTTAAAATCATTGAAAAATTAAATATTGAAATACAAATACTTAAAAAGTTGGAAGGGTTGTAAAAATAATTTATTTTTGCAACCCAATTTTATTATGTAAATACATCAAAAAATGAATATTACAAGAAATAATGTAGATGCTCTTAATGCAATTGTAACTATTGAACTTGCAAAAGAAGATTATCAAGGTAATGTAGATAAAGTACTGTCTAATTACAAAAAGAATGCAAATATACCTGGATTTAGAAAAGGTGCTGTGCCAATGAGCCTTATTCAAAAACAATATGGCAAAGCCGTTATGTTTGAAGAGATAAATAAAGTTTTGCAGGATAAATTGAATAATTACCTTGTAGAAGAAAAGCTGGATATTTTAGGTAATCCACTTCCGGTTGCAAATGAAAACTTTGATTGGGAAGCCGATGTATTAAAATTTGATTTTGAGTTGGGTTTAGCTCCTGAATTTACAGTAGAATTAGATACTAAAAATAAAGTAACAAAATTTCAGGTAGTGGCAGATGATGCGATGTTGGATGAGCAAGTTGAATTTGTTCAAAAGCAATACGGAAAATTAATAGCGAAAGATTCTGTGGAAGAAACAAGTGAAATGGTTGGAACGTTTTCTAATGAAGAAGAGGGAATAAACTACGAAACTAAAATTCCGGTTAGTGCATTCAGAACTAAAACAAATCAGAAAAAATTCATCAATAAAAAAGTAGGTGATCAGATTACGGTTAATACAAAAGGACTTTTTGAAGATGAACATAAACTAATGGATTATTTAGGAGTGGATCACGATAAAGTTCACGGATTGGAAGCTGATGTAATATTTACCATTAAAGAAATCAACGAAACTGAAAAAGCAGAGTTGAATCAAGAATTGTTTGATAAATTATTCGGTAAAGATGTAGTGACTTCTGTTGAACAATTGAAAGAAAAAATTAAAGAAGACGCAGAAAAACAATTTGAAGGACAGGCGGATCAAAAATTCCTGAACGATGTTTATGAGCATTTGTTAAGTACAACAAAGTTTGATTTGCCGGCTGATTTTCTGAAAAAATGGTTAGAAACAGCAGGCGAGACTAAAATGACGGCAGAAGAAGCAGCTTCAGAATATGAGAAATCAGAAAAAGGTCTTCGTTACCAGCTAATTGAAGGTAAAGTGATGTCTCAGTTTGATTTGCAATTAAACTTTGAAGAAATAAAAGCTTATACCGAAAATTTGATTAAGCAACAGTTGGCTCAGTTTGGACAAGCAGAGCCGGATGATAAAACCGTTGAAGATATTGTTGCCAGAGTAATGTCAAATCAAGATGAAGTAAAGCGTATTTCTGAACAAGTAATGAACGATAAAATGTTAGCTTTATTCAAAGAAAAAGCGAATGTTAAAACAAAAGAAGTTTCTTACAAAGATTTCGTAAAGGAAATGTACGGAGAGTAATATCCCAAAAAAAATAAGTATATTTGAGCGTCTTTCTAATGAGAAAGGCGCTTATTTTTTTATTAAGTTAAATTGTAATATTTATATGGATTACGGAAGAGAATTTAAAAAATATGCTACCCAACATCATGGTATTAACAGTATGTACTATGATAAAATTGTGAGCAGTATGACTCCCTATATCATTGAAGAAAGACAAATGAATGTAGCTTCGATGGATGTGTTTTCACGTCTGATGATGGACAGGATTATTTTTTTAGGAACTGGTGTTGATGATTATGTAGCTAATATTATACAGGCACAATTGTTGTTTTTAGCAAGTGTGGACAGTGAAAAAGATATTAGTATCTATATCAACTCTCCGGGCGGAGGCGTATATGCCGGCTTAGGAATTTACGATACAATGCAGTTTATTAAGCCTGATGTAGCCACAATTTGTACGGGTATGGCAGCATCTATGGGGGCAGTTTTGCTATGTGCAGGGGCAGAAGGAAAACGTTCGGCTTTACCACATTCAAGAGTGATGATTCACCAGCCTTCAGGAGGAGCACAAGGAGTGGCCACAGATATGGAGATCAACCTGAAAGAAATGTTAAAGTTAAAAGAAGAATTATATCAAATCATCTCAAAACATTCAAAACAATCTTACGATAAAGTTTATAAAGATTCAGAACGCGATTATTGGATGATTGCTCAGGAAGCAAAAGACTATGGAATGATTGATGAAGTATTAATTAGAGAATAATTTTATGGCGAAGGAACAAATGAGATGTTCGTTTTGCGGGCGGCTAAAACCCGAAACAAATATTCTTATTGCAGGAATAGATGCACATATTTGCGATCGCTGCGTGGAGCAGGCGTATAATATTGTTTTAGAAGAAGAAAATACAAACAGTAAACACGATCTGTCAGAAGAGCTACTGCTTAAAAAACCAATCGAAATTCGAGCCTTTTTAGACCAATATGTTATTGGGCAGGATCAGACTAAAAAAGTAATGTCTGTAGCTGTTTACAATCATTACAAAAGATTACTGCAGGAAATAAATGAAGAAGAAGAGGATATAGAAATAGAGAAAAGTAATATTCTCATGGTAGGGCAGACAGGAACAGGGAAAACATTAGTTGCAAAAACAATAGCCCGTATGCTGAATGTTCCGCTGGCAATAGTGGATGCAACTGTTTTGACCGAAGCCGGATATGTAGGAGAAGATGTGGAGGGAATTCTCACTAAACTTCTTCAGGCAGCCGATTATGATGTTGAAAAAGCGGAAAGGGGCATAATTTTTATTGATGAAATAGATAAAATTGCCCGTAAAAGCGATAATCCTTCTATAACAAGAGATGTTTCGGGAGAAGGCGTACAACAGGCTTTGCTTAAATTGCTGGAAGGAAGTGTGGTTAATGTACCGCCAAAAGGAGGAAGAAAACACCCGGACCAGAAATTTATAGAAGTCAATACTAAAAATATCTTGTTTATTGCAGGAGGAGCTTTTGACGGAATTGAAAGAATTATATCTAAACGGTTAAATTTTCAGGCAGTAGGATATAATTCTCTAAAAGAAGGCGAGCAGGTTGACCGAAGTAACTTAATGCAGTACATTATTCCTAAAGATATTAAAGACTTTGGATTGATTCCTGAAATTATTGGGCGTTTACCAGTGCTTACACATATGGATCCCTTGGATAGAGAAACCTTGAGATCTATTCTTACAGAGCCTAAAAATGCTTTAATTAAACAATATGAAAAGCTTTTTGCAATGGATGATATCCAGCTTACGGTTTCGGACGAAGCTTTGGATTATATTGTAGAAAAAGCATTAGAATATAAATTAGGCGCCAGAGGTTTGCGTTCGTTGTGCGAAGCTATTTTGACGGATGCGATGTATGAATTGCCAAGTAAAGAAGGAGCAAATGCCTTAAAAGTCGACAAGGAATATACTGAACAAGCTTTAAATAAAAACCTGTTACAGCGATTAAAAACAGCATCCTAAATATATGCTAATAAAAAATGATTGAGTTATTCTCAATCATTTTTTATTATTCCTCTCCTCTGTCCAAGTTATTTTTTCGCTGTCTAATTCAGCAAAAATATCAATAGAAAAGTCGAGGATTTCTGCAATAAGAAAACTGCGTTTTACCTCTTCTATTCCTTTTTCGAAGCGGAGTTCTGTATTAAACTTTCTGCTAGTGGCATAGATATTATCTTCAATGGCAAGTTTAAAAAAAAATTTACCGGCAGGTGTTTTAAATCTGTAAAATGAGATGGATTCAAAATTTGCCTGTAAAAACAAGATGGTTCCCTGTATAGCTTCTTTGCTGTAGTATTCCATGCTGGTAAGCAATGTTTTTCCTCGTCTGTGCTCAAAAGTGTATTTGTATTTTCCGTTTTCTTTTTGGCTAATTACAAATGCGCTCATATTGTGAATAGTCTATTAAGGTGTAGTTATTGAAATAGTAAATAGAGTAAGAAAGTCTTTCGATAAAAGACAAAAAAAAATCCTAAGCTGTTAAACTTAGGATTTTGTACTCGGAGCGGGACTTGAACCCGCACGAACATTACTGTTCACTGGATTTTAAGTCCAGCGTGTCTACCACTTCCACCACCCGAGCATGATATTAATCAGAGCGAAAAACGGGGCTCGAACCCGCGACCTCAACCTTGGCAAGGTTGCGCTCTACCAACTGAGCTATTTTCGCATTTAACTTTTACAAGAACTTCGCTTTACTTCTGTATTGCGAGTGCAAATATAGAACGTTTTTTTGTTTCTGCAATAGCTAAAAAGTAAAAAAACAGAAATATTTTTTAAGTTATTGATATCCAAATATAATAAGAAGCCATTTTTTTAGAACTATATGGTAATAAAATTTAAAGAGAGAACAGCACTGTTTAAATTCCTCATAATTTTTGTTTTTCCAGTATTTTCTTTAGTTCATTCAGTTTCATCAAAGCTTCAATAGGGGTTAAGGTATTAAGATCTAAATGGGTTATTTCTTGTTTTATTTCTTCGAGTAGCGGATCATCTATATTAAAAATACTAAGCTGCATTTCTTCTTCAGCAGGCTTTAAAGGTATTTGGTCTTGTTTATGTCCTTTTTCCAATTGTTTCAGCATTTTTTCTGCACGTTTTAAAACAATCTGAGGCATACCTGCCATTTTAGCTACGTGAATACCAAAACTGTGTGCGCTGCCACCCGGAACGAGTTTTCGAATGAAGAGCACATTATCTTTAAGTTCTTTGACCGATACATTGTAATTTTTAATTCCCTCAAAGTGCTCTTGCATATCGTTCAGTTCGTGATAATGGGTGGCAAATAGTGTTTTGGGTTTTGCAGGGTGTTGATGAAGATATTCTGCAATGGCCCATGCAATTGAAATTCCGTCATACGTACTTGTGCCGCGACCGATTTCATCTAACAATACGAGACTTCGGTTAGAAATGTTATTTAAAATAGATGCTGTTTCATTCATCTCAACCATAAAGGTAGATTCTCCCATCGATATATTATCAGAAGCACCTACCCGGGTAAAAATTTTGTCGATTACCCCCATTTTTACTGATGAAGCAGGAACAAAACATCCCATTTGAGCTAATAAAACAATAAGTGCCGTTTGTCTTAAAATAGCAGACTTACCAGACATGTTAGGACCCGTAATCATGATAATTTGCTGATCTATATTGTTCAGATAAACATCGTTGCTAATGTAAGGTACATCCGGTGGGAGCTGTTTTTCTATTACAGGATGCCTTCCGTCTTTTATGGTCAGTTCAAAACTCTCATCAATTTCAGGGCGGGTATAATGATTATCCATAGCAAGTCGGGCAAAAGAAGATAAGCAGTCAATTTGAGCAATCAGAGCGGCATTAAGCTGTACTGGTTTAATGTATTCTGTACACCAAACAATAAATTGTTCGTATAAGTTGTTTTCAATCTTGGAGATTTTTTCTTCTGCACCTAATATTTTGCTTTCGTATTCCTTTAGTTCTTCTGTGATATAGCGCTCTGCATTAACAAGTGTTTGTTTTCTGATCCATTCTGCCGGAACTTTGTTTTTATGGGTATTGCGAACTTCTATATAGTAGCCAAAAACGTTGTTAAAAGCTATTTTAAGAGACGGAATTCCCGTTTTTTCGCTTTCTCTTTGCTCCATAGCCTCTAAAAAATCTTTACCAGAAGTAGAAATTTTTCGCAATTCGTCCAGCTCTTGATTTATACCCGGAGCAATTGCATTTCCTTTGCTTAAAGCTACCGGTGCATCAGGGTGTATGGTTTGGGCTATTTTTTCTCTCAGCAAACCGCAATCGTGCAACTGGTCACCAAGTAAACGCAAGGAATCATTTTTGCTTTTTAGTGCAGTGTCCTTAATTGGGATAACGGCATCCAAAGAATCTTTTAAAAATAATAATTCTCGTGGAGAAATTTTACCGGTAGCTATTTTAGAAGTCAGTCGTTCCAAATCAGATATTTTTTTGATTTGCTGCTGAAAATGCGTTAGAAGAGTATTGTCTTTGACAAGCTGTTCTACAATATTAAGTCTCTCGACTATTCTGTTTTTGTCTTTTAAAGGTAGAGCGAGCCATCTTTTCAGCAGACGGCCTCCCATCGGAGAAAGAGTTTTATCTATAACGTCCAAAAGCGTTATGGCGTTGACATTCGTGCTGTGATATAATTCCAGATTTCTAACTGTAAAGCGATCCATCCAGACGTAAGCGTCTTCAGAAATTCGCTGTAGGTTTGAAATATGCTGAATTTTAGTGTGTTGTGTTTCAGATAAATAATGCAAAATAGCTCCCGAAGCAATAATCCCGTCGTGCAAGTCTTCTACGCCAAACCCTTTTAAAGAATTGGTTTTGAAATGAGCAGTCAATGATTCAAAAGCAAAATCCGTTTTAAATACCCAGTCTTCTAAATAAAAGAGATTGAAATCTGAGCCAAAAGTATGTAAAAAATGATTTTTATTATTTTTTTGGACTAAAATCTCACTGGGGTTAAAGTTTTGAAGTAATTTATCTATGAAATCCTGATTGCCTTGGGTGGTTAAGAATTCTCCTGTTGATACATCTAAAAAGGCTATACCTAAAGATTTTTTAGCAAAGTGGATCGCACACAAAAAATTATTGGTATTAGATTGTAAAACTTCATCATTTAAGGCAACTCCTGGTGTAACTAATTCTGTGACCCCTCTTTTTACAATAGTTTTGGTCATTTTAGGGTCCTCTAACTGATCACATATGGCTACGCGCAACCCTGCTTTTACCAATTTGGGTAAATAAACGTTTACGGAGTGGTGTGGAAATCCGGCTAATTCTGTTTCGCTTGAAGACCCCGCGCCTCTTTTTGTTAATGTAATTCCTAATATTTGAGAGGTTCTGATGGCATCTTGACCAAAGGTTTCATAAAAATCTCCTACTCTAAATAACAAACAAGCATCCGGGTACTTTGCTTTGATTTCATTGTATTGCTTCATTAAAGGAGTTTCTTTAGCGACTTTAGTTTTAGCTGACATATATTTTACTTTTTAAACGTAATCTACAAATATAAGTGAAGATTGCGAACTAATAAATTATAGCAAAAACTTTGTAGACAAAATGAATTTTGAAAGTAAAAGCAGAGTTGATAGAATCGCCTTTGCTAATTCTTAAACAGAAATAAAAGTAAATAACAGCACTGTAATAATAGATAAAACAATAGCTATGAAAGGTAGTTTGTAAAATGAAAAATTAGATTTGTGTAAAAGACAAAACAGCAATACCGGAAATAGAATAAGACAGGTAATAGAAAGAAACCAGATATAATCAATAATTGAATCCAAAACCTCATAAGAAGTGTAATCAACAGATAGAATACTCCTCAACATAAAAAGGAATATAATATTGTTAGCTATTGAAACTAAAGCTAAGCGATTGAGCGAGATAGTTTTCATAAGCAGAGATATGGATAATTGTGCTTTACTAAAGTACAAGAAAAAAACAAACTACACAAATTATTTTTATATTTATTTAAAAATATTTATAAATATAATTTAGTTTTAAAGCATTTTATGCTTAAATATTTTGTTTTAATGCTTTAAATAACTATTTTGGGAATAATAATTTAATAAATATTGAAATCATAAGAATATTAATAACTATTATTTAATTTTTAATTAACCTGCTTTATTTGATGTTGAAAGTAATTAATAAGTATAATAAATCTTTCAAGAATGGCTATTTTTGTAAAAAAGTACAAAATGCGAAAGTTAGCAAACAGCGAATTAGATAGAAAAAACGTAGAAGAATTTAAATCATCAAACAAAACACCCCTTATCGTATTATTAGATGATGTTCGGAGTTTACACAATATTGGTTCGGTTTTTCGAACTTGTGATGCTTTTTTGATTGAAAAAATATATTTGTGCGGTATCACAGCAACACCGCCCAATAAGGAAATCCATAAAACGGCTTTAGGAGCAACAGAAACGGTAGAGTGGGAATATGCAAAAGAGATTCAAGAGGTAATCACCCGTTTGCAGGAACAAAAGGTATCAGTTCAGTCAATTGAGCAGGTTCAAAATAGCGTAATGCTTAACCATTTTGAGGTTCAACCCAACCAGAAATATGCATTGATATTTGGAAATGAAGTCAAAGGAGTGTCACAACAGGCGGTAGATTTAAGCGATGGAGTAATTGAAATTCCTCAGCTGGGAACTAAACACTCTTTAAATATAGCCGTAAGTGCAGGAGTAGTTATTTGGGATTTATTCCAAAAAATGATCAGGTAGTTTCAATTTTCTTTTGAATTTGATTTAGTAGAGAAATATAGTCTTGCTGATTGCTTACGAAATCGAGATCCGAAATATCGATAATAAGCACACTGCTTTGCGGTAATGTTTTAATATAGTTGAAATAACCTTTATTTACCTTTTCAAGGTAAGTATCGGAAATTTCCATTTCATAAGTTCTTCCCCTTTTTTGAATATTCTGCAATAAACGATTAGTACTTTGGTGCAAGTAGATATATAAATCAGGTTTTGGAGTGTCTTTGTACATGATTTCGAAAATTTGTTTATAAAGATTGAATTCATCCCTTTCTAAAGTAATTTGAGCAAAAATCAGTGATTTAAATACGTAATAATCGGCAATAACAAATTCTTTAAAAAGATCTAATTGAGCTAAATCATCAGATAACTGCAGATAACGGTCAGCAAGAAAAGACATCTCTAAAGGAAAAGCATATCGGTTGGCATCTTTATAAAATTTTGGTAAAAAGGGATTATCGGCAAACCCTTCTAAAATAGTTTTTGCATTAAAATCAAATGCTATCCGATTAACTAAAGTGGTTTTTCCTGCTCCGATATTCCCTTCGATAGCAATAAAATTAAATTTTGAAAAGCTATACTTTAAAATAGGAGCATCAATTTCAGCTACTTTTTTATAAGTTGTCTTATCAGAACAGGCGGACAGCAATTCTTTAAATGACTTTTTAAAAATAGGGTGTTTCCAGTCTAACTCCAAATCTGTTGCAGGGCGTAAAACAAATAACCTGTCTTGCATCAGCGGATGCGGTACAGTCAGTTGAGGAGTATTATAAATCTCCTGATTAAAACTAATAATATCAATATCTATTATCCTTGCAGCGTAACCGGATTGTTCTGTTCGCACGCGACCTAGTTCTCTTTCGCTCTCCAGAATTTTTTGGATGACTTTTTCTGCCGGTAAGGCGGTGTGAATCAAAATTGCACAATTGTAGAAAGGAGAACTTTCAAATCCCCATGCTGGAAATTCATAAACAGGAGAAATGTTAACAACAGTTCCTATAGTTTTGTTTATTAAAGAGATAGCTTTTTTTAAAACAGCTAGTTTTTCTCCCTCATTGCTACCTAAAGATAATACAATCTGATTTTGTGTATACATATAAGCAAAATAACTAAAAGAAATTTGAATAAATGTTACATTTGCCAGAGTTGTTATGCAAAATTTTTTTGGTGAGGTGTAACAAAAGATTCAAAAATGCTACTAATTAAGTAAAAGAAGAAAAACATGAAATTTTTAAGGAATGTATTAGCAACAATTGTAGGACTGTTTGTCTTTGGCGGTTTGTTATTTTTTGGATTGTTAATTATCGGTACGGCAGTAAGCAGCGGTACAGATAAAGTGTTAGTCAAAGATAATTCAGTTATTAAACTGGATTTGTCTAAAGTAAAATACGATTATGCAGGAAAGTTTAATTTTAAAGAATTTAACTTTAAAGATTCCAGTAAAGACGGTGTGTCCAATATTTTAGAAGCATTAGAAGCAGCCAAAAATGACGATAGAATTAAAGGGGTTTCTCTTTTAAACAGTTCGTCTATGCTGGGAACAGTTCAAATGCGTGAAATCAGAAATAAATTAGAAGAATTTAAAAACAGCGGAAAATTTGTAGTAGCCTATGCTAATTACTATACCCAAGGCGAGTACTATTTAAATTCAGTAGCGGATACCGTTTATCTTAATCCCGTAGGAGCTTTAGATTTTAAAGGCTTGTATAGTGAAATTCTGTACATGAAAGGACTCCAGGAAAAAACAGGTATTCATATGGAAGTGATTCGTCACGGAAAATATAAAAGTGCGGTAGAACCCTTTTTAGAAGAGAAAATGAGTGAGGCCAATCGCGAACAGATTACTGTGTTTTTGAATTCAATGTGGGAAACCATAGTTGGAGACATTTCTAAAAGCAGAAATATTTCTGTCGATTCTTTAAATGCAATTGCAGAACAATTGGCAGCTCGAACTCCAGAAAGAGCTTTGGATAAAAAGCTTGTAGATAAAATAGTTTATGAAGACGAGTACCACGCAGGAATAAAACACGCTTTAGGTGTCAAGAAAGATAAAGAATACAATCAAATCGATATTTTGGATTATGTAAAAGATACAGGCATCAAAACCAAAGTAACCCAAGATCAAATTGCCGTTATTTATGCCCAAGGACAAATTTTGAGCGGAGAAGGAAATGTCAACTATATCGGCGAAGGATCTATTAACCGTGCATTGAAAAAAGCACGAGAAAATGACAAAGTAAAAGCGATTGTATTGAGAGTAAACAGTCCGGGCGGAAGCGCACTTACCTCAGATTTGATCTGGAGAGAGATTGAATTGACTAAAAAGGTAAAGCCAGTAGTCGTTTCAATGGGAGACTTGGCAGCTTCGGGAGGATATTATATCTCGTGCAATGCTGACAGAATTTTTGCAGATCCAAGTACTATTACCGGTTCAATAGGAGTATTTGGCATGCTGCCTAATTTTAAAGCTCTGGCAAATAAATATGGAATTAATTCAGAGCAGGTTAAAACGCATAAAAATTCAGCGTCATATAGTCCGTTCAGAGAATTGGACTCTGAAACAAAAGAAGTTATAACCGAAAGCATTGAAGATATTTATGAAACCTTTGTTAACAGAGTTGCAGCAGGACGTAATATGACTTTTGAGGAGGTGGATGCTATTGCTCAAGGTCGTGTTTGGACAGGTGCTGATGCAATTAAAAATGGTTTGGTAGATGAGTTGGGGGGATTGGAAAACGCCATTGCATACGCTGCTCACAATGTAGAAATAGATAATTATAAAGTGGTAAGCTATCCGGAATACGAGTTAAAGTTTGATGATTTGCTTCGTATGTACTTAGGAAATTCACTGATAAAAACGCAAGATGAATTGTTGAAAGAAAAGATAGGAGCAGAAAACTTTGAAATGATAGAGAAATTAAACTACTTGAATAACATGAAAGGGGCTCAAGCAATTATGCCGTTTGAAATTATTATTAAGTAGTGTTAAAAAAAATAGAAATGACTTAAGGAGTCAGCTGTAAATTATTGCAGTTGACTCTTTTTTTGTTATTTTGCTTAAAAATGAAATTGATATGACTAAAAAGATTCTTAAGTGGGTAGGAGCAACCCTTTTAGTATTGCTTATTTTACTGTTTTCTGCACCTTTTTTATTTAAAGGGAAAATTCAGGATATGGTAACGAAAACAATTAATGATAATATTAATGCAACCGTAACACTGGATAAAATAAGTCTTAGTCTGTTTAAAGGATTTCCAAAAGCTGTAGTGGGAATAGATCGTCTCGCTATTGTTAACAAAGCACCTTTTGAAGGAGATACTTTATTTTATGCAGAAAATATAGGTTTAAAAATGTCTGTTATGGAATTATTTAACGGAGCAGACAAACCGATGAGTATTGAAGAAATAACCGTAAATAACTCAAAAGTAAATATTTTGGTTGACGAACAAGGAGTTGCCAACTATGATATTGCTTTAAAACTGGATGACGAAGAGGAGGATAAAGCAGGTGAAGACAAGTCCTTTTCACTCGCATTGAAACATTATCAAATAGAAAATTTAAACTTGATTTATGTGGATAAAAGCTCTAAGATAGAATTTGTTTTAAATGAGTTTTATCACAGAGGAACTGGAAATTTAGCTTCCAATATATTAGATTTAAATACGGAGTCCAAAACAAAAGCCTCCTTTATCATGGACGGAGTAAAATATTTAAATGAAGTCAATTTATCGTTAAAAGCTATGATTGGCATGGATATGACTCAACAGATATACTCGTTTAAAGAAAACGAAGCACTAATTAATCAATTGCCGTTAAAATTTGACGGATCCATTCGATTGTTAGATGAAGGGCAGCAATATGACTTGACATTTGCTACTCCAACTTCAGATTTTAAAAACTTTCTAGGGTTGATTCCGGAAGCTTATGCGGGTAATTTAAAAGGAGTTTCGACAACTGGGGATTTTAAAGTAGAGGGAAAAGTAAGCGGTAAATATACAGCAAGTACAATTCCGACCTTGGCAATTCACATGAGTTCGAACAAGGCATCGTTTAAATATCCCGATTTGCCAAAATCAGTACAAAATATAGAGTTAAACGCCAGTATTGTAAATGAGACTGGCTTGATGAAAGACCTCTATGTAGACTTAAAACAACTGTCTTTTAAAATAGATCAAGATATTTTTAATGCAAAGGCAAATATTAAAAATATCACCGAAAACGCGTTGGTTGATGCCAAACTAGACGGGGTAATTAACCTGGCAAATGTATCTAAAGCCTATCCGGTGCAGTTAGACAGTCCGTTAACAGGAGTTTTGAAGGCTAATATCCAAACTAATTTCGATATGAATTCCGTAGAAAAAAATCAATATCAAAATATTAAAAATACAGGAACTCTATCGCTCACCGGATTTAATTTTGAAACTGAAGCAATGGCAAAACCACTTCAAATACAGGAAGCTGCGCTCACTTTTAATCCTAATAATGTGAGTTTAAATAAATTTGCCTTAAAAACCGGAACTACAGATCTTTCTGCTAACGGGCGTTTAGATAATTTATATGGATTTCTGTTTAACAAGCAGACTTTGAAAGGTAATTTTAATCTGAGTTCTAACAATTTTGTTTTAGCAGATTTGCTAAAAGAAGAGGAAGCAAGCGATAGCAGTGCTAAATCAAAAAAAGTGTCCGATACAAAAGAGACAGAATCAAAAACCAATAGTGATGCCTTAAAGATACCTTCATTTTTGGATTGTGTAATTAATGCTGATGCCAAAACGGTTGTATACGACAATCTTACTTTAAAGAATGTAAAAGGGCGCTTAATCATCAAAGATGAAACGGCAAAACTGGAAAATATGTCCACAGATGTTTTTGGAGGAGTTTTAACTTTTTCCGGTGATGTTTCCACCAAAGAAGCCACACCCCAGTTTGATATGGATTTGGGACTGAAAACCCTTGATATTGCACAAACTTTTACACAGTTGGAATTTTTGAAAAAGATAGCACCCATTGCCGGAATTATAAACGGAAAAATCAATGCAGGCATAAAGCTGAATGGAAAATTAGATGCCAATACGCTTTCCCCTGTTATGAGCATGCTTTCTGGGGATTTGCAGGGAAGCTTTTTACAGACAGAAATAAATCCTAAAAATTCAAAATTGCTATCTGCTTTAGACTCTCAGGTGAAGTTTATTGATTTAAAGAAATTGAATTTAAATGATTTAAAAGGGCATCTGACTTTTAATGACGGAAAAGTTAAGGTATCGCCGTTTACTTTGAAATTACAAGATATGGCTGTTGAGGTATCTGGGGAACACGGCTTTGATCAATCACTTAATTATGCATTAAATTTTAAGGTCCCTGCAAAATATTTAGGTAATGATGTGAGTAATGTATTAGCCACGCTGGGAGCAAAAGATGTGGCAAAATACGATGCTATTCCTGTAAAAGTTGATTTAAATGGCAATTTTTCCGCTCCAAAAATTTCAACCAATATGAGTGAAGTGGTAACCAACCTTACACAGCAGATTGTGGACGAACAAAAAGGAAAATTAGTGGAGAAAGGAAAAGATGCATTGATGGATTTGTTGGGCGGAAACAAGGAAGATAACAAAGAAAATACAGAAGAAGAATCTGCTGTTGACAATAAAAAAGATAAAACCGAAGAAACTGTCAATAAAATTAGTGAAGGATTAAAAGGATTGTTTGGAGGTAAAAAGAAAGATGAAGAAAATAAATAATCAAAAAAAAGAAGCCGTCTCGTTTACAAAATCGGGACGGTTTTTTTTATGATTCAAAAATTGAGGTCAAAAATCCAAATAGATTTAACAACGGAGAAAAAGAAGTGTTATTCTTCTTGTTAAGCGCTCATCTTTTTGAGGTTATGAGCTAAAGCATGCAATCCGAACTCTATTTCCACTTTATCAAGTCCTTTTAAACCTGAGTTCGATTAATATTAATGCATAAAAAAAGGTAAAAATCCGTATATTTAAGTAACTGAAATTTAAATATATAAAAGATTTTTACCTATGATTTATTTCGATAAAATTACTGATATTTTTTGTATTGTAGATGAGTTCTGCAAAGATTTTAAAAATTCTACTAAATCATTTCTTTTAGGGAGCTCTTCAAAACGCCCACCTAGAATGTCTAAATCTGAAGTAATTACCATTTATCTTCTATTTCATTTAAGTGGTTTTCGTTGTTTTAAGCATTTTTATATTTATTATGTTCAAAAACATATGACTAAAGAATTTCCTAA
>NZ_SOAG01000007.1 GCF_004364575.1 Myroides indicus | reverse complement strand
TTGATTATTGCGCTTATTGTAGCTTTAACAGGAGGAGATCCTAATAAAGTACCTATTATATAAAAAAAGAGTGGTCAGAATTTCTTCCGACCACTTCTAGTTATTAATCCTCTTTTTTGTTGATTAACTCCTATAAATCAAGATGAGGAGAAAATACTTTTTTTAATTTTTTGCCGTTATATTAATATATCACTTTACTTATTCTCCACGCGAGAAGTTTAAAGCAGAGCATAACTTATTTAGAATGACAAGTAAAATCATAGGAGTTGGAAACTATATTCCTTCAGAAACTATTACCAATTTATTTTTTGACAAACATCGTTTTTTAGATGAGAGCGGCAAAGATTTAAAACAAGATAATGCAACAATTGCCGATAAGTTAAAAGAAATTACAGGTATTGAAGAAAGGCGTTATGCTAGTAATAATCAGGTGACTTCTGATTTGGGTTTTATGGCAGCCCAATCAGCTATAGAAGATTCGGGAATTGATCCGGAAACATTAGACTATATCATATTTGCTCATAATTTTGGAGATGTCCGTTTTGGTACAGTCCAATCGGATATGGTTCCGAGTTTGGCATCGAGAGTTAAACATCTTTTAAAAATTAAAAATAATTTTTGCGTAGCGTATGATATTTTATTCGGATGTCCTGGCTGGATTGAAGGAGTAATTCAAGCAAATGCTTTTATCAGATCAGGTATTGCCAAACGATGTTTGGTAATTGGAGCAGAAGCTCTGTCTCGAGTTGTTGATATTCACGATAGAGACAGTATGATTTATGCAGATGGAGCAGGTGCTGCGGTTTTGGAAATCAGCGAAGGAGATTCTGGGATAAAATCACATGTTTCGGGATCCTTTACAGTAAAGGAAAAAGATTATTTATATTTTGGTAAGTCATATAATAATCAAAGCTGCCCGGATATTAAATACATCAAAATGAATGGCAGAAAAATTTATGAATTTGCACTTATTAATGTTCCTCAGGCAATGAAAAAATGTCTTGACGACAGTGGGTATGCTATTAATCAGCTAGATAAAATCATTATACATCAAGCAAATGAAAAAATGGACGAAGCTATTGTCAGCCGGTTTTATCGATTATATGACAAGACAGTCCCCGAAAATATAATGCCAATGGTTATTAATAAACTGGGGAACAGTAGTGTAGCTACCATTCCGTCATTATTGACGATGATAAAAAGAGGAGAATTGCCTCAGCATTCTATCCGAAAAGAAGATGTTGTTTTATTTGCTTCTGTGGGAGCGGGGATGAATATTAATGCGTTTGTTTACAGGTTTTAAATGTGTAATTTGTAATTTAACAAATTTTTCAGGATCTTTGTTATTATTGTTGATACTGTTTTTTTATAATATCTAAGCTGTTTCGATAAGAAAAAACTTTAAAGTCAGTCTTTAATAAACAGAAGGACAATAAAAATTGGTATTAAAAAAGGACGTATGATAATTTCATGCGCCCTCTTGATACATAACAAAATAGTTGTTACTACTTTCTTTTTACGTTTACTGCCATTAAACCTTTTTGTCCGCGTTCTATATCAAAAACAACTTTGTCATTTTCGCGTATATTGTCTAGCAATCCTGTATTGTGAACAAAAACGTCTTCATTTCCGTTTGCTTGTGAAATAAATCCAAAACCTTTGGTTTGATTAAAAAATTTTACTGTGCCTTCGTACATCTCTTTTTTTATTTTAATTAATTATTACTTTTATATCAATTGCTTTGTATCCTTTTGGAGTACCTTCTTTTTTGTAGCCGACTCTGTCATTTTTATTGACAGTTTGATTGAGCTGACCGTGATGAAAAAATACATTTTCTCCAGTTCTGTCTTCAGTGATGAAGCCATATCCCTTTTCGCTGAAATAAGTGACTGTTCCGGTAAAAGCATTCTCTGGAGTATCTTCTGTATTACTATCCGGTCTTTTTGCTTTTGCTAAATCTTCTTCTCTGTTCTGAAGGTGAGGAGGGATTGAAGTAAAATTCCCATTAACATCAACATAAACGATCATATCGTCAAAATCTTTGCCCTTGTTATTGTTGGTTTTACGATCTTCTCGTCTCGCTGCTTTTTCTTGCTGCTTTTTTGCTTTTTTCTTTGAGTTCTCTTTTTTGCCAAAAGAATCCGCCATATTATGAATTTAATTTGTGATTTTATTATTCTGTCTTTACTATTGGTATGTTTAAACCTATGAGTTTTTGAATGTTTTTTAGCTCTTTTTTCTCTTCTGGATCACAAAAAGAAACAGCTATTCCAGCTGCTCCTGCGCGACCTGTTCTTCCGATTCTGTGAACATAAGTTTCAGGAACATCAGGCAACTCGTAATTTATTACATGCGGAAGCTCGTCTATATCAATTCCTCTTGCGGCAATATCTGTAGCGATTAATACTCTGATACGGCTGTTTTTGAAATCTTCTAATGCTCTTTGTCTTGCGTTCTGCGATTTGTTTCCGTGAATAGCTGCCGCCTGAATTCCAGCTTTAACCAGTTTTTTCGTTAATTTATCGGCACCGTATTTAGTACGTGCAAAAACTAAAGAACGTTGAATAGATTTATCTGTCAAGAGATTGATAAGAAGATTCAGTTTCTCATTTTTTTCGACAAAATAAACAGATTGCTTTACGTTTTGAGCGGTGGAAGAAACAGGAGTTACATTAATTTCTTTAGGATTATTCAGAATCGTCTGAGCAAATTTTATTATACTGTCGGGCATGGTAGCCGAAAAGAATAAAGTTTGCCGTTTTACAGGTATCTTTTTAAGGATTTTCTTTATATCATTAATGAATCCCATATCCAGCATACGGTCGGCTTCATCTAACACAAATATCTCAATCTGAGATAAATTTATGTATCCTTGGTTCATAAGGTCTAAAAGCCTTCCCGGAGTTGCAATCAATATATCAACACCTTTATTTATTGCTGAAATCTGCTTTTCTTGCGGAACTCCTCCGAAAATTGCCAGATGAGATTGTTTTAAATATTCGCCATACATTTGAAAGTTTTCACTTATTTGTATAGCTAGTTCTCGTGTAGGTGTTAATATTAAAGAGCGAATATGCTTGTTTTGAGAAGATTTTCCGTGCAACAATTGCAAAATAGGTATAGCAAAAGCAGCTGTTTTTCCTGTACCAGTTTGTGCACACCCAATAACATCATTTCTTTTTAATATGTGAGGAATGGAGTGATATTGTATTTCAGTAGGAACGGTATAACCAATCTTATTTACCGCCTTTATAATAGGCGGTATAAGTTTTAAATCTTCAAAATTCATAATAGACTTGCCGTAATTACGAGTACTGTTTTTTATTTCAGTCCTTTAAAAAGGATTTTGTGTGTTTTATTATGCTAATAGGTATAATAAAATTAATAGCGAGGTCTGTTAAAACGATTGTTATTTTCTCTCGGTTTTGCTTCGTTTACAACCATATTTCTGTTGTTTAGCATATAGTCATTAAGCTCGTTGATAGCATTTTCTGCTTGTGCTGTATCAGGCATTTCTACAAAAGCAAAACCTTTGGATCGACCGGAAAATTTGTCGGTAATAATTTTTACGGAAGATACTTCTCCAAAAGAGTTAAATAAATTCTGTAATTCGTCTTCTGTTGTCTGAAAATTCAGATTGCCAATAAAAATATTCATGGTAAAAATATATAAGATTAAAAAAATGGCAACTGAAAAAGCAAAAACTGAGAGAGAAAAAAAATGCTTTTAAACTATTTCAGAAAGGGCAAAGGCAGAAGCCTGTTATAATAAATTCTTTGCAAAGATAAGGAAAAATAATTATAGAAATAGAGAAACTATTTAAACTTGTTTAAAAATAAAACAGGAAAAGTAATAAATTACAATTACTTCTCCTATTTAGTAGCGGAGACGGGAATTGAACCCGTGACCTCAGGGTTATGAATCCTGCGCTCTAACCATCTGAGCTACCCCGCCTTTAGTTATGGTTTTGCGGGTGCAAAGATAATATAAAAATGATATAAAACAAGAAAAATAAAAAAAGCGTTTTTAAAATAAATACGCTAATGGAGTTTATATCTGTAATTATATTAAGATAAGGGGAGTAAGGATATGAAATAATTTATTGCAGACATGCAATTGATTTATAATACTCTAATTAATCAGGCTGTAAAGACTGCTTTAAAAGACTGTGCAGATAAACGGAAATATAAATATTTCTACTGCGCAATTCAAAGCCGGAGATACAATTAGGAGGATACTGTATTCTTTGAATTTTAAAAAATATCTATACTATAAAGTGGTTTCTTTCTTAACAAAAAGCCGCCAACGAATGACGGCTTTTCTGTGAGTTTTGATTATTATAAATAATCATTAATATCAAAACATGGTAGATCTTCAGCCATGCCTTTAGCTTCAGCCATGCTTAAACACCCTTCATCAAATGCATTATAAATAGCTTCCACTGCATTTTGACAATTAGTTTCATTTGAATTGCTGTTATAAGCGCTTAATGCAGCTGTAGCAGAGGCTTTTAATGAATCACATTCGTCTCCTCCTGATGGCACATCAGTATTTCCGCCTGACGAGTAACAAGGCAAACCACTGCCATAATCATCGGCATCTTCTTTACTAATACAATTATTAGTAAGCGCTTCTTTAATAACTCTCACAACTGCTTGGCAGTTTGCATCTGTTGGATCTTCGTCATATTTATCATAAGCTGTTTCATAAGCTGTCATAAGTGCAGCTTCGTCACAGCTTCCACTATCATCACTACTACAGGCTACAAACATAAATAACGTAGCTACAATCGAAATTTTAAAAAAAGTTTTCATCATTTTTTGTTATTGTTTTAATTATATGGATTATTTGATATATTTAATTTATTATGTAGGTATTTGTAATTATTTTTATAAATAAAAATTAAGTGAATTAACTGTTTGGATTGTGTTTTAAATTGTTCTCCATGTCAAGATATTCGTTATCACTTTTTAGTTTATATGCTTTTACGCGGGCTGTAACATAAAATCTTTTGCCTTTCTGATCTACCATATAAACAGGGTTTAAAACACCATCTCCCCCTGCCATTATAGCAGCTTTCTCAGCTTCCATAAAAGCAGCTTCTTTTAATTGATCTAATGTGTATTTTTTAAACTTTTTCTTATTCACTACAGACCCTGTGAATTGTTGATCCATCATTGTATAGTCACTTCTTTTTAGTTGCGAATTTACACGCTGAGTTTGAGAGTTAATTCCGGTTTGATACGGTTTCACACCACCGCAAGATCCTAACATAATAGTTGTTAAAATCAGTGTTGCTAATTTTAGGCATCCTTTTGTGCTCATCTTTAATAATTGAATTTGTTAAACATTTTTAGTAATTAAACTATTGAGTAAGTAATGAAATAAAATCAAACGTTTTGTTTGAATCTTCACTGCAAATGTACAGGCTTTCACAGGCTTTTATGGGTAAAAATCACGCAAAAACTTGGTGTTTTTTATGCGTCTTTTAATTAATTAAAAATGTAACTGTTTGTTTATTAATGATGTGTAAAAAGAGACCTAATAAGTTGTAAAGTTTGATAGGTCTGAGGTTTTGTATAATGAGTAAGTTAAATAATGTATTTTATTTTTTTGCCATAGAAAGCGGGAAACCAAAATGTTTTTTTAAAACCTTGTTGAAATAAACAGAATCTTCAAAGCCGACTGCCTAAGCAATATGTCCTACACTTTCGCCTTTCTTTTTTTCTTCTTCATTCGTTGGGCAAACTGTTCTTCTTCGTAATTCTCGCCCTGTGCATCGGATAACAAGCTGAACAATTCCAAATCAGAACTGTGCGAATGTTCCTGCGCAGTAAACTCAAAAAGTTTTTTTGTCGGTTAATTGTCTATTATGTTCGTGTTGGAAACAGAACTGTTCTGTATTTTTAATTCGGGTTTATTTCCGTTGTTCCACCAATTGTTGAATACCTTTGCTGAAAGGTTCTTGCCTAACTGCAAACCGTTACAAACGGTACGGCTACCGTTGTCAATATTTTTTAGAACAGACCTTGCGGGGTTGGTTTGCATTTTCTCTTTGGACTGCTCAAAGTGTTTTTGTAGTTGCACAATTCCTGCATCTTTCCCGAATAGTAATGCTTTGAAAAGATTGCTTATTTTCTTTCCCTTACCATTCAGTGCGAAATACGCCAGTCCATGTACAAACTTGCCGTTTATTTCACTCTTTATTTCCTTTGCCGTGATATTAAAAAACGAAGGCAGGGCATTATATGCTTCAAGATTTGTGTATTGATAATATTTCGACAAATGCCGTATTACCGAAGCGATTTGACTCTTAATATCGCCTTTATGCTGTTCTACCTTTTTGAAAATTTTATCGGCTTGTTTCTGCTCCTGCTCGGTAGCTTTGTACAGATTGTATTTTGTTTCCAAATCCCGACAGATAGTTATTGAACATGGGGGTCGTAATCATCGGGAATTTTCCTGCCGTCAATGCCTACGCAGGTCGAAACGATATGGATATGTGTACGGTCTATGTCCGTATGTTTGAAAACAATATAGGGCTGATTGCGTAGCCCATACGCTCCATATATTCCTGTACCATTTCCGTAAATTGTTCATCACTTGCCTTGTCTTTCGGGTCGGGGTTCAATGAGATATGCCGTACCGTCTTTTCTGTTTTGATGTTTGCCGACAGATACAGCTCAAAACATTTATTGAAATACGCTGCGGAATACCTGTCGTGCATTGTGTTGGGTATTTTATTCAGAAACAAAACCGCTGCGTTTTCCCTGTCCACTTTTTGCTGATTGTACAAAATCGCGCCGTACATATTGCTCTCTTTTCCGATTTCTGCAATCATATTTTCACTCTTTATAAAATTCTATACTCAAACAAAAGCCTTTCCGTAACTTACGGAAAGGCTTAATAATTATTTTGGTTCTAAATTTATACACAGATATAAATTGTCATCTTATTTTAAACTTTTATATTGTTTTCTTTACACCAACCTACTAATTTGTTATATTCATCTTCCTTTATAATATTAGCGTGGTGCTTCTCTGGGAATTGAACTTTTCCTACTTCATCAATATATTTTTTTACGGTCTCAATCATAGGGTTTCTTAATTCTATATACTCTGGGCAGTGCTTAAATTTCCTTTCATTTAAACCAAATAAATCATTGATTATCAGTATCTGTCCATTGCAGAATTTTCCGCCTCCAATACCGATTGTAATAGTGCTTATATTTTCCGAAATGATTTTAGAAACTTTTTCAGGAATTTTTTCCAATATCATCAAATCAGCACCATTATCAGACAGAATTTTAGCACCGTTTATAAGCTCTGTAGCTTCTCCTAAACTTTTACCTTTTGCAACCTTTCCCCTTTGCATACGTTCCTGTTCGTGTTGTGGGTTAAGTCCAATATGGCACATTACTGGAATATTTTCAGCCTTTAACGCTTTCAAGACCGGAAGATTAATTCCCTCGAATTTAACAGCGTCTGCTCCAAGAGCAATCAGTTTTTTAGCATTATTTACAGCATTTTTGGGCGTGTCATAAGTTTGAAAAGGTAAATCGACTACTAAAAAAATATTTTTAATTGCTCTATAAACCGCTTTTGTGTGATGAATAATATCTTCTAACGTTACTTCGGTTTCATTGTTATATCCTAAAACATTCGTTCCAACACTATCACCAAGAATTATCATATCAATTTTAGCTTCTTCTAAAATTTTAGTCGTTGGATAGTCATACGCTGTTAGTGCTGAAATCTTTTGATTATTCTTTGCTTTTTCCTTTAAATATTCAAGTGTCTTCTTCATTCTTTCTATCTTTTGAATTATAACAATACTCAAATTTATAAATTAAAAGGCTCATAGACGCTCATTAGCAATTATTTCTAAGAAAAACTACTGTGATATATCATTCTACCGACTGCTTTTCACTGTCTAGGTATTTCTTTTCAAATTCTGCGGTCAGAACAAGAACTCTCAAGAACAATTCTTTCATTTCTGCCGTCTGTTTTTCCAGTTTATAGAGGTATGCAGATGCTTTTTTCTCCGAAAATTAGCGTTCAATAAGCTTATAATATAATCTAATTGTAATTAGCTGCTATTCCCTGAAAAATTGGAGTTTGACAGAAAAACTTATCGAACCGCCCGAATGAACGTAATCGCACACCATATCTTTCAGATAAACAACGGATTACTCCAAAATAAGAACAGGACAAACGAAAATAAATTTCATTTGTCCTGTTTAGTAGCGGGAACAGGACTCGAACCTGTGACCTTCGGGTTATGAGCCCGACGAGCTGCCTACTGCTCTATCCCGCGATTTGTGAGTGCAAATATAAAACTTTATATTTAATTACACAAGAAATTAGAGTGTGAAAATAATTATTTTTACTATGTCATTGATATAAACTACCTTTGCGACAATAAAAAAGTTTTTATGAAACATAAATCAGGTTTTGTCAATATAATAGGAAATCCAAATGTGGGGAAATCTACTCTTATGAATGCTTTTGTAGGAGAAAGGTTATCCATTATTACATCAAAAGCACAAACTACAAGACATCGTATCTTAGGAATTGTCAATACAGATAATTACCAGATTGTGTTTTCAGATACACCGGGAGTTATAAAACCTGCTTATGAATTACAGGAATCCATGATGGGGTTTGTAAAATCTGCATTTGAAGATGCTGATATTTTAGTGTATATGGTGGAGGTTGGAGAAAAAGAGTTAAAGGATGAAGATTTTTTTAATAAAATAACAAATGCTAAAGTTCCGGTAATTTTATTGCTGAATAAAATAGACAGGTCTAATCAGGTACAATTAGAAGAACAAGTTGAATTGTGGTCATTAAAAGTACCAAATGCAGAGATATATCCTATTTCGGCACTAGAAAAATTTAATACACAAACTGTTTTTGATCGGATTTTAGAGTTGTTGCCGGAATGTCCGCCCTATTATCCAAAAGATGCGCTGACAGATAAACCGGAGCGATTTTTTGTAAATGAAATTATACGAGAAAAAATCCTTTTAAATTATGATAAAGAAGTTCCTTATGCGGTAGAAGTAGAAACAGAAGAGTTTACAGAAGCGGAAGATATTATCCGTATCAAATCGGTAATTATGGTTGAGAGAGATAGTCAAAAAGGGATTATTATCGGACATAAAGGTTCTGCCTTAAAAAAAGTTGGAATAGCGGCAAGAGAAGAAATGGAACAGTTTTTTTTGAAAAAAGTGCATTTGGAACTTTTTGTAAAAGTCAATAAGGACTGGAGAAATAATGATTATCAATTGCGACGCTTTGGATACAATCAGAAGAAATAGTAAAATAAAAAAATAAAAAATCGCATTGAAATACTAACTTTGCGACATATTTAAAATAAGTATGAGTAGTATAGTTGCCATAGTTGGAAGACCAAATGTAGGAAAATCAACGTTTTTTAATAGATTGATTCAAAGAAGAGATGCTATTGTTGATTCAGTCAGCGGGGTTACAAGAGATAGAAACTACGGTAAGTCGGAGTGGAACGGGAGAGAGTTTTCGGTAATAGATACCGGAGGGTATGTAAAAGGATCAGAAGATATTTTTGAGTCCGAAATTCGCCGTCAGGTTGAATTGGCAATTGATGAATCTGACGTTATTGTTTTTGTTGTAGATGTTGAAGAAGGTATTAACCCAATGGATGAAGAGGTCGCTAAGTTATTGCGCAAGGAAACAAAACCTGTGTTTTTAGCTGTTAATAAAGTTGACAGCGGAAACAGAATGGATGACACCTATGAGTTTTATAATTTAGGTTTGGGAGAAATATTTCCTATTGCAGGAATGAGCGGTAGCGGAACGGGAGATCTGCTGGATGCAGTAGTAGCTGCTTTACCTGAGGAAATAGAACAAACAGAAGAGGAAGAGCTTCCGAGATTTGCAGTAGTTGGACGACCGAATGCGGGAAAATCAAGCTTTATTAATGCGTTGATAGGCGAAGACCGCTACATTGTGACAGATATTGCGGGTACAACAAGAGATGCAATTGATACGAGATTTAATCAGTTTGGTTTTGATTTTAATCTGGTAGATACTGCCGGAATCAGAAGGAAAGCAAAAGTAAAAGAAGATTTAGAGTTTTATTCTGTTATGCGTTCCATTCGCGCTATTGAACATAGTGATGTGTGTATTCTGATGGTTGACGCTACTCGAGGATTTGAGGGACAGGATCAAAATATATTTTGGCTGGCAGAAAAGAATAGAAAAGGAGTGGTTATCCTTGTCAATAAATGGGATTTGATTGATAAGGAAACAATGACGGCAGTTCAGTTTGAAAACAAGATTCGCGAAGAAATAGCTCCTTTTACAGATGTTCCGATTATATTTACCTCAACAGTTACTAAACAACGCTTATTAAAAGCGTTGGAAGTGGCAGTAAAGGTTTTTGAAAACAGAAAGCAGAGAATTCCTACTTCAAAATTTAATGAAACCATGTTGCCGATTATAGAAAGTACACCTCCTCCGGCAATTAAAGGGAAATATATTAAAATTAAATATTGCATGCAGTTGCCAACACCTACGCCTCAGTTTGTGTTTTTTGCAAATTTGCCACAATATATTAAAGATCCATATAAAAGATTTGTCGAGAATAAGCTTCGTGAAATATATGATTTTGAAGGAGTGCCAATCGATATTTTTTTCCGTCAAAAATAATAATAATGCGATCTTTGTATTTATACACTGATCGCTTTTTTATAATGAAAAATTTAATTGTATATATTTTTGTCTTTTTTACTCTAAGTGTTGCTGCACAAAATGATGTAATCTTAAAAGGTAGTGCCATAAACTCTTTAAAGCAACCGATAGAGTCTGCTACAGTTTATTTGTCAAAAGCGAAAGACTCTACTTTAATAGAATATACGATGACGGATGTTAAGGGGGTTTTTGAATTGAAAGTCAAAAAACGAACTGATCCCGTCGTTTTAAAAATTTCTATGCTGGGATACAGAGAGTATACCAAATATTTTGACGAGGGTTTAGATAGTTCTGTTGATTTTGGTAATTTAATTTTACAAGATTTATCTACTAATCTGGATGAGCTTGTTATCACTGCTGAAGTACCGCCAATCCGTATTAAAAAAGATACGTTGGAGTTTAATGCTTCTTCGTTTAAAGTACGTCCGGATGCAAATTTGGAAGAGCTTCTAAAACAACTGCCTGGAATACAGATCGACGAAGAAAAGAAGATAAGTATTAACGGAAAGCAGGTCAGTGAAATTCTGGTTAATGGAAAGCCTTTTTTTGGAGAAGACGGTCAGATTGCATTAGAAAATATTCCGTCAGAAATAATTAATAAGGTACAGGTAACCGACAAAAAAAGCAAAAAACAGAAATTTACAGGTGAGCGTTCAACTTCAAATGATGCCAGCATTAATATTACGATCGATGAAGATAAAAATAAAGGGTATTTTGGAAAGATTTCTGGCGGATATGGAACTAACGACCGATATGAAAGCAGTTTGTTTTTAAATTATTTTAATAATGCCAGAAAAATAAGCGTAATAGGTTCTGCTAATAATATCAATGCGATTGGATTTTCAATGGATGATATTTTTGATAACATGCAGTCCGGTAAAAATTCAAGAGGAGGAATCACTGAGTCCAGAATATTAGGATTGAATTACGGCGATGATTTTACGGATAAATTAAAAATAAACGGAAGCTATAATTACAATAAGGCAGAAACAGAAAACTGGAATAATTCTGCGATTGTTAAGTTTTTGCCCTCCGGGGAGTTTAATAATCAGGCTACGTCTGTTTCTGAGAATGAGTCAGAAGGACACCGAGCTAATTTTACGATTGACTATATAGGAGAAAAAGACGCATTATACATCACGCCTCAGTTTTCTGAAAATCACAATCATTCATTTAATGAATCCAATCAGGTCTCAACAGATGCGGAAGGAGTATTGTTGAATGATAGCGAAGTACAGTCCAGAACTGAAGGGAAAAGCTTTGACTTTGGAAATACTATCCGATATACTCGAAAGTTTAAAAAAGACGGACAGTTTTTGACTTTAGGCTTTAGTAATTCCAACAGTACTAAAGATAACGAAACACTGTATGAGTCTGAAACCAGATTTTATCAGTCCGAAAAAGAGAATGATGTCAGAAGGCAGTTTAAAAACAACAAATCACATTCCGATAACTATACAGTTGACGCAGAGTATAATCAGCCAATAACGGATTCTTTAGCACTGGGAATAGGAGCCAAGTGGACAAGAGGACAAAATATAGAAGATTTACAGGTGTTTGATTTTGACGAAACTTCGCAAATGTATTCTGAAATCAATAAATTGGAAACCAATAAATTTAATACTACACAAAATAAGATAGCACCTTTTACAAAGCTTACTTATATACACAAAAAGTTTTTTGTAAGTGCAAGCACTGATTTAAATATTGTAAAAAACTCAGCTACAGCAGAATATTTTAATCAGAATTATAGTTTAGATAAATATTATATGGATCCTTCTGCCACTTTATTTTTTAATTATAGAATAGATAAACAAAAATTCCTATGGCTTTCATATAATTACAATGTATCTTATCAAAGCGCAAGTCAGTTATTGGATATTACAGATATTTCTAATCCGCTTAATACAATTGTAGGGAATCCTGATTTAAAACCAACTGGAACACACGGAATTCAAACCAGTTTTCGATCGTATGATTTTGAGAAAAGAGAAGGATATAACCTAAATATTTCTGCGTCTGTTTTTAACAATCAAGTTACCAGTTCTGTGGAGTATGACGATGATATGAAAAGTATTTCAACCTTTAAAAATATATCAGGAAGTTATAACTGGTCTTTAGGCGGAGATTGGTATAAAAATTATAAATGGGAAGAACACGTTTTGAGAATTGGCTTTGGAGCAAGGTTTAATCAATCTGTTTCAAAAGGATATATTGACGGAGCCATGTATGATTCTAAATCCAGTTCTATTTCACCCAGAGTTTATTTAAATTATGATTACGGAGAATTTTTAACTGTTCGACCTTCGTATAATTATAGCAGTTATACTTCAAAATACAATAATTTTACGGTTGATAAAGCAACTAATTTTGTACACAATTTTAACCTTCAAACAACTACCTATTGGCCTTCAAATGTAATTTTAGGAAATGATTTTGGATATAGCTATAATTCTCAGATTGCAAAAGGATATCAACGCTCTTTTTACATGTGGAATTTGAGTCTGGCATATGAATTTTTAGATAAAAAGATGAGAGCCCGGGTTAAAGTTTACGATGTGCTAAATCAAAATACAAGTTCTACAAGAACTATTGACCCTACCCAAATTGTCGATCAGGAAAGCTTGGTTTTAAAGCGGTACATAATGTTTTCATTAATCTATAAGCTAAATGAGTTTGGAGGGAAAGATTCAAAAATGAGAGCAAACAGAGTAGGGGGAAGAATAATGAGAATGTAGATTCTGTTTTTATTTATGTTGTTTATTGTAAAAAAAGATTAAATTTGTTTTTTATTAATATAATTTAAAACAATTTTTATGAAAAAAATTTTAGTAGCCTTATTGTTTACTTCTACTCTTTTAGGAGTATCTTGTAGTAAAAGTGATGATAATAATGGTGGTGATTCTGAGAAAACTTATACAGTTAAGTTTACAGGATCAGAGAATGCTAATATAGAGATGATTATAGTAGCAAAAGCAGATGGGAGTAATGAGACCTATTCAGATGTAAATAAGAGTTCTTGGGAAACGCAGGTAAAATCAAAAGGAGGAATTTCCGCAGGAGCAGTAGGATTTACAACGGATGATAAACCTGGTAAATTGAAAGCAGAAATCATTGAAAATGGTAAAGTGGTTAAAACAAGTACTTCTGAGGGCACTGTATTAAATGCTACTGTTACAAATATGTAATGTTAAAAAAACCATTAATTTTAATTAATGGTTTTTTTGTTTATTTTTAATGGGTAACTCGTTAATCGCGGTTATTCTTAGAAATAATTGCAATTAGGTTTTCGTTTTCTTTGCGCAGATAATTAATCTGCTCGTTGAGTATTTGAATTGTAGTATTCAAAAGTTCTTTATTATCTTCCTGAATATTCTCAATATAACCGTAGAATTTCTCTATAGTGCTGTTGTGAAAATTAAAGTGCTGGTCGTCAGAAGACGATAAAATATCCTCAATAGGAACATTTAGAAGATCAGATATTTGTTCAAGTCTGTCTACAGTTAGCTTTATAGTTCCACTTTCTATTTTTGAGTATGTATTTTGTGATATATCCAATTGTTCTGCCATGTAATTTTGAGTAAAATTTCGGGCTTCTCTATATCTCTTAATTTTGCTTACAACACTCATATTCTTATATATTCAGTTAGTCAAATATAGTAAATTATCACTATAAAGAATATATTTCTTTTTATAAATGATATACTATCATTTTTTGAATGTTGTTCCATGTATTTATAAAATATATTTGTTAATACTACTTAATGTTAATTTTAAAACAAGGGATACATTTTAGAAATAAGAGAATTTCAAAAAACCAACTGAGATCATGAAAACTGTTGCGAAAATGGATGTGAGGGAAAGTAATCTGGAAAAAGAATATAGTGATTTTTTGCTTAAATTAGATGAAGCTATTAATGCTAATCAGAAAGTCATTTATTTGGAAGAACTTTCTTATAAATTACATTTAAGACTAATTGATGAAAATTATACGATAAGGAAGATTATTAAAACAACCTCTAAATTTTGGTTTATCAAAAAAAGAAGGAAATTCTACTGTGTATTGTTATAAAGAATAATAGGTAAATACTGATTTTTTTAATTTTCACTCTTACACGCGATGTACTACCTATTAAAAAAACACGGTTATCTGTACAAATAACCGTGTTTTATTTATGATTTACTACCAGCTTCCACTTGATCCTCCTCCGGAAAAACCCCCTCCTCCGAAGCCGCCGCCAAATCCGCCGCCACTTCCAAAACCACCGCCGGAGTTCCATCCGCCACCGCTACCCCAAGAGCTATTTCTGCCCAGACTGCTTAATATAATCATATCGGCAAGTGTAGAAAAACCTCCGTTTCGTCCACCGTTTTTTCCACCTTTGTTGTTCTTTTTAGACAACATAATAAGGACAAAAATAAATATAAAGAAGAAAAAGCAAACTAATCCGCCTATCTCGTTATCACCTGATATTCTAGAACCATCGGACTGATACGTACCTGATAACATAGAAATAATTGCATCAGTTCCTTTGTCAAAACCCTTGTAGTAATCGCCCTTTTTAAATTCCGGAATAATGACGTTTCTAATAATTTCACCCCCTTGACCAGCAGTTATTTTACTCTCAATACCATAGCCGGGATAAATTCCGATTTGTTTTTCCTGTCCGGCAAAAAGTATTACAATACCGTTGTCTTTTCCCTTTTGACCGATTCCCCATTCATGACCCCATTTTGGACCTAAAAGACCAATATTTTCGCCTTTTAGCGATGGAATAGTAATCAAAACAATTTGAGTGGAAGTAGTATCAGCATAGTTGATTAACTTTCGTTCAATACTTTTGCGCTGATTTTCTTCCAAAATATTGGCATAATCATATACGCTGGTTTGTTTTTGTTCTTTCGGTTTTGCCGGAATATCAAACTGTGCATAATTGAACTGAGAAAGTAATAAGAAAACCCAGAATATGAGCAACTTTAAAAATTTTTGAAATAGTTGGCTCATATTTTAGGCTTTAGAAATTTCGTTGGATAATTCATCTCTATTATCTTTTTGTGCCGGAAAAAACTCCTGAAGTTTTTTTCCGGCTTTTAAAATGCCATAAACAAGTCCGTCTTTGTACATTTTGTTTTTAAAGTGGTTTATAATCAGTTCTTTCGTTCCTTCCCAAAAGTTCTCGGTTTTTACTACCTGATCTATCTTTTCATCACCTAAAATTACAAAAGACTTAGGGTTTAGGCAGACGTAAAATAATACGCCGTTGCGTTCTTTTGTCTTTTGCATCTCCAGCTCAAAAAATACTTTTTTTGCTCTTTCATAAGCATCCAGGTCAGATCTTTGCTCAATGTGAACGCGAATTTCTCCCGAAGTGTTTTTTTCGGCTTGAATAATAGCATTAACAATTTCTTGTTCTTCTGACGGGGATAAGAAATGATCCATGGTTATGATTTAAGTTTTTTTAAAATTGAACTTCGGGTGCTTTTTCTGCTCCAGAATCTGATTTAAAGAAAGGTTTTTCAGGATAGTTGCCCAGGAAAAACTTGTTGGGCATTTTTAAAACATATCCATTATAGGTTTCTACAGATTGATTAAAACGAGTACGTTGAGTTAATATTTGATTTTCTGTACTTGCTAATTCGTCCTGCAATTTTAAAAAGTTTTGATTCGTTTTTAAATCAGGATATTTTTCCACTGTTACTAATAGTCTTCCTAAAGCACTGGATACGCCGGATTGTGCTTGTTGAAATTCAGCTAATTTTTCGGGAGTAAGATTAGCCGGATCAATCGTTGTTTGGGTAGCTTTTGCACGAGCGTTTACTACAGCTTCTAAAGTGGATTTTTCAAAGTCAGCAGCTCCTTTTACAGTATTTACAAGATTGCCGATTAAATCACTTCTTCTTTGATAGGCTCCTTCAACATCTGCCCACGATTTGTCAACATTTTGTTTGTACTGTAAAGCCGAGTTTTGATAATTCATGCTTAGCAAAAAGTAACCGCCGATTAATACAGCAATTACAATAATGATAGGAAGTGTTTTTTTCATAGATATTAAGTTATTAAAGTTCTTTTTTAATGTTAATTAAGGTTTGTTTTATAGATTCTAATTTACGGATTATTTCGAAATTATCGACAGATTCTTTGGGTTTGTTTTTCAAATATTCCTTTGCACCATCCAGTGTAAAGCCTCTTTCTTTGACCAAGTGATAAATCAGCGATAGATTTTTGACATCCTGAGGAGTAAACATTCTGTTTCCTTTTGCGTTTTTTTTGGGTTTTAAAATATCAAATTCTTTTTCCCAAAACCGCAAAAGAGATGTGTTTACATCAAAAGCTTTGGCGAGTTCGCCTATGCTGTAATATCGTTTATCTGGTAAATTTAGCTCCATTAGTCTAAAGATTGATTTTCTTGGTTAGCTTCCTGCGATAGTAATTCAAACTCTTTGGCAGAAATTTCGCCGTAATAATAATTAATCGGATTAACTACGTTCCCCTGATAGTGAACTTCGTAATGTAAATGCGGACCAGAACTTCTTCCTGTGCTTCCTGAATATCCAATGATATCTCCGCGTTTTACCGTTTGTCCTTGTTTAACGTTGTATTTGCTTAAATGAGCATAGCGGGTAAGGTATCCGTATCCATGATCTATTTCAATTAAATTTCCATATCCGGATAAACGATTATTAGCTCTGATAACCTTGCCGTCGCCGGTAGCATAAATAGGAGTTCCTACGTCAGTAGAGAAATCCATTCCGGCGTGAAATTTTTTGATTTTCGTAAAGGGATCGCTGCGATAACCATAGCCCGAAGCCATGTGTTTTAGATTTTCGTTTTTAATGGGTTGAATTGCCGGAATAGAAGCTAAAAACTTTTCTTTTCCCTTTGCCAATTCTATAATGTCATCTAACGATCTCGACTGAATAGCTGTTTGTTTAGCAATTTCGTCTACTTTCTCATTAGTTGTGGTAAGTAGAGCCTCATTACTTAACCCTTTAAATGATTTATAGCGATTAATTCCCCCTAAGCCCGATTTTCGCTGTTCTTCCGGAATTGGAGCGGTGTTAAAATATGCCCGGTAAATATCATTGTCTCTCACCTCTAACTCGTCCAATACCTCCGCGATTAAGTCGATTTTTTTGTTTAGGAGCAGATAGTTGGTTTTGAATTCCGTGAGTTCTCTGGACTGTATTTTTTCTTTGGGGGTTTCCAAAATATCAGTATTAATTAAAAAAAATAAAGTCAGAATACCGAAAACAGCAGAAGATAATATAAACAGGATAATATTAGAAATCCGTTTAGAATATCTTGGGCGAATTTTGAGGAACGCTAATTTTTCCGGATCGTAATAATATTTTACCTTAGCCATAATTTTAAAAACACTATTTTTGCACTGAAAATTTTTAATGTTTTATCAGTGTAAAAAATTGCCAGACAACAAATGTAAAAAATGTTTTTGGTTGTCTCCCATTTTTAAAAAGTATAAAATGTTGTATTTGCTTATTTGATAGCTGATTTAGCTGTTATTTAACAAAAAGAGAAATGAAAAACTGATAATTTGAAAAGATAATAAAGTTTCCAAAGGATATGAAATCACAAGAAATTCGTCAGAAGTTTTTAAGTTTTTTTGAAGAACGCAAACACCTGATAGTACCTTCTGCTCCGATTGTTTTAAAGAACGATCCGACTTTAATGTTTAATAACTCGGGGATGGCTCAGTTTAAAGAGTATTTTTTAGGAAATGCCACACCGAAGAGCAAGCGGATTGCCGACACTCAAAAATGTCTTCGCGTATCAGGAAAACACAACGATTTGGAAGAAGTGGGGATTGATACCTATCACCATACGATGTTTGAAATGCTTGGAAACTGGAGCTTTGGAGATTATTTTAAAAAGGAAGCGATTAACTGGGCATGGGAGTTGCTGACAGAAGTTTATAAAATACCTAAAAATATATTGTATGTAACTGTTTTTGAAGGAAGCAAGGAAGAAAATGTTCCTTTTGATCAGGAAGCCTATGATATCTGGAAAGAGCTAATCGGAGAAGACAGAATTCTTTTAGGCAATAAAAAGGATAATTTTTGGGAAATGGGAGATCAGGGACCGTGCGGACCTTGTTCGGAAATTCACGTAGATATCCGCTCAGAAGAAGAAAAAGCAGAAATACCGGGACGAGATTTGGTAAATGCAGACCATCCCCAAGTAGTGGAGATATGGAATAATGTATTTATGGAATTTAACCGAAAAGCAGATGGTTCGCTTGAAAAACTGCCGGCGCAACACGTGGATACAGGAATGGGATTTGAAAGGCTTTGCATGGTTTTACAAGGCGTTCAATCTAACTACGATACAGACGTTTTTACGCCTTTAATTGCCAAAGTATCCCAATTGACGGGAGCTAAATACACGGTAAAAGCAAACAATGAAGAAGAAGAAAAAGTAAATATAGCAGTGCGGGTTGTTATTGACCACGTTCGGGCGGTAGCGTTTGCTATTGCTGACGGACAACTTCCTTCCAACAACGGTGCGGGCTACGTGATTAGACGTATTTTGCGCAGAGCAATTAGATATGCTTTTACATTTTTGGATAAAAAAGAACCTTTTATTTATGAATTAGTAGAGGTATTAAGTGAGCAAATGGGAGATTTTTTCCCGGAAATTACAGCTCAAAAAGATTTAGTAAAAAATGTTATTAAAGAAGAAGAAGCTTCGTTTTTGAGAACGCTGGAGCAAGGATTGCATTTGCTGGATAACGTGATTGATGAGACGCAAGGTAAAGTCGTTTCAGGAACAAAGGCTTTTGAATTATATGATACTTTTGGATTTCCCATTGATTTGACCGCCTTGATTTTAAGAGAAAGAGGATTGGAATTGGATGAAAAGGGTTTTGAAGATGCAATGGCTGAACAAAAAAACAGGTCGAGAGTGGCTTCAGAAGTATCGACTGATGACTGGACTATTCTTGTCGGAGGTAATGTAGAAACATTTGTAGGTTACGATCAGCTTGAAAATGAGGTTAAAATTACGCGATATAGAAAAATAGACAGTAAAAAAGACGGTAAATTGTTTCAGCTTGTTTTGGATGCAACGCCTTTTTATCCGGAAGGAGGAGGGCAGGTTGGAGACAGAGGACTGTTGATTTCTGCTAATGAAACGGTAGAAATTATTGATACCAAAAAAGAAAATAATTTAATTCTGCATATTGTTAAAAAGCTGCCTTCTAATCTGGAGGCTAAATTAGTCGCAAAGGTAGATACTGATGCCCGCAAACAGTCTATGGCAAATCACTCAGCGACGCACTTACTGCATCAGGCTTTGCGCACAGTATTGGGAACGCATGTAGAACAAAAGGGATCATTAGTCGCTCCAACGCATTTGCGGTTTGATTTTTCACATTTTGCTAAAGTTTCAGATGAAGAATTACAAGCAGTGGAGGATTTTGTAAACGATCGTATTCACGAACAGCTACCATTGGTGGAAAGGAGAAACATTCCTTTTAATCAGGCGATTGAAGAAGGGGCAATGGCTTTGTTTGGAGAAAAATACGGCGATGAGGTGAGAATGATTCGCTTTGGAGAAAGTGCAGAGCTTTGCGGAGGAACACATGTTCCAAATACAGCTGATATCTGGCAGTTTAAGATTGTGAGTGAAGGTGCTGTAGCAGCCGGAATTCGCCGTATTGAGGCGATTACCAACAAAGCAGCAGAAGATTTTTATAAAAATCAAGAAGAAATTTTAAAAGAACTGAAAGCGATTCTAAAAAATCCGCAGGATACGATTAAAACAGTGGTTTCTTTACAAGATGAAAATGCTAAGCTTAAAAAGCAGGTAGAATATTTGCTAAAAGAAAAGGCGAAAAATATAAAAGGAGAGCTGAAAGAAAAGATTGAAGAGATAAACGGTATTTTGTTTTTAGCGGTTGAGGTGGATTTGGATCCGGCAGGCGCTAAAGATTTAGTTTATGAGTTGGGAAATGAATATTCTAATTTATATGTATTATTAGGCAGTGTAAGTAATGATAAACCGATGTTGACCTGTTATGTTTCTAAGGAAGTTGTAGAACAAAAAGGACTCAACGCCGGACAAATAGTCCGAGAGTTGGGAAAATATATTCAGGGCGGCGGAGGAGGTCAGCCTTTTTTTGCAACTGCAGGAGGTAAAAATCCGGCTGGAATTGCAGAAGCAGTCGCTCATGCAAAAGATTATTTAAAATAGATTGTGATTATAAAAAAGGTTCTCGTCTGAGAATCTTTTTTAATTTTAAAGGAAATAAAATTCAAATATGAAATTCAGTACTGTTGTTCCTATATCCAAATTACCCAAGCAGCTGACTTATGAAGATAAGGTTTTGTCTTTAGGTTCGTGTTTTGCTGTTAATATAGGAAAGAAGTTTAAGCAATTTCAATTTCAAAATGTTGTCAATCCGTTTGGCATACTTTTTCATCCCAAAGCAATTGAGCAGATAGTAGAGTACGCTTATTCTGGATATGAGTTTTCTGAGAAGGACGTATTTTGTCATAATGAGATATGGAGTTGTTTTGCTGTTCATTCAGATATGAATGAATTAGAAGAGGAAGATATAATTACTAAACTTAATATTAAGCTATTTGATCTGCAAGCAGCTTTAAAAGAATCTTCGTTACTGATTTTAACTTTTGGAGCAGCTTGGGTGTATGAATACTGTCAAACTGGAGAGATAGTAGCTAATTGTCATAAAGTGCCTCAGTCAGAATTTGTTAAACGCTTGTTGAACTATGATGAGATCGTAGAAAGTTACTTGAGAATTATCTATTTAGTAAAAGAGCTTAATCCTAACATTCAAATTATGTTTACTTTATCTCCGGTACGGCATATTAAAGATGGTATTGTAGAAAATCAACGAAGTAAAGCCTTATTGCATGCGGCAATGCAGGATGTTTTGGAGCAGTTAAAGGGTACAGAACTTTTTTATTTTCCATCGTACGAAATTATGATGGATGAGTTAAGGGATTATCGATTTTATAAAGCAGATATGCTGCATCCCAATGAGATTGCGATTGATTATATCTGGGAAAAGTTTGTGGAAAACTGCATTGCTGAGGATTCCATTTCTGTCATGAAAAAAGTAGATGAAGTTCAGAAAGGTCTAAATCACCGCCCTTTTAATCCTACTGCAACACAGCACTTGAATTTTTTAGATACACTAATAGAAAAAATTGATTTTTTATTGGAGAAATATCCTTTTATGAGTTTCAGATAAAGAAATAAGAAAAAGCTCATCTTGTTACAAAGGTGAGCTTTTTAAGGATATTTTGATTGAATTACATATTAATGATGTTAATGCCATCTTTTATCAGATGAGCGACTTCAGGTCTGTTGGATTGAAGTACTGTCAAGTGATCGAATGCATTTTTATATAGCTCCGTTTTATTATCTCTTTTTGCCAATTCTAAAATTTCAACAGAAAGCAGCCAGTCTGCGGGGTATTCCGTAATTAACAAGTTTAGTACTTTCTCTAAATTAATGTCTTTGTTATCTTCTCGGTATGCTCTGATATCTGCGTATAGATTTTCTAGTTTTAATTTGCGTTCGTCTCGTTTAGCTTTAATGGTTTTTGAAGAAGGAATGTGGTTAATTAAGTCAAAGCTATTGTAATCAGCGGGTCCGGAAAAAGCCGATACGATTTTTGCTCCTACCGCCATATCGTATATTCCCCATTCAGGTCGGAATAATATTTCATTACCGTGTTTTACGGTGCAGTCTTTAAAGCTGATTAATATAATTTTTCCCTGAATATTGCGGGTTCCCGTAATAATAGTTCCCGATACTATAATGTCTCCCTCAAATTCCAGATCTACGTGTTTATCTTCATATATGGAATAGGCTTTTAAGTCTTTTGGACTCATGTCCTCAATAGCAAGATTAATGCCTTTCAATTTGCCGATTACCGTTCCGTATCCATCTGCATGTGTTTTTGTGCTATGCCCTACCAATTCCTTTTCTCTATAGGCTAAAGCAGTTTTTCCGGTAGTTTGAATATATACTGGCTTTCCTTCGCTTTCAATTACATTCGTAAAAACACCAGAAATCTGCAATCCTGTATTTAACTCAATTGTTCCTAAAGCATTGGAGTGAATTAGTTTTTTAACGCCTTCTAATTTTCCGGTTCGCAAAGCCATTTTATTAGCAAAATTTTCTAAAACCTCGTTGAGATAGGCAAAATCAGGCGTTACAAATAATTGGGGCTGCGGTTTTGTGATGTCAAATTCTTGTAGAGCCGCATCTATAGTATAAGGCAGTTTTTTAACGTTATCTGTCATACACCATGTACTTTCTCCAATCGAAGAAAGCAAACCTGCACCATATATTTTTGGATTTTCAACTGTACCTATCAATCCGTACTCAACGGTCCACCAATGTAGATTTCTGATTAAAGCCATTTCTGAGGGCTCGCCCGTATTTTGCTGAAGATAATCAACCTGATCTTGTGCTTTTTGAATTTCTTCGGGATCTACACCTTCTGCTTCTTTTAGTATTGATAACAGGCGAATGGCTTCATATATTTCGTAATCTCTGGCAGAAGAAATAGCTTTACAGCCAATTTCGCCAAAGCGTCTGAGGTATTCTGCATATTCAGGATTGGCTATAATGGGGGCATGTCCCGCTCCTTCGTGAATTATATCTGGAGCCGGAGTATATTCTATATTTTCTAATTGTCGAATATCTGACGCAATAACTAATACTTTATAAGCTTGAAATTCCATAAAAGCGTTGGGAGGAATAAATCCGTCAACAGCAACAGCAGCCCATCCTATTTCTTTAAGAATTCGGTTCATCCCATACATACTTGGAATGTTCTCTATAGATATTCCTGTTTTTTTAAGTCCGTCTAGATAAGAATTATGAGCAACTTTGGAAAGATAATCTACATTTTTCCGCATAACATATCTCCAAACTGCTTGATTAATAGGAGTGTAATCCTCATAATTTTGCGGTTTGATAAATTGTTTTAAATGCTTGGGCAATTTATCAATTAGTTCATTACTTTCATATTCCTTTAGTTTCATGGTGTTTGTATGTATTTATTTTGAGTAAATATAAGAAAAAATAATGATTTGCTTTTTTTGTTTCAGAAATGTAGATATATTATAGTGCCTGTATATTTGTTTCCTTTTGATAAATATATAAGAGCAACCGGATCTTAGCGTGATATATTTTGTCTTTTATTTTTTTGAATACTGTAAAAATTGATTGTATTGGTTGTTTAATGGAAAGGCTAATTGTTTTTTGTTGATTGATTTATGTTTATAATGAGTTGTTTGTATTTTTTTTAAAGAAAATTTTAACCAAAGTTTTTGTTGATTAAAAAAATGTTTCTATATTGCACAACAATTATTAACTAATTAAAGCAAACGTTTATGAAGAAATTATTTATGTTTTTGGCTGTAGCGGGATTGGCTACATTCGGAGTTTCTTGTAGCAGTAGTGATGATAGTGGCAATGGTGGCAATGGCGGCGACGAAAAGACACTATCCTTGTCTGCAGACAGGAAAGAAATTAAAGAAGGAGAATCAGTTACTTTTACTGTAAAGGTAGGTGATAAAGTAGAATCAGGAGCAGAATTTTATATTGGTTCTGATAAAATATCTAACCCTCATAAATTTGATGCAGCGGGAGAATACAAAGTTGTAGCAAAGAAAGAAGGGTTTAAAGATAGTAATGCTGTAACTGTTAAAGTAACTAAAGAAGGCGTTGATCCAGAACCAGAAGCTAAACTTGTTTTAGAATTGGATAATGAAGGAACTATCACAGAGGGGGATGAAGTATCTTTTACTGTAATGAATGAAAAGAATCTTCCGGTTACAGATGCTGTGATTTATGTAAATGACAAAGCTATAACAGGTACTTCATTTAAGACAGAAGCACCGGGAACCTATACAGCAATTGCTAAAAAAGGTGATGTAGAAAGTAATAAGGTGTCATTTGAAGTTATTGAGTTTATTCCACCTTCGGGAGACGGAACTCTGACATATGATGGAGTTGATTACACTGTTACTCAGGAGCTTTTAGGTACGAGAGGAATTACTGAAGATGACGAGATTATATGGTTATCTCAAACTAAAACAGCTGATTATGTAATTCAGACACTTTTTAGTACTCCAGCAGTATTTGATGCGAGTGGAAATTTAATAGGTACAGATCCTGCAGGTAGTAATGTAACAGGTTATTATATTGTAGTATTTGCTGCTACAGGTGGTAGTGCTATTGATTTTACAGAGCAGGATGAAACTACTGGCTTGCCATTGCCTTCATCTAATTTGAAAATGAGCTATGCACTTAATGGTCTGAATGGAGAATATTATGATGGAGAAGTTAAATATTCAGCAACTTTTAAATCTGGAAAAACCATTAAAAACGATTATACAGGTGATATCATACCTGCTCAATGGCAAAGCATTAAATCTGTTAACAAAAATGATTTAAATGTTATTAGTAAAAGTCAAATTGGAATTTTAGGAAAAAGTTTGCAAAAAATCTAATTATTTATAAGAATTATTTTTACAAAACCTACTCTTCTTTAAGAAGAGTAGGTTTGTTTTTTAGTTGTATATATTGGTTAAATTATATAGTTGCTTGTCTGATAATCTTAATGATATTATCAGATTTACCCATAGAGTAGTAGTGTACGATAGGGATGCTTGCAGCGATAAGTTCTTTTGACTGCTGAGCACACCATTCAATTCCTATCTCACGGATGGCAGTGTTGTCTTTTGCTTTGAGTACCTCAGCGACCAAATCATCTGGTAAGTCAACTTTAAAGCGTTGAGGTAACAGATTGAGTTGGCTTAGGGTAGCTAATGGTTTTAACCCTGGAATGATTGGTACATCAATACCTATGGCTCTGCATTTGTCCACAAACTCAAAGAACTTACTGTTGTCAAAAAACATTTGAGTAACAATGTATTCTGCTCCGTTATCGATCTTTTGTTTTAGATATTTTAGATCGGTATCAAAGTTAGGTGCTTCCATGTGTTTCTCTGGGTAGCCCGCTACCCCAATACAGAAGTCAGTTTTACTGGTGTTCTCTAATTCAGGGTTTAAGTAGATACCTTGGTTAAGCTCTGCAATCTGAGTGACTAATTCAGAGGCATACTTATTTCCTTTAGGTTCTGGTTTGAAGTAAGTTTCGTTCTTCACAGCATCACCTCTAAGGGCTACAACATTATCAATACCTAAGAAATCAAGGTCTATGAGGAAGTTTTCGGTGTCTTCTTTGGTGAATCCTCCACATAAGATGTGCGGTATGGCGTCCAACTTGAATCTATTTTGGATAGCCGAACAAATGCCGACAGTTCCTGGTCTTTTTCTAACTGTTCTTTTTTCCCACAGTCCGTTGCCTGCTTCTTTGTACTCATATTCTTCTCGATGATACGTTACGTCTATGAAAGGAGGATCAAACTCCATTAGCGGTTCGATAGAGTCAAATATTCCTTGAATATTTTGCCCTTTTAAGGGAGGTAATATCTCAAAAGAGAATTGTGTTTTACCGTTTGCTTTTTGGATATGTTCTGTTACTTTCATGATTCGTTCGTCGTTAATTTATTATTTTGTGCTAAGTTGGGAGATAACCAACGTTCAGCTTCTTCTATTGATATATTTCTTCTATTGGCATAATCTTCTAATTGATCTTGTTCTATCTTACCTAACCCAAAGTATCTACTCTGTGGGTGGGCGAAGTAGTAACCAGATACTGCAGCAGCAGGGAACATCGCATAACTTTCTGTTAGACTAACACCTATTCGTTCTTCGACTTGTAGGAGTTTCCATATTGTACCTTTTTCTAAATGATCAGGACAAGCAGGATATCCTGGTGCAGGTCTGATACCTTGATATGCTTCTTTTATCAGTTCTTCATTACTAAGGCGTTCTGCAGAAGCATATCCCCAAATCTCTTTGCGGACACGGCGGTGTAGATATTCTGCAAAGGCTTCTACTAAACGATCTGCTAAGGCCTTCACCATAATAGCGTTATAGTCATCAAGGTCATCTTCGTATTCTTTTGCTATTTCATCTACTCCAAAACCTGTTGAGACAGCGAATAAACCAATATAGTCTTCTAATCCACTTTCTTTTGGAGCAACGAAGTCTGCTAAGGCAATATTCGGAGCCTTGATATTCTTTAATGATTGTTGACGCAGTGTTAATAACTTATCTAATGTTTCTCCTTGTTCATTGTAGACTTCGATATCATCATCATTAACTTGATTTGCAGGGAAAATGCCTAAGACACCTCGTGCTTCGAACCAACGTTCATTAATAATCTTGTCTAACATAATCAAGGCATCATCATATACTTGAGTAGCTGTCTGTCCGACTACCTCATCGGTTAATATCTGAGGGAACTTACCATACAACTGCCAAGAACGGAAGAACGGTGCCCAATCTATAAATGGCAATAATTCGTCTAATTCTACTGTTAAGGTTTTCGTACCGATAAAGTTGGGTTTGACAATGTCTTTAGCATCCCATTCTATCTTGACTTTGTTTGCTCTTGCTTGTTCTATTGTGATATAGCTTTTGTCTCTTGCTCTACCTAAGTAATCGCGTCTTAGCTGATCATATTCTTCTTTGATGTTATCTTTAAATGTTGCTTCAACTTCTTTTTGTAATAACTGATTAGCAATGGTCACTGAACGTGAGGCATCGTGTACATGTACAACACAATTCTTGTACTCTGGTGCTATCTTCACGGCTGTATGAACACGTGAAGTTGTTGCCCCACCAATCATGATTGGAATATTGCTATTGACCTTGTCTAATTCTTTAGCTAAGTGTACCATCTCGTCTAAAGAAGGTGTGATTAATCCACTTAGTCCGATGATATCCACTTGTTCTTTAATAGCTGTCTCAATGATCTTCTCAGGTGGAACCATTACCCCAAGGTCTATAATCTCATAGTTATTACAAGCTAATACCACAGCTACGATATTCTTACCGATGTCGTGTACATCCCCTCTCACAGTGGCCATAAGTATCTTACCAGCATTACCTACAGAGGCTTCTGCATTCTGTTTTTTACTTTCTTCAATAAACGGAAGTAGATAGGCTACAGCTTTCTTCATCACACGTGCAGACTTTACTACTTGTGGTAAGAACATCTTACCTGCTCCGAATAGGTCTCCGACTACATTCATTCCATTCATTAGGTATTGTTCAATGACTTGGATAGGTTGAGGCACGCTTAGGCGAGCTTCTTCTGTATCTTCTATGACGTAAGTTTCTATTCCTTTTACTAATGCATGTGTTAGTCGGTCTTGGATACTACCTGAACGCCATTCCTCTACTTTGATTTCGGTTGATTGAATAGCACTTTCATTTTTAATACTTTCGGCAAAGTCAAGTAGGCGTTCAGTCGCATCATCACGTCTATTTAGCAACACGTCTTCTACGTGTTTCATTAGATCCTTGTCTACCTCATCGTACACTTCTAACATCTCAGGATTCACTATACCCATATTCATACCGTGCTGTATCGCATGATATAAGAAGGCTGCATGCATCGCTTCACGTACTTTATTATTCCCTCTAAACGAGAAAGAAACATTACTTACACCACCACTTACATTGGCGTAAGGAAGGTTCTCTCTAATCCATTTGGTGGCATTAAAGAAGTCCAAAGCATTGTTGTTGTGCTCTTCCATTCCTGTCGCAACAGGAAATATATTAGGGTCAAAGATGATGTCCTGAGGTGCGAAGTTCACTTGGTTGACTAATATATCATAAGAACGTTGGCATATCTCTATACGTCTTTCTAAAGAATCTGCTTGTCCTTTTTCGTCGAATGCCATTACTACAGTGGCAGCTCCATAGCGTTTAATTAATTTAGCGTGTTCGGTAAATAACTCTTCTCCCTCTTTTAGGCTGATAGAGTTCACAATCGCTTTACCTTGTACTACGCGTAGTCCTGCTTCGATAATTTCCCATTTAGAACTATCAATCATAATAGGAACTTTCGCAATATCTGGTTCAGAGGCTATAAGATTAAGGAAGTTAGTCATACAGTGTACACCGTCTAACAGTCCTTCATCCATATTAATGTCTATAACCTGAGCACCACCCTCTACTTGTTCTCTTGCAACAGCTAAGGCTTCGTCAAATTTCTCTTCTTTAATCAGACGTAGGAACTTACGAGAACCTGTAACATTGGTACGCTCTCCTATGTTGATAAAGTTAGCCTCGGCAGTTACATATAGTGGTTCTAATCCAGATAATGCAAGCACAGGCTTTAGGTTGTATTGCTTTGGCTGTCTATCTTTACTGTGTTCTGCTACTGCCTGAGCAATTAACTTAATATGCTCTGGTGTAGTACCACAACAACCTCCAATAATCTGTACCAAGTTTTGACTCAAGAAGCTATCGATTAGTTCTTTCATCTCTGTTGGTGTTTGGTCATATTCTCCAAAGGCATTTGGTAAACCAGCATTCGGGTGAGCAGAAATATTCACTGCTGCGTGTTGACTCAGTTGTTTTACATACGGTTCTAATTGTTCTGCTCCTAAAGCACAGTTAAACCCTATACTCAATAAAGGGATATGGGCTATAGAAATCAGAAAAGCCTCAACAGTCTGTCCTGACAAGGTACGCCCCGAAGCATCAGTTATCGTACCTGAAATCATAATTGGAATATCGATACCTCGTTCTGCTTGTATCTCGTCTATAGCGAATAAAGCTGCTTTAGCATTAAGGGTGTCGAATATAGTCTCGACTAATAGTAAGTCACATCCACCGTCTAATAATGCTTCTGCTTGCTGTTTATACGCTATACGCAATTCTTCAAAAGTAATGGCACGATATCCTGGATTATTTACATCAGGAGATAGACTCGCTGTCTTATTCGTTGGTCCAATAGCTCCTGCTACATAACGAGGTTTATTAGGGTCTAAAGCTTCTACTTCGTCTGCTACTTCTCGCGCTATCTTAGCCGATTGGTAGTTTAGTTCGTATACTATATCTTCAAGGTGATAATCTGCCATAGCAATGGTAGTACCCGAGAAGGTATTCGTAGATAAAATATCAGCTCCTGCCAAAAGATATTGTCTGTGTACTTCTTTTACAACGTCAGGTTGAGTTATAGACAACAAGTCATTATTTCCTTTTAAAGGATGAGCAAAATCAGCAAAGCGCTCTCCTCTAAAGTTTTCTTCTGAGAATCGGTAAGCCTGAAGCATTGTACCCATTGCTCCATCGAGTACTAATGTTCTTTGTTTTAATAGGCTTCTGATATCAGTATGTATAAGTGTTGTTGACATAATTTTCTCTTTTAATCAATGTTTTTGAAGTGTCTTGAACTTGTTTTACTGTGCAGTAGTTAAAGCTTGTTCTAAGTCACGGATAATATCTTTTGTATTCTCTAAACCGACAGATAGACGTATCAGGTTGTCTGTAATACCTGTGGCTACTTTTTCTTCTGCAGGAACCTTACTATGTGTGGTAGAAGCAGGGTGGGTAACGATAGTTCTACTATCTCCAAGATTAGCAGTGCGACTACATAACTGTAAAGCATCTAAGAATGTTCTACCAGTATCTAGTCCTCCTTTAATCCCAAAGGCAATGATGTTACCCCCTTGTTTCATTTGTTTTTTAGCAATTTCGTATTGTGGATGACTTGGCAAGAAAGGGTATTTGATAAACTCTACTGCAGGGTGTTGTTCTAAATACTCTGCTATAGTCAAGGCATTCTCACAATGTCTGTCTACTCGTATAGCTAATGTCTCTAAGCTCTTAGATAATACCCAAGCATTAAATGGAGAGATACTAGCACCTATGGTACGGGCAAACAGATATATCTTATGGATGTATTTTTTATATCCTACAGTTACTCCTCCACAGGCTCTACCTTGTCCATCAATTAACTTCGTAGCAGAGTGCACTACGATATGAGCTCCTAAGGTAATAGGGTTCTGTAGGTAGGGTGTAGCGAAGGTATTGTCAACGATAAAAATAAGGTTGTGTTTCTTTGCTATTTCTCCTAAGTAGGCTAAGTCTAATACGTCCACTCCTGGGTTAGTAGGACTTTCTGCAAATAGTATCTTAGTGTTAGGTTTGATTAAACGCTCTACATCATATACTTGATTAAGGTCAAAGTAACTCGTCTCAACTCCCCACTCTGGAAAGGTATTACTGAATAACCCTCTCGTAGAACCAAAAATATTAGAACAAGAAACAATGTGATCACCTGTTTTTAATAATGGGAACAAGCTACAGTACACAGCCGCCATACCTGTAGCAAAGGCAAAACCTGCTTCTGCTTTTTCGAATATACGTATCTTCTCAACCAGCTCTGTTTGGTTAGGGTTAGTAAAGCGAGAGTAAGAGTATCGTTGTATTTCTTCTGCAAATACAGCACGCATATTCTCTGCATCGTCAAAGACAAAGCTAGAGGTTAGGTATAGTGGTGTAGAGTGCTCATTGTATTGGGAGCGCTCTGTCTGTGTTCTTATGGCTTGTGTCTCAAAACAACAGCCTTCTTCATTGTTAGTTGTATTCATCTTTATTTAGTTTACGGTTAACGGTTCACAGTGGACAGTTAACGGTGTTAGTCTTTAGTTTTTGGGTAATAGTTATATATCAAATACAAATCAAAAGTAGTCGCTTGTATAAAGTCTTTTTACATAATTGACTATTATGATCTAATATGATTATTATAGTATTAAATGGTAGCATAAAGTGGGACACTATAACGGTTCACAGTTTTCAGTTACCTGTTTTAAGATTTAATAGACTTGATGAACCTTGGGTGACACGGATAATAATCCGTCTCTACATTGATATACTATGTGTGCACAATGCCGAAGGCAAAAAACTGTTCACTGTCCACTGTTAACCAATTTATTTATCAGCTAATCTTAAGATATCTCCAAACACTCCACGTGCTGTAACAGATGCTCCAGCTCCAGCTCCTTGGATAATGATAGGGTTGTCTCCGTAGCTCTCTGTGTATATCTCGAATATACTGTCTGAACCTTTTAACTGTCCTAATGCTGAGCTAGTAGGTACTTCGATTAGCTTTGTTTCTAATACTCCTTTGTCCTCTTGTAAGTCACCTGATAGTTCTCCTACATAGCGAAGTACTGTATCTGGTGCTAAGCCTTGTTTTATCTTATCGAAATAAGGGTTTAGCTTCTCTAAATTGTTTAAGAACGTTGGTGTATCCACAGCTTGTAAGTCTGTTGGAATTAAGTTTTGGATATTAATTTCTTCGAACTCGTTTTGTAGGTCTAACTCACGAGCAAGAATTAATAACTTACGTCCTACATCATTACCAGATAAGTCTTCTCGTGGGTCTGGCTCTGTATATCCTTTCTCTATCGCTTCTTTCAGCACTTCACTGAATGGTCTGTCTTGGATAGAGTAGTTATTGAATATATAGCTTAGACTTCCTGAGAACACTCCTTTTATCTTCGTGATATTTTCTCCTGATAAATGAAGTAGTTTAATCGTATCAATCAATGGTAAACCTGCACCTACGTTTGTCTCGTATAGATATTCTTTGTGATTTGCCTTTAATGTTTGACGAAGCTCTTTGTAGAAGCTATAAGAGATGGTGTTTGCTATCTTATTCGATGAGATAAGGTCAAAACCATTCTCTACTAACGGAATATAATTCTTGATAAACTCTCCAGAAGCTGTATTATCTATCGCTATTAGGTTCTCTAAGTGATTAGCATTCGCATAGTCGATTACCTCTTGAATAGTATAAGCAACACTTTTTTCTTTTAGATCTTCTCTCCAGTTACAGTTAATACCTCCATCGTTTAGTAATACTTTTTTAGAGTTACCAATGGCGAAGATGTTAAGAGCTATATTCTTTTTGCCTTCTATAGATTGAGCTGAGTGTAAGATCTGGTCGATTAAAGTTCCTCCTACTAATCCGTGTCCAAATACAGCGATGTTTATCTTCTTCGCGATACCGAATATTTGCCCGTGGATGACATTTAATGCTTTCTTCGCTTCTTCTTTACGAACAACTAAGCTTACGTTCTTTCCTGTTACCGTATTGTTGAAAAGAATAGGAACGATCTTATTCTTTACTAATGCTGCATAAGGCTTGTCAAATGTGCTTAGGTTCTGACCAATGATAGAAATCACTGCTATATCTCGGATGATAGAGATACTATTCACATCACGAGTATAGAAATCATTAGAGAATTCTCTATTTAGTGCTTCTGCTGCTTTATCAGCATCTTTCTCTTCTACGATAAAACCTAATCCACGTTCTGAAGAACCTTGAGAGATAACACCTACGCTAATTCCTTCATTCGCTAATGCTGTAAATACACGTGCATCAACTCCTACGATACCTAATAATCCACGTCCTTCAAACTGTATTAAGGCAACATTAGACTGTACAGAAAGAGATTTGATTCCTTTAGCAGTAGTCTTGTTAGAGATTAATGTTCCTTTGTTATCTGGGTTTAATGTATTCAAGATACGCAGAGGAATATTGTTTTCTACCAGAGGTAATATCGTTTTAGCATGTAAGATAGAAGCTCCGAAGTTGGCTAACTCATTTGCTTCATCGAAGTGAAGTTCTTCTATCTTTTGAGCGTTCTTTACCCAATCTGGATTAGCAGTATAGATACCGTCTACGTGAGTATAGTTTTGCAATTCATCTGCTTGGATAAAATTAGCTAATAGAGCTGCTGAGTAGTTACTACCATTGCGACCTAGCGTAGTCGTTTCTCCCTTCTCAGTTGCACCGATAAACCCTGTTACTACTGCAATAGTCCCTTTGTCTAAGTTAGCAAAGTAAGCTTGTGTCTTCTTTTTCGATACTTCATCTAATGCTTGTGCACTACCGAAGTTGTTATCTGTGATAAAGAATTGACGGCTATCTACAGCAATGGCTTTTATCCCTTTGGCATTTAACTGAGCAGCTAATATCTTACTTGATATTAATTCTCCTTGTGCTAATACTTGGTCTTTAATTTTTAACCCATAGTCTTCAATTAAAGAAACTCCTTCGTATAATTTGCTCAATACTTCTATTTCTGTATGTATATCTGCTTCGTTGTGGTATGCTCTGTTTTTGAATGCTTCAAAAGCAGTTGTATAATCTTGTTTAGTCTTTGCTAAGTCTAATATATTCTCTAAGGTATCTGTTGTATCTCCGATAGCAGAAACTACTATGGTAATAGGCCCTTCGTTTACCTTTTTCTTAATGATATTGTTTACGTTGTCAAAAGCTTGCCCTGATGCAAGAGACTTTCCTCCAAACTTTACTATTTTCATGATGTGCTGATTTTAGAATAATGGTTTTAATAAATTGTTTAATTGTTCGTATTCAATTAAGAAGGCATCGTGGCCGTGTATTGATTGAATCTCTTGGTATGTAATGTGTTTGCAACAGTCCTTTAATAAAGCGACTGTCTGTTCTTGTTCTTTGTTTGTGAACATATAATCTGTATCTACTGCTATACAGTGTATCTGTGCACTTGTTAGTTGAGCAAAAGCCTTTAGACTATCTTGGGTCTGTTCTTGACCTATTGTTTTGAGTAGGTGATTCATTAGCTTGTAAGCTTGTAGCTTAAATCGACTTTCTAAAGTCTGCCCATGATATTTAAGCCAACTCTCTATCGCATATTGGTTTTCACTTTCTTTATACCCATTGGCGAACTTCTGCTGGAGCGATGCAGGAGTGCGGTAGAGTAGCATAGCATGCATACGAGCGTCTTCTATCGGCTTTGATGAGTTGTTCAGTATGCTGTCTTGTACTAAGGCATTACCTATTAACCAATCTGATGCTTTACAACTTGTCGCGATAGGGATTAAATGATCTACTGCCGTCGGTCTTATAAAAGCTAACTCCCATGCGATACTTCCTCCTAAGCTTCCTCCGATGATTGCGTAAAGGTGACTTACGTGTAATCGGTCTAAGGCTTTCCAAAACACTTCAGCGATAACTTTAGTCGTTAGTACTTTATAATCTTGGATGAGGTGTCTCTCTTGTTGGTTAAAACCATTGCCAGGGATATCAAAAGCGATTACTGTGTATTTGTTGAGATCGATTACTTTGTCATAACCCACTAAACTATTCCACCAGCCGTTGTCTCCAGCTACTTGACTATTCCCTGTCAAAGCATGGTTAACCAATACGATAGGAGCACTGTGTAAAGGTTGTCCCACCACCTGATAGGTGAAGTGAAAAGTATGTGTACTTCCGTTTGGTAGTGTGTGATTAGTGATTGTTATTTCTTGTAAGCGACTCATGGTATTCTATTGTTATTTATTGTGCTAATGCTTGTTTGATATCTTCTATTAAATCTTCTGTTTCTTCTAATCCTATAGATAGTCGTATTAGACTTTCTGTTATCCCAGCTTGTATTTTAGTCTCTTTAGGTACTGAGCCATGAGACATCTCAAAGGGATAATTGCTCAAACTCTTTATACCTCCTAAACCTTCTGTTAGGGTAAAGAGCTTTAAACTCTGTATGACTTGTAAGGCGGCTTCTCTCGTATTCTCTTTTAGATCAAAGCTGATGACGCCCCCGAAATACTTTTGTTGCCTCTTAGCAAGTTCATATCCTTCATGACTTTTTAATCCTAGATAATATATCTTGTCTATCTTCGGATGCGTGCTGAGGTATTCTGCAATCTGGACAGCATTCTCAGAGCAACCTTTATATCTCAACAAGAGTGTTTCAATACCCCTGATGGTTAAGAAGCTATCGAAGGGACTTAGTATAGCTCCTGTTGAGTTTTGGTGAAACTTAATGACCTTTCCGATTTCTTCTGTTTTGGTTATTACTAATCCTGCTACTACATCAGAATGTCCTGCTATATACTTCGTAGCACTGTGTACCACGATATCAGCTCCTAAGTCTAACGGCTTCTGCGCTATTGGGGTAGCGAAGGTGTTATCTACGCATACCCATACGTTATGTTGCTTAGCGATACTCGTGATAGCTTGTATATCTGATATACGCAGTGTAGGGTTAGTAGGACTTTCTATCCATATCAATTTTGTTTTGTCATTGATTGCTTTCTCTACATTAGCGGCTACTGTTGTATCTACATAATGAGCCTTTATCCCAAACTTCGCATACACCTCATTCAGTAGTCTGTAAGTTCCACCATAGATATTCGCTACAGCTATTACTTCGTCTCCTTGGCTTAGTGTCTTGAATACTGCATCTATTGCAGCAAGTCCACTTCCGAAGGCAAAGCCCTTCGCACCGTTCTCTAATGAAGCAACTAATTCTTCTAAAGCTTGACGAGTAGGATTATTAGTACGAGTGTAGTCAAATCCCTTGTTTACTCCTGGTGCCTCTTGAGCGAATGTCGTTGTCTGATAGATTGGTACAGCTATGGCTCCTGTGTGTGGGTCTATCGGAATGTGTTTTAGTATGTCTGTTTGGGTCCTCATCTTATAATGTTTTAAATACGTTAGCTAAATCTGCTTTTAGGTCTTCTATGTTTTCTATTCCTACAGATAGTCTGATTAAGTCAGGTGCTACTCCTGTTGCTTTTTGTTCAGCTACACTTAATTGTTGGTGTGTAGTAGAAGCAGGGTGAATGATTAATGACTTAGTATCTCCGATGTTAGCAAGTAGTGAGAATAGTTTTGTCTCGTTAGCTACTGTCTTCGCTGCTTCAAATCCTTTTTTCAATCCGAATGTTACCACTCCACTTTGTCCTTTAGGCAAGTACTCTTTTGCTAAGTCGTGGTAAGGGCTTGACTTCAGACCAGGATAGTTTACCCATGCTACAGCATCTTGTTTCTCTAACCACTCTGCTAATGCAAGAGCATTCTCACTGTGCTTTTGGATACGGATAGACAATGTCTCTAATCCTTGGATGATTTGGAAGGCATTGAATGGGCTAAGTGCAGCACCTAAATCTCTTAATCCTTCTACTCTGATTTTGGCAATGAAAGCGGCATTACCTAACGCTTGGTGATATATTAGTCCGTGGTATCCTGGAGAAGGTTCTGTGAACTCTGGGAATCTACCACTTGACCAATCAAATGTCCCTGCATCGATAATCGCTCCACCTAGAGAAGTACCATTACCTGTGATATACTTAGTCAGCGAGTGTACTACGATATTAGCTCCATATTCGATAGGGTTAAGTAGAGCAGGAGAGGCAACAGTGTTATCTACGATGAAAGGTATTTTAAACTCTTGTGCAATCTTTGCTACTGCTTTTAGGTTAATGATGTCTAACTTCGGATTACCTAAACTCTCTACGAATATTGCTTTTGTGTTCTCTTGAATATTTGTTCTGAAGTTCTCTACATCAGATGGATCTACGAAAGTGGTGTTGATACCGAATCTTGGAAGAGTAACATTAAATAAGTTATAAGTTCCTCCGTATAAGCTATTAGATGATACGATGTGGTCTCCTGCTTTTAATAATGTTAAGAACGTTGTAGAGATAGCAGATGCTCCTGATGCTGTTACCACTGCTCCGATACCTCCCTCAAGTGCTGCTAAGCGTTGTTCTAAGATATCGTTAGTAGGGTTGTTTAATCTTGTATAGATATACGCTGGGATAGACAGGTTAAAAGCTCCTGCTGCATGATCAGCATTTTCGAATACATACGATGATGTCTGATAGATAGGCACAGCTCTTGTTCCTGCTGTAGATTGTACATTGTGTCCTGCGTGTAATGCTTGTGTTGAAAAATTTAGATTGCTCATGGTTATATTTTTTAATGTTTTAGTTACTCGTTTTTTATTTTCTCAGTACTTAACCCCTACTGAGTAAAGGGCATAAAAAAAGTCCTTTCGGCATTGCCAAAAGGACTTCAAGTATTTTAATCTCTTTGTTTAGATTATAACTAACTCGTTGGCTTTAGGCAATAGGGCGTCGTGAACATCATCATGTTCATCATCATCATTGCCATCATCATTGTGTTAGTATTGAAAATCATGGTATTTATATTTATCTAATTATATACTGTTTGGTTTGGTGTAAAAAAAAAGCCCTCGCTATTGCAAGGGCTTTATATATGTTATTTAGAATTTAAGTTTATGCAAATAACAAGCCCTGCGGATTTCTCCACATCATCATTGTCATCATCATTGTATAAACTGTATTCATTTTTTCTTCTTTGTTTTCGTTGGTACAAATATCATTAATTTATTTTGGAATAAACAAAATAAAAGTAATTTTTTTTATAATTTTAAATAAAAATCTCTCACAAGTGCCTCAAATGCTGGGGTGTACTGATGTCTCTCTACTTCGATAGTTAGCTCATCTAAGGGGATTTTTTCCACTAATTGACGTGAAAAAGCAATTAAGCTACGTTTGATTTCAGCTTGTTCGTTCCCTCGAACGCGAGTTACCTTGAATGGATAGATACCAAACTCGGCTGCTAATCGCATTAGTGTCTCTTCTTCTTTAGCAGGAATAATTACACTAAAGACACCTTTCTCAGACAAGAAATATTCTACTGCTTCAATTAATAAATCAAAAGGCATCGCATCCTGAAAGCGAGCAGTATCTCTCTGCTTATCATTTGTGTGATAATCTTCACTATAGAAAGGAGGATTAGAGATAATTAAATCATACTCTTCTTCCATCTCATTAGCGAAGGTCTCTAAATCGGCATGGTAACAGAATAGTCTATCACCCCAAGGGCTGTTCTCAAAGTTCTCTACAGCTTGCTCATGTGCGTTTTCGTCTATTTCTACTCCATCTATCTGCTCTGCACCTGTGCGCTGTGCCATCATTAAGGCTAATAGTCCTGTGCCTGATCCTATGTCTAACACATTGTAAGGATTATTGTCTATCGGTGTCCATGCTCCTAATATTACTCCATCCGTACCTACCTTCATCGCACACTTATCCTGCTGTATAGTGAATTGTTTAAATTGAAACATACCTAACCTTTAAAAAACGAAATAAAGATGATAATATAAAATAGCAACCTTAATGATTTTGGATTCAAAATTTTATAAATACAGCTCAACTAATCCCTCAGGGATATCCAGTATTAATTTTTTGTTGTTTCGGTCTACTAAATGGATAAAAGCATCAATCATAGGAATTAAAATTTCAATTCCATGCAAATCGATGATAAATAAAGGTTGTGAAGCACTGTCATTAATAGAGCTGAGTTTTCCTATATATTTTTTGTTGATGTCAAATACATCAAATCCGATGATTTCATGATAATAAAATTTATTGCCATCAAGTTTCGGTAACATAGATAATGGCAAATAAAGTTCGCAGCCAAGTAAACTATCAGCTTCTTCTTCAGAGTCACAATCTTCAAACCGAACTCTCAAAAAATCGTTTTTATGTAAAAAAGCGTGTGTAATAAAAAAAGGAACCAGTTGTCCGTTGAATTCAACGAACACTGATTCCAAATTTTCGTATAACTCAGGTTCGTCAGTATCTAAATAAATCAATACCTCCCCTTTAAAGCTAAATTTTTTTGCGATTTTGCCTAAATAGAAACAGTCTTTTTTACGCATATCGCTGTTAGGTTAAGCTTGAGTTTCTTCGTTGTTTTCTTCTGTTGATTCAACAGTTTCTTCTGCATTAGCAGTCTCTGATGCAGCTTTTGCTTCCTGAGCAGCAGCAGCGCGTTTTGCACTAACTTCTTTTTCGGCAGCAATTTGTTTTGCTCTTTCAGCAGCTTTTGAAGTAGATAAACCTTCTGCTTTAGCGCTAATTTTAGCAGCTTTTTCCTCTAACCAAGCTGTAAATTTAGCATCAGCTTGTTCTTGCGTGAGAGCACCTTTTCTAACTCCGCCTTGTAAGTGGTGTTTTAACATCGCTCCTTTGTAAGAAAGTAATGTTCTTGCAGTATCTGTTGGTTGTGCGCCATTATCTAACCATTTTACAGCTGAGTCAACATCGATATCAACAGTTGCAGGGTTAGTATTAGGATTGTAAGTACCAATTTTTTCTAAGTATTTACCATCTCTTTTAGCGCGTGAATCAGCAGCTACTACCCAATAAAAAGGTTTTCCTTTTTTACCGTGTCTTTGTAATCTAATTTTTACAGACATATTTTATTAATTTATTTGAGGTACCCGACCTCGGTTAAAAATTTTTGCAAATATAATTCTTTTTATTAAAAAACAACTACGTATACTTCAATTAAAAAAATTAAATGTTAAAGGTTAAAATTATATTAAAAAAAGTTTTTTTCATCGACAAAAAAATCTATTTTTGCCTAATAGAACATTAAAAAGGAGTTAGTTGCTATGAAAAAAATATTTGGAATACTTGCAGTTGCTTTAGCTTTTGTAGCGTGTGAAAACGATGTTAAATTTGCAACACCCGGAATGCATGCTCAAATGACCCTTGATGCAATTACAGATACTACTGCTTTGAATCAGTCTCCGTACAATAGATTTACAGAATATAGACCTCAGGATTTTAAAGCCTTAGTTGTTAGTGGAAAAGGATTGGTTATAGAAGCTGTAACGGATTCTACAAAACTAATGATTACAGTTCCTGAATATGAATTTGGAACCAAATATGAATTTGATAAAACTAAAGGAATATTTGCGGAATATTTTTTATTAGATGATGATGAAAAAGTAATAGGATCTTATGGTACGGATATAAAAGGGAAAGATGAAAAAGAGATAGAAAATCCGGGCTTTGTAATTTTTGATGTGGCGGAAAAACAAGTGCCAGGTAGTATTTCAGGGAGATTTGTCATTAACATGAATGCTTCTTTGTTACCTCCTGATGAAACAGGAGGAGTAGGTGAGATGCCTGATGATATTCCTGATGGAGCTGCGGTGGTATTTATTAAAAAGAAATACGTTGATAAAAAGTCTTTCCAAGATGGAGTGTTTTTTAGAATTCCTTTAGGGGAGGCGAAATAAGAATAAGAGTTTGTTTTAATAATAAGACCGTTTTTTAAAGCGGTCTTTTTTTGTACCTTTGTATAGGCTGAATAAAACTTTTTTTGACATTAATATCCACAAAATCAAGTATGTATTTAATTTTTGATACCGAAACAACAGGACTTCCTAAAAGTTGGTCTGCACCTATTACAGATACAGATAACTGGCCGAGATGTATTCAGATTGCATGGCAATTACATGATGAAATGGGAAATCTTATTGAACATCAGGACTATCTTGTCAGACCCGAGGGATTTAATATACCATATGATTCGGAGCGAATTCATGGAATTTCCACTGAATTGGCAGAAGAGCAGGGAATTTCTTTGAAAGAAGTATTAGAAAAGTTTAATATAGCTCTATCAAAAACACGCTTTATAGTCGGTCAAAATGTAGGGTTTGACCTCAATATCATGGGGTGCGAATTTTATAGGATAGGAATAGATTCTATAATGACGAAGTTACCAGTATTGGATACTTGTACTGAAGTAACTGCGGAAATGCTCAAGTTACCCGGTGGTAGAGGAGGTAGATATAAATTACCTACTTTAACAGAGCTTCATACTTATTTATTTGGAGAGCCTTTTGCAGAAGCACACAATGCTACAGCGGACGTTGAAGCCACTACGCGTTGCTTTTTAGAGTTGATTAAACGAAATGCATTTAGCGTTGAAGAACTTCAGGTTGAAGAAGGCTACATTGAAAATTATATAAAAGTAAATCCAGAGCCTTTTAGACCTGTAGGATTAAAGCATATTAATCTAAAAAAAGCTTCTGATGACATCAGGAAGAGACTTCAAAAACAACAAGGGGATACAACAGAGGTAATTTCTGAAGAAGCCAAACAAAGATTCGAAAAAGCACAATTTGCACACTTACATGTACATACCCAATTTTCTATTCTTCAATCTACAATATCAATTCCCGGCTTGATTAAAAAAGCAGTAGAAATGAAAATGCCGGCAGTTGCTATGACCGATCATGGAAATATGATGGGAGCCTTTTTATTTGTAAAGGCGGTTAGTGATTACAATAAAGGAATTGAAGCACAGAATAAATCACGTATAGAACAAGGAGAAAAAGCTTTGCCTCCATTAGTTCCTATTGTAGGCTGCGAGTTTTTTGTTTGTGAAAATCACGCAGATAAAACTAAAAAAGATAATGGCTTTCAGGTGGTAATGCTCGCAAAAAATAAGCGGGGTTATCACAACTTAGCAAAAATGGCTTCTATAGCTTATACAGATGGTTTTTATTATGTTCCGCGTATAGATAAAGAAGTCGTTAAAAAATATAAAGAAGATATCATTGTTTTAACCGGGAATTTGTATGGAGAAATCCCTGGTAAAATTCTCAATGTGGGAGAAAAGCAGGCAGAAGAGGCATTGCTGTGGTGGAAAAGTGAGTTTGGAGAAGATTTGTATATCGAAATTATGCGGCATGAACAAGAAGATGAAAACCGTGTCAATCAGGTTTTGATTGAATTTTCCCGTAAACATAAAGTTAAAATAGTAGCGACTAATAATGCATATTATCTAGAAAAAAAAGATGCAAATGCACACGATATTTTGCTGTGTGTGAAAGATGGCGAAAAACAATCTACTCCCATTGGTCGAGGAAGAGGATATCGCTACGGATTGCCTAATCAGGAATATTATTTTAAGACAGAGGCAGAAATGAAAGAGCTTTTTCAAGATCTGCCGGAAGCGATTTATAATATTGAAGAAATAATAAATAAAGTAGAATCCTTTGTTTTACACAGAGATGTACTGCTGCCTAAATTTGCTATACCGCATGAATTTCAGGATACCAGAGATTTAGAAGATGGTGGTAATGGCAAAAGAGGAGAAAATAATTACTTACGCCATTTAACTTATGAAGGAGCTAAAAAGAGGTATAAAGAAATAACAGAAGAAATACAGGAACGGCTTGATTTTGAATTGGCAACTATTGAGCGAACAGGTTACCCAGGATATTTTTTAATTGTTCAGGACTTTATTGCGGCAGCAAGAAACATGGGGGTTTCTGTTGGACCGGGACGTGGTTCTGCTGCGGGCTCTGCAGTAGCATATTGCTTGGGAATTACAAATTTAGATCCTATTGAGTATGATTTGCTTTTTGAGCGTTTCTTGAATCCTGATAGGATTTCGATGCCAGATATAGATATTGACTTTGATGATGAGGGACGTGGCAGAGTAATGGATTACGTAATTGAAAAATACGGAGCAAATCAGGTAGCGCAGATTATTACCTATGGTAAAATGGCAACTAAATCAGCCATTCGAGATACAGCAAGGGTTTTAGATCTGCCTTTATTTGAAGCAGATAGAATTGCCAAGCTAATTCCGGGTATGATGCCATCTAAATGGAATCTCGCCCGATTTCTGTCTGAAGAAGAAAACATGATAAAAGGGGCTTTGCGAAGTGAGGAGTTTGACAGAGTAAGAGAATTAATCAGCATAGCCAAAGAAGATACTTTAGCGGGAGAAACTATTCGTCAGGCTCAGGTTTTAGAAGGTTCTATGCGGAATACGGGAATACACGCCTGCGGGGTTATTATTACGCCGGATGATATCACAAAGTTTGTCCCGGTTGTTTTAGCAAAGGACTCCGATTTGTATGTTACCCAATTTGATAATTCAGTAGCTGAAAGTGCTGGATTGTTAAAAATGGACTTTCTGGGCTTAAAAACACTGACATTAATTAAAGACACTGTTAAGCTTGTCAAGTATAGAACAGGAATAGAGATTAATCCCGATACAATTCCCATTGATGATATACAAACATACGAGCTTTTTCAAAGGGGAGAAACAGTAGGAGTGTTTCAGTATGAGTCGCCGGGGATGCAAAAGTACATGAGAGAGTTAAAACCTACCGTTTTTGCAGATTTGATTGCGATGAATGCTCTTTATCGCCCGGGACCACTAGAATATATTCCTTCTTTTATTCGTCGTAAAAATGGAGAAGAACCCATTGTATATGATTTAGAAGCTTGTAAAGAATTCTTGGAGGAAACATATGGAATTACAGTATATCAAGAACAGGTAATGCTTTTGTCTCAGAAATTGGCAGGTTTTACAAAAGGTGAGGCCGACGTTTTGCGTAAAGCCATGGGGAAAAAACAAAAAGATGTCTTGGATAAGATGAAGCCTCAGTTTATTAATCAGGCGGTAGAAAAAGGACACGATGCGGTAGTTCTTGAAAAAATATGGAAAGACTGGGAAGCGTTCGCTTCTTATGCTTTTAATAAATCTCACTCTACTTGTTATGCTTGGGTAGCTTACCAAACAGCATATTTAAAAGCACATTACCCGGCAGAATATATGGCGGCAGTCTTATCAAATAATATGAACGATATTAAACAGGTTACATTCTTTATGGAAGAATGTAAGCGAATGGGATTAAAGGTACTTGGTCCAGATGTGAATGAATCCTTTTACAAGTTTACAGTAAATGAAAAGTATGAAATCCGCTTTGGTATGGGGGCAGTAAAAGGAGTTGGTCAAGGAGCAGTAAATACCATCGTTGAAAACAGACAAAACAGCAAATACAGATCCATTTTTGATTTAGCAAAGCGAATTGATTTGCGTGCAGCAAATAAAAAAGCTTTTGAAAATCTGGCATTGGCAGGTGGGTTTGATTGTTTTGACAATACCCACAGAGCGCAATATTTTTATATAGATTCATCAGATTCTAATACTTTTTTAGAAAAAGCAGTAAAATACGGAGCTAAATTTCAGGAAAATGAAAATTCTGCTCAAGTTAGCCTATTTGGAGAGAGTAGTGAAGTACAAATTCCGGAACCTTTTTTACCTTCTTGTGAAGAATGGTCGACAATGGAAAAGCTGGCAAAGGAAAAGGAAGTAGTTGGAATTTATATTTCAGGACATCCTCTGGATGATTTTAGATTTGAGATGAATTATTTTTGTAATCTCAGGGTTGAAGAGTTGAGAAATCTGGAAGCTTTAACAGGAAGAACTGTAAGTTTTGGAGGAATGATTAATAATGTTCAGTTCAGAACTTCTGCTAAGGGCAAAGATTGGGCTATGTTTTCAATTGAAGGATATGATGAAAGTTATGATTTTAGAATGTTTAATGAAGAGTTTTTAAAGTTCAGACACTTTCTGCTTAACAATACTTTTGTATATGTAAAACTTCAGATACGAGAAGGGTGGATACGGAAAGATACCGGAGAAAAAGGCGAACCTCGTATCCAGTTTATGGAAGTGAAGCTTCTTCATGAAGTTATTCCGACCTATGCCAAAAAAATAGTGGTACATATGAATGTGAAAGAACTGCATCCGGTTCAATTAACAAAGATGAAAGAGATTTTTGATAGATACCGGGGAGATAAACCCGTGTCGTTTGAAATTGCTGAAATTGAAAAAATAACGGAAGATGAAACTTTTATTCCTGTAATGGGGAAACCTCAGATAGATGTAGATTATGATGGAGAAGTTATGGAGGAAATGGATATTGAACTAGAGAATGTTCCGGCAATGGAAACAAAAAAAGAAGAATATAGGGTGATTAATAAGTTGGAAATGAACAGTAAGAATAGCAGGGTGAATATTGTGGCAGAATTTCTCGAAGAGTTAGAAAGATTGCAAGTTAATTTTAAATTGAATTAGTTTTAACAATTAGTTCATAGATAAAATTAATATGATTCGATTAGGTAAGTTTAAATTATTTATTAGATTTGTTGAAGTAACTAAAATAAAATATCAATGGCATTAGAAATAACAGATGCTACTTTCGAGGAAGTAGTATTGAAATCAGATAAACCTGTGGTGGTTGATTTTTGGGCAGTATGGTGTGGACCTTGTAAAATGCTAGGTCCTGTAATAGAGGAATTGCACAATGAATATGAAGGAAAAGCAATTGTTGGTAAAGTAGATGTTGATGCAAATCAGGAATTTGCTTCGAAATACGGAATCAGAAACATACCTACTGTTCTAATCTTTAAAGGCGGAGAAGTAGTAGGAAGACAAGTGGGAGTAGCTCCGAAAGCAACTTATAAAGAGGCAGTAGATTCTTTATTGTAAAGAATAGAAATTTGTAGATATAAAAAGAGGAAGTGCAATAAAAGTATTTCCTCTTTTTAGTTTTTAATTAATAAAAACGCATGGGTTAAATTTATATCAAAAAATATCTTGTTGTAAATCAGAACCATCGAAAACAGAGTTAAAAAAAGATTTGATTTTCTTTTAGTGATGTTTGGAAGTTCTGAAAATGATTGTATATTTGCATCCGCATTACAGAAGTAATGACAAAGGTTTGGTAGTTCAGTTGGTTAGAATACATGCCTGTCACGCATGGGGTCGCGGGTTCGAGTCCCGTCCAGACCGCAAAAACTTTCGCAAGAGAGTTGAACTCAAATATTATTTGAGTATCACTTTGTCAGGAGTAATGATTTTTTTGGTTAGATACTGGTTTGGTAGTTCAGTTGGTTAGAATACATGCCTGTCACGCATGGGGTCGCGGGTTCGAGTCCCGTCCAGACCGCCAGTAAAGAGAAAGCCTCTCAACGTATATGAGAGGTTTTTTTTGCCCTCTACATAGGGATTAAAGTTTAGTTGTGTTGTTAAGTGCGCAAGCACTGAGGTTTAGTAGTTAGACCAATGAAAAGCTTTCCTAATCAGGAGAGCTTTTTTTATTAAATTAAATTAAAAAAGCAGTCTCTCGAAAACAAGGACTGCTTCTTTTAAAAAAGTATAATTTTAGAAAATTAATGTGTCTTTTTTACAATAAGTTTATCCATTGTAAAATATAGCGCAGTATTTGCTCCCCATTCGCCAACATCTGTTGTTTCTAAAAAGAATAAAAGATATTTAACTTCTCCAAGGGAAGATAAATCGACTTCATTCCAATTAGTAGAGATAGGAGTTATTCCGTCTCTAAAATCAACGAAATAATGAGTTACTGGAGCTTCGGAAGTTAACTTCATATCTTTGTCCACACCATAAACGTGAAGGGCAAAGTAGTCTCCTTTTTCAAATTTTCTGGCAAATGAATCTCCATTTAATATTCCATAGTATGCCCATGGACTGATTGCAACTTTTGTACTAATTGCTTCATATGTGTTTTCGTTATCTGCTAGTTCTATTGAACAGCTAAACTCAGTGATGTCAATAGGCTGGTTAGGGGTCAAAATTCCGTCTGCAGGCTTGTGGTCTGCAAAAGCTACTAAAAATGGACTTCCAACACTGTCAAAACCTCCTTTTGGCATAGTTCCCCATTGGTTGGCTACCCAATCTCCTGTAGTTTCAAGATGATTTTCGTTGTCTGCCGCATTAGAAACTGTAAAACCAGTCCAAAAATACCAGTCCGGAACGGCAAGATGACTAAATTTAAAAATGCTTGATTGCAAAACAGCATCTTCAGTATATGTATCTGACCAAACTTTTCCTCCGGTAGTTTCAATACCATTTGTCAAATCAAAATCAGATAAATTTAATTTTACATAATCGTTATCTACAACGTTAACTTTGTAAATATATATATTGGTAGGTATTTCATTTACAAATGTTTTTAAAGTGACTTCATATTTCCCCGGTTCATCAAATTTGTGACTTAAAATTGGTTCAGTAGAAATCTGGGTGCTATTTACTGTTGTATCAAACCAATAGAAAAGAGTGTTTGGTGTTTCTATTTCAGGATTGATAGAAAAATCCTGTTCAGAAATAGCGTTGATTTCCCCTTTTTGTTGCGGATAAATGGTAGAATTACCATCATCGCTGCTACACGAAGTCAGAAAAGCAGTAGAGGTTCCTATGAACAAAAATAATACTGCAAAGTGTTTTAGAAAATTTGTTTTCATTATTATTTAGGTTAAAAATTAGTATACTTATTTTCTTGTCGGAATTGTTTCTTGTTTGATATGGAGATCTATTGCACCGGAAACTTCTGTGGAGGTTTCTCCCAGCCACCCGGCTTCTTGATTTAATCCGGTATAAACTTTGATAAAATCAATACCGGGTAAAAATACTTTATTGCCGTTTTGATCCACAGCCCAGGCAATGTCAATTGCTGATTCGTCGTGAGTGTTTGGATAGTTATCTGCATATCCCCATTCAAATTCTTTTAATTGCCAGATACCGTTTGATTCAATTGCGTTATTGGGTAATAATGTTCCTCTATATGTCATGGATTCCTGCGTTATCCACAGCGGATAATAACTTTGAGAATGGAATTGATTTTTAGGTTTCCAGCCTTCATTTCCCTGATTGTCTTTCCATTGGATATATTCCTCTATATTTCCCGTTGTAGCGTCCAGTTCTGCTGTAGGTTTAAAAAAAGTGATTTCATAATTTTTGATGACTTGTGAATTACTGTGTTCGTTGCCGGCAATTTCGTACCATTCATCTTCATCTGGAACTCCGTTTGCGTTTTTGTCAAAAGCTACCATAATAATTCCGGGTTCAGAACTATTTGCAAAAGCATTTCCTAAAATTCTGAAGTCTCTTTTGCCGGGAACGTTTACAATTGTATGGTCAAATCCGAAAGTAACATAGCCGCCAAATCCGCCTAATGAAATCATCGAAGGGTTTTCAGATGCAATTGCTTGTTCAGCTTTTTTACGCATGATTTCACTTGTATCCCCTTCTTCGTATTTAGGCATTTCATTTGTGAATTGACCGTAGGCGGGTAAAAAGTCAAATACTTTGGCAATGTGATATTTGTAGGGCTTTTTTTCTTTATCAACTCGAATAGAAAATTCTTTTTCTACTGTATTGTTACCATCTTTAACATTGATAATTAGGCTATAATTCCCTTCATTAAGAGTTATAAAGTGCAATTTTTCATCTTTGCTTATTAAAGAATCTTTGTTATTGCCGTTTATTCCTGTTATTGTCCATAAAATTTCCGGAGAGTGGAACGATTTTAAATCAGGAATAATAGTCAAAAGTTTGCTGCGATCTATCTGATAGCTGTCTTTGATGCTGATAATGTTATCCGTAGGCTTATCCGGATCGTTAGGTGAAGCAGAACTGTCATCATTTGAGCAACCCGTAATTATAAGGGATGCAATAAATATACCGGATAGTAATTTAAAAGTGTTTTTTTTCATGCTGTTTAATTTATTTTATTTTTTACAAAAGCTAAATGTGCCGGAATATTTCCGGCAAGTGTACTCCATTTATAGGTTCCGTCGGGGGCAAAACAATAGATGTATCCCGAACCTACATAATCTTGAGCATCAGTAATAAATATTTCTTTAGTTTCAGGATTTATGGCGATTCCGTAGGGAATTAAAATTTTTTTATCTGTTCCGTCTGTAATTATTTTATCGGCTATTATCTGGTAATTGTCCGTATTTAATATACCATATGAAATTTCATCTTTACCTGTATTGTGCTTGTAAGATGAAGCATAATAATATAGTTTGTTGTCATCTATCGCCATATTGGAAATGGGGAGATTTAATTGCCTTTTGACAGTATCTGTTATCGGATCAATTACGTATAAGTTGGGGTCTGCAAGGGTATAGTCTCCTCTTGAACTCACATAAATATCTCCATTTCGGGCAACCTTTATTCTATGAAGATTAATACCAACTTCTATTTTTTTAGTTTCGGTAAAAGATTTTAAATCGATTACTGAAACAGTGGTATCATAATTAGGTACGCGATACCCGCCTGAGTTAGCAACATAAAGTTTATTGTTGTAAACTGCCATTTCTTCTGGTTGATACCCTACAGTGACGGTTCTATTTATTTTAAGCGAGAGGGTGTCGATTTCCGCTACAAATCCTTTTTCGGCGTTTGGATCAATTTCTACCGGACCTGAATAAGAACTCACATATACCTTTCCGTTATGGGGAATGAGATAACGGCAGTTTGGTACGTGAATTTGTGCAATGTGCTTGCCAGTATACACATTAAAAACTTCTACAAAGTTAGAAACATTGATTGTAGCATAAGCTTTATTGCCATAAATGAGGATATCATTACCAACATCGCCGAGTTCTTTTGTAATCTGGGGGTTTCTTTCTGAAAATACATCTGTTGTATATGTTCCGTCTTCATAATTGAAATAATCAATTGTAGCGCTATTCATTCCCATATTTCCTTCATTGAGCAAATAAAATCCAATATATTCTTTGCCATCGACAGGTGGGGTAACCTGATTGTTTCCTGATGTGTAAATTACTTCGTCTTTTCTGCATGAAGACAATAGTATTAATGAAGTAAATAGTAATATTAGGTTTCTTAATTTCATAATTCAAAACTTATAGTAAAACGAAAGTTTCTTCCGGGCATTGGAAAGTTGGTGACGACTTCATAATACTGGTTCGCAAGATTGTTGGCTTCTGCAGATACTTTAATCAGGTGTCCATTCCAAACAAATTCTTTTTGCAGCGATACATCATGTGTGTACCAAGGCTGAATTTCGTTGCGTTTAATATTGTTTTTATTGCCGTTATAGCGTTTTCCTACATAAATAAAGCTGTAATTCAGATTCCAGGTTTTATAATTTACATTAACAATAGCAGATCCTGAATGCCAAGGAGCATACGGAATCTGGTCGCCGTAATACGAGGGGTTGCCTTGTGGAGTCTGGCTTAGGTCTTTTGCTACGGTATATTCGTAAGTAATATCAGTATTTAAAATAACATCAGAGAGCAGACTAAGAGAGGTTCCTAGAGTAGTTTCGATACCGTAATTCTCCACTTTTCCAAGATTAGACATCATCCAGCGCATCATGCTGGATGTAGGCGAAGCTATAATTTTATCTGTAATATTAGCGTAATATGTCTCCATGCAAAGATGGAAACCTGTAAAGTGTTTGTTTGTAAGATTCTTGCTGTAATTAAAACCAAAATTTATTTGTCGGGATACTTCTGGCTTTAAATTAGCTGTTCCCAGTTGGGTGTAGTATAAATCATTAAAAGTGGGTAAGCGGAAAATGTGTTTGTAAAAAGCATGCATAATAAAATCTTGATTGTTCCACGGCTTAAAACTTAAAAAAGTAGCGGGAGCAAACACAGATTTGTCCAGAGCTTTATAGTTATTTCTTACTTTTTCATGTGTAAAAGTACCCAAAACATTACCCTGAGCTTTTATTTTTCCCCAATTAGCAGAAACGGCAGCAGCGGTAAGAAAAGTATATCTTTCAGGATAAGTAAATGGCGTTCCCTGTCCTTTGCGAGAAGCATTGAGTTTGTTGTATTGCAAGTCAGTAGAAAGCGAAAATGCCCAAACCGGATTGATTTTATATAGGTGGGCAGCAGAAATATACCAGTCTTGTTGATAAAAAGTATTGTCAAATTGAGGATTATAAGTTACTTCTTCGCCTTCAAATATTACGGTTTTTCGAGACAGATAATGAGTTAGATCATAGGCAAATTTGCCTTTGAGCAAAAACTGATAATGGTCAGAAGCAAATCTTGTCCACTCTGTTTGCAGCATTACATTTTTATCCTGTTGTCGCTCGTTTATATTTTCTGTTTCTAGAGTAATATCACTTTTTTTGATGACAGCTCCGGGCAATCCTCTGTTAGATTGATAATAATATAGATTTGCCTGCCAACTGTTTTTTTCATCTTTACCATACCAGTTGTTTTCTATTCGGTAAGCTTCAATATCGCTGTTTTGTCTATAGCCGATGGTATCATATGCTATTGAGCCATCGAGATTGTGCCGGGTCTGACGGAATTTATATTTTCCGTTAGAGTGGATGTACTCTGCGCTAATGCTGCTGCTTACTTTATCGGTTACTTTATAGTCTGCTTTTACAGAAGGGTTGGAAAGTTGTATGGAGCTTGATTTATATTTGGCAGAGAAGTTGTAGTCTTGTCCGTGTTTAAAGACAGGTTTTTTAGTTTGAATGTAGACAGTTGAAGCTGAAGCAAATTCTTTGGCTGATTGGAGGATGGTACTTCGCTGACCATTGTACAATTTTACTTCTTCCACATTATCTAATGAAAATTTGCCTAAATCAACAACTCCGTTTTGTGCGTTGCCTACTTGTATTCCATTATAGAATACTCCCACGTGGTGTGTTCCCATATTGCGGACATCTACGGTTTTAAGTCCGCCCATTCCTCCGTAATCTTTGATTTTAACTCCTGCAAAATAACGCAGTGCATCTGCGACACTGTAACTGTTTAATCTTTCTAGTTCAGTACCGCTTAGGGTTTGTACCGGAATTAAATCTTTAAAAGCTTCTTTAGCTATAACGATTTCTTCTAAGGCAATGGTGTCGTTGATTGCTTGTGCCCGTAACTGAGTCCCTAAAAAGAGAAATAAAAAAAGTAGATAAAAAGGATAAAAGTTATTCATGACGTTTGTTAGCGCACAAGCTTGGATGCTTGATAGAGTGTAAAATACAAACGCGAATGACCTTTGTCTGCAACCGAATGGTTTTGCGCGTCTTTTGCCTTATACCCGAAAGCATCAAACTGTTATAAATCGGCAGGTATTCTGACTTACTCAACAACAAACGTCCTTCCCGTATTAACAGTGGACAGCAAGGTTTGTTGCTTTTACTTAGAGCTTACAGCAGCGGGTCTGTTCAGGATTTACACCTGATTCCCTTTTTAATAAATTATTATTAACCGATTTATGTGCTGATATTTTACAGGCAAAGATAAATAAAAAAAGTATAAAAGCAGTTTTTGATTGGTTGTTCTGCAATACTTTGTAAACAGTTTAAATCGTGTGAAAAAACTATTTTTCTTTTTCTTTTTGCTGTATATAATAAGAAGGTGGAAATCCCATTTGTTTGATAAATACATCAGAAAAATTTCGACCTCCACTAAAACCTAATTCTTCTGCAATTGCTTTTATTTTGTATGATTTCCAATGCTTGTTCTTCTCAATCATTTCCATAAAATAATTGATCCGAAGAGAATTTATATAATCTAAAAAAGTTTTTCCCTTGTGTTTATTGATGCAATTAGAAAGATAAGTACGATTTGTATTCCATCTTTTAGCCAGTTTTAAAATATCCAGATTGCTTTCAAGATAGAGATGTTGTTCTTCAAATTTTTGAAGCTCATTTAAAATCATTTGTTCAATATCTTTGTTAACTATAACTGAACGGGATTTAGTGACTTTTGTCGGTATAGTTTTCTTTTTGTTGTCATCTTCAACTGTCTTAAGATTGATTCTCGTTTGTCGATCGATTTCCCTTTGTTGTTCCGATGCCTTATATTGTTTGTGATACTCTTTTTTTTTCTTATTGTTATATATCCAAAAATACAAGGAGATAAGAAAGCCAGGAATAGCTATGCATAAAATGACAAACAGTCTATTATTTTTTTGCTTTAAGTTATTTTCCAACCGCTCTTTTTCTGCTTGTAATCCTTCTATATCCAATTTCTTATGTAGAGTACTGCTTAACGATTTATAAGATTTTTGCAGATGAACACTTGCTAAAAGCTGTCGGTTGGTATAATACAACTGTTGTTCTGTATTATTTACATCTTTAAAATATTCAACTAAATAATTATAAGCAGGCAGTACTTCAAAATTAATATAATCGCGTTGTTGAAATAAAAGATCTACTTTTTTAAAATACTCTATCGATTCAGAAATATTATTTACAGCAGTATAGTTAAGTCCCGTATAATAATAAATAACACTTTCGTTCGCATAATCTTCGTTTTTCTGAATGGTGGGAAGAGCTGCTTTTAGTTGTTCAAGACTTTTATTATATTGTTTTTGCTGATAAAGATTCATGCCTAAAACCAGTTCCAGATATCCCCTCTCAAAATTTGCATAGTGCTTTAAGATAGTCACTTCATTAAGTGCTTTTTGTATTAATTTATAGCTATTCTGGTAATTTTGGAGGTAGTATTCACACAAGGCTTCATACCGAATAGAGTTAAAATAACCTCTTTGATTATTATAATCTTTAAAAGCCGAAAAATAATTTCGGGCATCTTTAAAATTATCTTTAGCATCTGCATACTGCTGCATATAAAAGTAAACTTGCCCTATGCTGTAGATACTTTTGTAATATTCGTAAGGAGATTTTTCTTTCTCAATTAGTTTTAATGCGCTTAGTTCATATTCTAACATTTTTGGATAATCCTTTTCTACATAATAAACGGTTGATTTAATTTGAAGAGCTTTAATTTTATTAGCAATATTAGGATATTGCTTGTTTAGAATAAATAAACTATCTGCGTACAAATGCATTTTTGCTACGTTTTTTTCTATAATAGCTTTATAGATATAAGCCTGAAAGAGATGTTCATAGTTATCCTCTTTTTTTGCTTTTTGTAAATAATGATCAACTGTTTTTTGATATAAACTGTCCTGAGATGAGGTGTTTTGAAGTACATTTAAGTAAGCTTCTAGAGAATCATCAATATTATCTTTAGGAGTTATCTTCTGCGCTTTTATATAAAAGCAAGCTAAAAAAAGTAAAATAAGACCCAATTTCGCTTTCATTTTTATCTTTTAAAGAGGGAGAATTTGTGTTTTATATTTTATTTTTAAAAAAATATACTCTGTAAATCAGGTGGTTGTATTTAAACAAGCAACGTATTTACCAATTCGTACTTATATGTTTTTTACAATTGAAAAAAGATGTATAATTTCGGAAAACAGATTAGTTACTAAATCAAACTCGTACTAACGTTATGAAAAAATACATTTTTTTATTTGCTATTATTTCTTTGGTGATTGGCTGCAGTCAGGACAATCAGCTTTCAGAAAGCTATTCTGATACAGCAAATCTACAAAATACCATTTTAAATTCAGTTACATTGAATAATATATGTGAACAGATAATCTTAGAATATGAAAATCAAATTCCAATAGGGACTGTAACTTTGCAGCACAAGATTAATTTGTTAAATAGTATCGCTTTACAAAATAATACTTTCCTAATGCTTAATTTATCTAATTACACAAAAATTACTGCAGAAGAAGCAGGAATATTTTTAACTAATGCAGAGTGGGAATATAATCAGTTGGATATTTCTGAAAAGATGAATTCATATTTAAATATAATTTTAAGTAAAGATTATAGCTTTCTTATGTTGCGCTCTGACATAGATCACGATACATTTTTGACTGATTTAGAAAAAAACACGTTGTTTTTTATTTTAGACAGAGTGAGGGTAGAATTGGGATATCATGATCCAACTTGGGACAAAAGAAATATTGTAGGGATTGTGAAAGGTTATCAAAATAGTCCGGCTCAGGCAGTGTTTAATGCAGCTCTCATCAAAATTTGTCAAGAATAGTGATAGTAAAATACGTAATCAAATTTGATTATAGTTTCAATAAGTTTTATATAGTATAAATTATAAACAATCTTTTTATATATGTATTCCATCTAGAAAAAGAGTTTTTATATTATTTATGTTTGTTTGGTTTGTTTTTTAATCGCACGTGGTATCGCACAAACCACGTGTGATTTTTACTCTTAATCTCTGGTTTTGAGTCTCTAAAAAAAGGAATTAGTTCGAAAACAAATTTAGATAGTTAGGATAAACAAGTGTGGAGATAACTGAAACAATAAATAAACATTTTCATTTTTTTTATCCATAGGCTAGAGATAGAATCATTTTTTGAGGACAATATAATATCAGAAGACTCTAAAAAAAAGAATAAAAACTGTATATAATAAGGTAAATGCACATGAATATATTTACTAAATGTGAATTTTTAAAAACATTTGCTTAAGCATGTTAAAATTTAGTAAATATATTTAATATGGAAAATGAATAAGAAGTTACTGTTTAATTTGTAAAACAGTGTTAATAGATTGTCTTTAGCACTGTTTTTTGTATTTAATTTTTTGTATTTATTCTTAATCTTCTCCTGTTAATTAATTTTATATTAAAGCAAAGTAGGCTACCAAAAGGTAGCCTACTTTATATTTCTAAATATAATATCAGCTTTAATTGATAGCACTTTCTATTTCATCAAGCATCATTTTAAATGACTGAAGACCTCCGCCTGATAAATACCATAATTCAGGATTTAAAAAGATGATTTTATTATTTTTATAAGCATTGGTTTTTTCTATTAATGGATTAGCAAATTGTTTTGATCCGACTGTTTCTCTTTTGATTGCTGCTCCTCTGTCAATGACAAAGAGAATATCCGGGTTTAATTCCTTTATAAATTCATTAGAGACAGGGTGACCATGCGTTGAAACTTCTATATTGCTATCAGCAGGGTGTATGCCAAAGACATCGTGAATAATCCCAAACCGGGAACCTTTTCCATAAGCACTCATGCGACCTTCATTGGTCAAAATAATTAAAGCTTTTTTTTCTGAACCACTTGCTTTTTCTTTTATTTCAGTAATGCGTTCTTCCATGTCTTTTAACACTTGTTCTACTTTCTCTTCTACCTTGTAAAGTTTGCCAATTATTTGCTGGTTATGTTTAAAAGACTCCCAATAATTTTTTGTATCAATGTCAAAATTTATAGTTGGGGCAACTTTACTCATTTCATCATATTTTGCAGCCATTCGTCCACCGATAATAATCAGATCAGGATTGGTGGCATTTACTTTTTCAAGATTAGCTTCTTTGACCGTTCCTACATCTGCAATGCTTTTTTCTTTAGTAAAGTCAGAAAGGTATTCTGGAGTATTGGACGCTGGTATCCCTTTTATATGAGATTGAAGCCCAAGTTCCCGATAAGTGTCTAGTGCTCCGTAATGCAGAATTACAACGTTTTCAGGATTCAGAGTTATATCAGTTGTTCCTGATAAGTGATCAATTGAGATTGCGGTAGTTTCACTATCAGATGTTTGCTCTTTTTTGGTTTTATTGTTGCACGATGATAATGCAACTAGCACAGTTATGGCAACTAAGCCATTTAAAATCGACTTGTTCATAATTAATTATTATTTAAAGTATATACAAAATTTACAATTGTTATGGGAGATGATACTCATATCTAAATCAAAAATATCTTTTAGCTTTTTTTCCTGAATAATCTCTTCGGTAGGACCGTGATATAAAATTTTGTGATTTTTTAATGCAACAATATAATCTGCATAGGATACAGCAAAATTAATATCATGTACCACAATGATTATAGATTTCCCATATTCATTAGCCAGTGTTTTGAGCGTTTTCATAATATCAACGGAATGGCGCAAATCCAGATTATTCAAAGGTTCATCTAACAGAATATAGTCTGTATCCTGAACTAAAAGCATGGCTAAAAAAGCGCGTTGACGTTGTCCGCCACTCAGTTCGTCAAGATAACTGTGCTGTATTTCAGTCAACCGCATAAAATCAAGACTCTCATCTATTTTTTGTTCATCGATGGCTTTGAGGCGTCCTTGAGAATGTGGAAAACGACCAAATGAAACTAGTTCACGTATAGTTAGGCGCACATTAGGGTGATTAGTTTGTTTGAGAATAGAGAGTTTTTTAGCAAATTCTCGATTTGTCATTTCAAAAATGTCTTGATTGAGTAGATTAATTTCTCCTTCATCTTTTTTGACTAGTCGGCTTATAATAGATAAAAGTGTACTTTTTCCTGTTCCATTACCTCCTATTAAGGCGACAATCTTACCTTTTGGAAAACTAACTGAAATATCGTCTAATATGACTTTTTCTCCATATGTTTTGGATACATTTTTGACTTCTATCATGATTTTTTATTCGATTTTAGTAATATATAGATAAAATATATCCCACCAACAAAGTTGATGATGATGCTAATCGTGGTAGACATGTTAAAAAGATGTTCTACCAGATATTGTCCGCCGATTATTACTACAGAAGTTAGTAAACAACATCCAAAAATAAGATGACTGTGTTTTATACTCTTAAAGAGTTCATAGCTCAAGTTGGCAACCAACAATCCAAGAAAGGTAATTGGTCCAACCAAAGCTGTGGATACGGCAACCATAACGGAAATTAGCATTAGGTTATTACGTACCAATTTATTGTAGTTTACCCCCAAACTAATGGCGTTTTCACGGCCTAGGTTTACGACATCAAGTGGGCGGAAATAACGGAATCCCAAAAACATTGCCCCAATTAAAACAACGGTAGCTATTCCGAGGAGGTTTATTTTTATATTTTCAAAACTAGCAAACATAGAAGCTTGTACAACTAAGAATTCATTGGGGTCTAATAATATGGCAATAAACGAAGAAATACTTCTGAAAAGTGTTCCTAACAATAGTCCGACTAGTAATAGGATGTAAATGCTTTTTGTTTCTTTTTTAAATACGAAAATGTACATTATTATAGAAAATAGGAGCATTAAACCAACTGATAAAGCAAAATTGCTACTGCTGGAAAGTACTTGGAAGGTTTTGTCGCCATAGATATATACTAATACAGATTGAATTAATAAGTAAAAACTGTCAAACCCCATTATAGAGGGCGTTAATATGCGATTAGATGAAATAGTTTGAAACACGACAGAAGAATAGGCTATAGCGCATGAAATAAGAATCATTGCCCATATTTTGTATCCTCGTCGCGGTAATACAAAATCTAAATTTTTACCCGTAAAAGTGAACATATATATGCTTATGCACAGTATCAGCAAAGCTGCCATGACAAGGGAAATTTTGTTTTTAAACATATTTCACTTTTTTTAAAACTAATATTAAAAATATAATACCCCCAATAATGCTGACAGTTAGTCCTATTGGAATTTCATAAGGATATATTACAACCCGACTGATCATATCGCAGATTAATAAAAAAATAGCACCTAATAAAGCTGTATAAGGAAGTGTCTTTTTTAAATTATCGCCAAACAAGAGACTAACGATATTTGGAATAATAAGTCCTAAAAATGGAATAACTCCGGCAGTTAAAACAACTACTGTAGCGGTGATAGAAATCAATAAAAGTCCCAGATAAACAATTTGTTTATGATTTAATCCTAAACTTTTTGCCGTATCTTCACCTAAACCAACAATAGTAAATTTGTTAGCATAGATATAGCTGATAATTACTACCGGAATTGCTAAGTATAGTATTTCATAATTACCTTTAATGATATAAGAAAAATCTCCGATAAGCCAGCTCTCCATATTTTGTACAATATTGTATTTGTATGCAAAATAAGTGGCAATAGCGCTAATAATATTACCAAAAACGATTCCGATAAGTGGAACAAAAATCAAGCTTCTATATTTTATTTGAGAAGCAGTTTTTAAAAAAATAATACTTGCAAGAAGTGCAATCGTAAAAGAAAATCCCATTTTAGTAAACATACTTGCTGATGGAAATATAATAATACTAAGAAGAATTCCTAGTTTAGTGGCATCCAGTGTACCCATCGTAGTGGGCGATACAAATTTGTTCAACGCAATCTGTTGTACTATAAGACCAGAAATACTCATTCCAATGCCTGCAATCAAGATGGAAATTAGCCGTGGAATTCGACTAACCGCAATAACTAACATGTCATCTTCGTTTAATTGATGTATATCACTTAATGATATATCCCTTACTCCTATAAAGACCGAAAAGAATGCTAAAATAATTAAAGCAAACAATAGAAAAGGTTTTATATAAAAGGAATTTTTCGTCATATTATCTTTCTTCTGTTTGGTGTGATTTTTTTGATAGACAGCAAACTTACAAAATCCTTTTTTCTATTTAAAATAAATCTAAATAAAAACATACTTTTGACTCTGGTAATTTTATTTTGCTGAATAAAAAACTATTATTTGTTACAGAAATAATTTTTATCTGGGTTTTACTATCTGCCTTATAAAATCTGAAAAATTCCATAAAAGGAGTTTTGATAGTATTAGACAACTTCCCAACTCTCAGAGGTGACAATGGAGCAATGTTTAGAATTACTTGATAAACATGTTACTTTGGAGTATACTCAAAGCACATCATACAGAAGGTATGTTTGCTTAAGTCAATAAAATAAAATTTGTCACTTTTTACTGCTTTAACAACAATGAACAGTAATTATATTTATTGAAGATAAATATCCGCAATTAATAGAACAAAATGCAGAAAGATTCGGATGATCCTGTTGAAAGGAGTATATAATGTGTAAAGAATCTAAAACCAGATTTTTAAATTGACAAAAATAACTTTAACAGCTACACCTACAAATGCAATACAGGTAACAAGTTTGATAAAGGTAGAAGCAAGAAAACCAATTAAAGAACCTGTTGCGGCTTTAAATGCTCTTTTTACATTTTTGATATCAAATAAAAGTTCACCAATTAGTGCACCCACAAAAGGTCCTATCAAAAATCCGAGCGGTACAGGAATGAAAATCCCTATAACAAGTCCTATATTGGTACCCCAGATACCATATTTGCTTCCTCCAAAACGCTTTGTTCCCTGTGCAGGGATAAGGTAATCCAGTACGGAGATGAACAGTGTAATAAATAGCGTAATCAAAAGCATAAAAGAGCTAAATTGAATTTCATCAATTAAAAAAAGGCTCAGTAGCCCTAACCAACTAAGAGGTAAACCTGGTAAAGCAGGTAAAATGCTTCCTATAATTCCGAGAATTAATAAAATAAGGCTGATAAATAACAGGAAATACTCCATCTTTAATTTTTTTGTACTTTTGAGAAATAAAAATACGATATTATTGGATATGAATAAACTAACACTGTTTGTCTTTTTATCGATTGTGATGACTTCCTGCCAGTGGACAGCTAAAAAGCTGCCTGATGAAAACCGTCTTCTAAAGGAAGAAATAGACAAAATAGATTGGACAAAAGTAGATTCGTATCCGAGTGTTGAACAATGTGATTCGCTATTTGATGAAACCGAAAGAAAAAAGTGTTTTTTTGAATTTATAACCCAAAATTTACAAGAAGAATTAAGTTTGGATACACTAATTGGTCGATTTGAACAATTAGATACACTAAAAGTTTTGGTAACCGTACAAGCTGATTCTCGCATACAGCTTGAACTTTATTCTTTTCCTGATAGCCTCAAAACGCAAACTATGACAATAGATAGCTTATTAAAGGCAAAAGAACGCAACTTTCCGGTTGTTCAGCCGGCAATAAAAAGAGGATTACCCGTTAAGTCGCAGTTTCTTGTTCCTTTGATATTGAATCGTCAGCCGCATTGATTTTTTTAACTTTATAAGTCAGTACAAAAATACTTCCGATACTTACCGGAATAACGATGTTTAAAAACCAGATTAGCGTAGCTACCAATATAATTACCCACTGATTTACTCCTAATACAGAAAAAATATAAAGAGCAATACTCCCCTTTACAGCAAATTCCAGAAACTGAAAATTGGGTAGGGAAGAAGCGAGCAGATAAATAGCAGAAATGGCACAAAGTAATTCAAAATAAGGTAACTCTACACCAAAAAGATAGTATAAAATAACGTATTGATGCGTAAAAGAAAGATAGCGAATCAGTGCAAGAAAAATGTTCTTTCGGTGTTTTTTTTTCGGTATTTCGTTTAACAATCTAAAAAGAGTTTGCAGCGAATATCCTTTGATAGAGAAATTTCTTATTCGAAATAACAAAATACCTGTGAACAGAATCAAAATGTAAGTTAGTAAAAGATATAGACTGGGAATCAGGGTGACAAACTGATTGAGAATCGTAATACCTAAAATTCCAAAAGTCAAAGCATAAATTACCTGAATACCGTTGCAAACCAGGTTTAAAAAAATAACCCTACTGGTTTGATTTTTGTCAAAGTACAGCGCTTTTCCCGCATATTCTCCGATACCATTTGGAGTAAAAATGCCAAGCGTCAAAGCACTTAAAACCTGTTCGGCCGCCTCATAAGTACTGACAGGACAAATCAACGAAGCCAGATTTTTCCACTTTAAAATCTCTACGAAGCGGTTTAAAAAAGTAAGCAGCACTAAAAGAAATAAAGCAGGCATATTTTCATTCGTTGTTACTACCTTTAGCAACAAATCAGTGTCTAAATTCGGACTGCTGGACAAGCGGTTATAGATAAAGTAAAAAGCGCCGCATACAACAGATATTTTTATCAGAAGTGTGAGGAATTGCTTAGCTTTGTCAGACAGAAATTTCATGCCTGCAAATTAAAGTATTATTTTGCTGAGGTTTAGGAAAAACGCATCAAAAAGTTATAACATTGACAATAGACAGAGTGATTTTGGGAATTGATCCGGGAACAACGATTATGGGATTCGGATTAATCAGAGTGGTTAATAAAAAAATGCAGTTTATACAGTTAAATGAATTGCAGTTGTCAAAGTATGACGATCATTATACCAAGCTACGCCGTATTTTTGAACGTACGATTGAACTGATAGAAACACATTTGCCTGATGAAATAGCAATAGAAGCTCCTTTTTTTGGAAAAAATGTTCAGTCTATGCTCAAACTGGGTAGAGCGCAGGGTGTGGCGATGGCAGCCGGATTATCACGGGGTATTCCTATTACGGAATATGAACCCAAAAAAATAAAAATGGCAATTACTGGAAACGGAAATGCCAGTAAAGAACAAGTCGCTAAAATGCTTCAACAGCTATTAGAATTAAAAGAATTGCCTAAAAACCTGGATAGTACAGATGGTTTGGCAGCTGCCGTATGCCACTTTTTTAATTCCGGAAAAACGGTTGTGGGTAAAAGCTATTCGGGATGGGAATCTTTTGTAAAACAAAATCAGGAACGGATTAAAAAATAATGGCAGGGATTTACATTCATATTCCGTTTTGCAGACAGGCTTGCCATTATTGCGACTTCCATTTTTCAACCTCTCTGAAAAAGAAAGAACAGTTGCTTGTCTGCCTGAAAAAAGAAATAAATTTGCGAAGAAATGAACTCTTCGGAGAGCCGATAGAAACAATCTACTTTGGAGGAGGAACCCCAAGCATTCTGACGTTTGAAGAAATAAATGATTTGATAGCAGAAGTTTACAGCATTTTTGAGGTTTCAGAAAACCCAGAAATTACGCTTGAAGCGAACCCAGATGACTTAAATCGAGAAACAATCAACAAATTGGCGCTGTCAAAAGTAAATCGGTTGAGTATTGGTGTTCAATCATTTTACGATGAAGATTTGAAAATGATGAATAGAGTCCACAATGCAGAAGAAGCACTGAAATCACTACAATATGCCAGCAAAAAATTTGAAAATATTTCGGCAGATTTGATTTATGGCGTTCCCAATATGAGTGATGAACGTTGGCTGAGCAATGTACAAAAAATGATTAATTTAAATATTCCTCATATTTCGTGTTATGCCTTAACTGTTGAAGAAAAGACCACTCTGAACAGATTGATACAAAAAGGCGTTGTTCCCGCTCCTCAGGAAGAATCAGCCCAGAGACATTTTGTTTTGCTGACACAAGTATTGAAAAAAAACGGATACATTCATTACGAATTATCTAATTTTTCAAAACCCGGCTTTTTTTCCCGAAATAATTCGGCTTACTGGCTGGGTAAAAAATACTTGGGCATAGGACCTTCAGCACATAGTTTTGACGGAAAAAACAGAAGCTGGAATATTGCAAATAACACGCTGTATATAAAAGGAGTTGAGTCAGAGCAATTGGTTTTTGAAACTGAAAAATTAACCCAGTTTGATCGGTATAATGAATATATTATGACCGGACTTCGAACAATCTGGGGGGTTGACCGGAAGGTTGTAGGTGAAAAATTTGGAGAGCAGTTTTTGGATTACCTGGATAAACGAGTAAAGAAATACGTCGAAAAAGAACTGGTCAAACAAGAAGAAAATATTTATATCCTTACTGATGGAGGAAAATTTTTAGGTGATGGAATTTCATCTGATTTATTTTGGTTAGATTTGAAATAAAAAAGTGAAAGCAACTTTAAATATAAACCAACGCGAGTTTGCCATTGACTTAACCCAGCCTATCGATATTTCTATTCCGTTGCGCGGATCGGAAGATAATCCTGTAGCGTGGTATCTCAGTAAGCCGGAGATAGAACCTGTACGTATGGGAGATTGGGTAGGAAAAGTAAGTGAAGGAGAGTCTTCAACTAATTTTAATACTATCATTTTTAATCCGCATGCACACGGTACGCATACAGAATGTTTAGGACATATTACCCGTGATTTTTTTAGTGTCAACCAGCACTTGAAGCAGTTTTTCTTTTTAGCTCAGTTGGTAACTATAACACCTGAGGACCATGAAGATGATAGCATAATAACGTTGAGTCAAATTGAAAGTGTTTGGCAAAGTAACTGTCAGGATGCTTTTGTAATTCGTACTTTATCCAACGAAAACGATAAAAAAAACAGAAAGTATTCTCATACCAATCCGCCTTATCTGTCTGCTGAAGCAGTTGTTTTTTTAAGAGAAAAAGGCATAAAACATCTTTTAGTAGATTTACCCAGCGTGGATAAGGAAAAAGACGAAGGGAAACTTTTGGCACACAAAGCGTTCTGGAACGTACAAGATACACAACATTTAAACAGTGATGCGCGTTTGGATGCAACCATTACCGAAATGATTTATGTTGAAAATAGAGTAACCGACGGATTGTATATTTTAAACCTTCAGATTGCTCCTTTTGAAAACGATGCCTCGCCGAGTAAACCTGTTTTATATAAAATTATGTAATCCATGGAAATAGATGTAGTATACGATTATTGTATTTCAAAAAAAGGAGCGAAAGAAGATTTTCCGTTTGATAAAGATACGTTGACTTTTAAAGTGGGCGGAAAAATATTTACTCTGTTATCCCTTTCAGATTGGGAAGCAGGAAAGCGATCTGTAAATTTGAAGTGTGATCCTGAGCGAGCGGAAGAGCTTAGGGAACGTTATGAAGAAATAATGCCGGGATATCATATGAACAAAAAGCACTGGAATACAGTTTTTTGTAAAAATGCTGTAAATTTTCAGCTTTTAAAAGAATTGATTGACCATTCGTATGATTTGGTTTGGCAAAGTCTGTCTAAAAAAATAAGAAAAGAAATAGAACAAGATTAAAAAAGTTGCCATTTTTGACAACTTTTTCAGAATGAATGTATAAAGTTAAGACGATAAAATAAAGGGAAGAATATCTTTGTTTTTTTCATACTCGTCTTTAAGCAGTTCTTTGAGCTTATCATAGTGAAACATTTGTATAAAAATAGCGCCCTGAGCTCTTAACAGCCGATCTTTTTTGTCAATACCCAGATTTAATTTATAAATATTTTTGACGGACTCTACAAAATACGGATATAAGTTGTATTTTTCGTTGTTGATGTTTTCTATAATGGCACCAAAACAAAAGGCTTCTGGAAACGGTTTTCTGTTTTTTTCGGTATTTTTAATTTCATTTAAACTGGTACAAATCCGGGCAGTGTAATAATCTTCATCTGTAATTTTTTCCACATTCAAAAACTTTACAGCAATATTGAGCAGGGCGTCCATAGAAATACTGTCTTTGGATTGATTTTTTACGATTGCCTTTTGAGTGTATTCTCTTATAATCGGATTAAAAACAGTGTCTTTTGTAAGATTACTGATAAACTTTTTCTGCAATAAAACCGTGTCAGTTATTTTTGCCAGCTCATCATAATCCAGCCGCTGTGAAAAATGAAGCAGTAAATAATCCCAGAACTGCTTTTGACGGTTGATATAATATGCTCCTGTAACTTGAGTGTCTACAGATTTAAAAGTTTGCGATAAGGTAACTTTTCCGTTTGGAAGATCAAATCTGTTTATCTGTATAAGGTTATTGTAATCATCAAATAATTGTACATTGGTTTGGGCTGTACTTTTTATAATTCCAATAGTGAAAATTACAAAAAACGCCACGCATTTTAGAACTAAAAATTTACGCATCTTTTTTAACATCATCTTGAACCTGAATTGTAATTGGTAATGTAAACTGACTTCTGACTACTTTGTCATGGTGTTTGGCAGGAATCCATTTCGGACAGTTTTTCATAATAGAAATAATATTTTGGTTCCCTTGTTCGGATAATTCACTTCTCAAGATATTTATATCATTAACACTTCCATCTTTTTCAATGATAAACTGAACTATAATCGTTGTTTTTTTACCAATGTTTTTTCCTTCAGTAGCTTCATCTATTCTAAAATTATTGATAAAATAATTTTGAAAAGCATCCATTCCGCCTACGTATTCTGCTTGTTTTTCTACTGCGATCAAAGGCTTTTCTTGAACCTGAGTAGTTGCTGTTTTCTTTTCTTGTGCCTGAGTCGAAATAATTCCGGTAAAAATTATTACTACACAGGCAAGTACAATGCTCAAAGCATTTTTTAACGGATTGTTGTTTTTTGAAATCATAATAAATCTTTTTTTAGTTAAGTTAAAATTAAACGAGCTGCTGAGAGACATTTCGTTTTGTTGATAGGTTTGGTGTAATAGAAGCTGTAAATAGTTATCTGCTTCACTTTGGTTGCGTATAATTTGGTTATCGGCTAAAAATTCGTGATTGAGTGCAATTGAATTTTTGAAAAGATAAAACATCGGGTGAAACCAAAACATACATTTCAGCAGTTCTGTCAATAGGATGTCTATCGTGTGCCGTTGATTAACGTGAACCAGTTCGTGGCGAATAATGGTATCCGAAAAATCGATAGCAGTATCTTGTGGTAAATAGATATATTTTCCAAACGTAAAAGGCGTTTTCAAAAAAGGAAGCAATACAAAATGGTATTGATGTTTTTGAACAGATTGTCCTTTTTTGCGCAGTCTGTTTAAATCATAAATTCCCTTACAGAATTTAAAAAAGGCAATGGCAAACCCTACCAAATAAACGAGGTAAAGTAAAGTTTGTAAGGTTAAAAACGGAGAAGATTGAGTTGTTTCTCTCATCGCAGAAGGTGTGATGATAATTTCGTTAATTTCAGATATTTTGCTGTCAAAAACTAGATCAAGACTGTGATTAGGAATCGAAATCAGAGGTAGAATAAGAGAAAAAATCATTGAAAACAACAAGTAAAATCGTTTAAAGCGGTGAATCTTTAAGTCTTCCAGTATCCATTTGTACAATAGATAAGTCAAAATCAGACTGATTGATATTTTGGTCAGGTATAGCAGCATAATTTATTGGTTTTTAAGTTGATTTTCTACTATTTTTTTGAGTTGTTCTAGTTCACTCTTTGTCATGTTGCTTTTTTGGGTAAAAAAAGAAGCAAATTTTAAAGCAGAGTTTCCAAAAAAGTTTTCAACCATTTTGCTTACCTGTTCCGAAAAATAGTCTTCTTTGTTTATCAAAGGTGTATAAGCGCGGGAATTGCCAAAGGTTTTGTAAGTAATAAATCCCTTATCTGCTAATCTTTTAAGCAGGGTTGCCAAAGTGGTTTGCGCCGGTTTTGGCTCGGGATATTTATCCATTAGCTCTTTTGCAAAAGCTTCTTTTAATTCCCAGATGTATTCCATTAATTGTTCTTCTGTCTGTGGTAATTTTATCATGGTCTTACTTTTGTGTGATGTTTTTCTATGCCTAATTCGTAGTGTTTTACGTCTGTGAGTTCTCCTTTTGTATTGTATATAAACCACGAACCAAAATAATACCAGTGAAGTCCGTCACCTACTATTTCCAGCCGGGTTTGTCCGAGAGCAGCAATTGTTCCGTTTTTGTGATATTCCGTAACGTATGCTACCTTATTGTTAAATTGTTCTTTTTTGTAAATTTTTCCGTTTAGCCTGTATCTCCAAGTGCCTTTTTGAAATCCCTTTTGATCATATCTTCCGCGATGAACATCTTTGTCTTTATCAATAGTTGTTTTAAAAACCCATCTTCCTACTTTTTCTCCATATTTTTTTTGATTGACTCTGCAGGAAGTAAAAAGAAGGAGTAGCAATATGATTGTCAGATAGTTTTTTTTCATGATGAAATCTACAATTGAAGATTGTGTTCTACAAATATAGAACAAATGTTGTAATAAACAAATTATTAAAGTAATTTTATTTGAAAACAACTAATTATATTTACAACTGTAATAAATTTACATTGAAAATATATAGCAAGACATCCGATGATTTTTAGCGTATTAGCTTTAGGAAATACAAGCTTAGCAAGTAGAAAAAAAATAATTGAATTAATTAGGCAACAACCGAACTTAATACCGGTTTTATTGGATTTTACTTTTGATCCTAACTGTAAAGTCAAGGTGTTGGCGAGTATTATTTTAGATGATCTGCTACAGGGTAATCCTGTTTTGTTAGATAAATATATAGGGGATTTTGTAGCGAAATTGCCGTTGGCAGAGGACGAAAGCGTTAAGCGATTGACAAGTAAAATGGCTGTTTTGCTGTTTGAAAAGAGAAAAGAGTTATTTGATGAAGCTTTAGTAGAACAACTTTGGAATCAAAGTTTAGTTTGGTTAACGTCTAATACCAAGGTGGCCACTGAAGCTAATGCTATGCATCTTGTTATGGTGCTGTATAAAAGATATCCGGAACAAGCCCGATTAATTGCAGAATTAATTGAGGTAAACTTTGCTAAAAAAACGCCTGCTTATCAAAGTAAAGCACGTAAATTACTGAAAGTAATCAATAAGGAATAAATAACCTCGGATTGAGGTTAGAAAATGCGGGTTATCTACCCGCATTTTTTGTTTATTTAGCCATGAATGTGTTCTTTTGTTCCGTAACTTTGAATAAGATTTCCTTCAAATTCCAACCATTCTTTCCAGCGTTTGTCTACGTCTACGCGCTCGCTGTATTTTTTTGCAAATTTTAAAAAAGTAGTATAATGATTGGCTTCAGACACCATTAAATCATAGTAAAACTTAGAAAGTTCATCGTCTTGAATGTTCTGTGATAAAACGCGAAAACGCTCGCAGCTTCTTGCTTCGATCATCGCGGCAAAGAGAAGCCGGTCAATGAAAGCATCATTTCTGCTCCCATCTTTTTTACAGAATTTATATAATTGATTAACATAATCATCTTTGCGTTCACGCCCTAAGGTATAGCCTCTTTTCTTAATGATATCGTGAACCATTTTAAAATGTTCCATTTCTTCAATGGCTATTGCTGTTAATTCAGTTACTAGATCTTCGTGTTCCGAATTATTTGTAATTAAGGTAATAGCATTAGTTGCTGCTTTTTGCTCGCACCAACAATGATCAGTCAAGATTTCTTCAATATTCGATTCCGCAATATTAGCCCATCTTGGATCAGTTAAAAGTTTAAGTCCTAACATAATTCCTTTTCGTTTGCAGCAAAAATACTAAATATAATACAGATTAAAAATGATGGAGCAATACTGTTGTAGAAACTGTATTTTTGCGTTATGGAGAATTCATTTAAAGGAAAGAAAATACTGGTTATTGGCCAGGTCTGGCCAGAATCGAGATCATCTGCAGCAGGCAAGCGAATGTTGCAGCTGTTAGAGGTTTTTCAGTTGTGGGAAATGAAAATCTATTTTGGTTCAACGGCTCAAAAGTCTTCTTATAGTGATGATTTGACACCTTTTGAAGTCGTAGAACTTCAGGTTTTTCTCAATGACGAGCGTACTGATAGAATGTTAGCCGATTTACAGCCCGATTGGGTCATGTATGACCGCTTTATGATGGAAGAACAATTTGGATGGAGGGTCAGCAAACAATGTCCAAATGCTTTAACTATACTCGATACAGAAGATTTACACTTTCTGCGATATGCGCGTCAAGAGTTATATAAAAAAGAGGAGGGAGTGTTAGAAGATTATTTGTATCGTGACAGAACAAAACGAGAACTAGGTAGTATTATGCGATGTGATTTGACGCTGTTGATTTCTAGTTTCGAATTTCATCTGTTGACTGAAACTTTTCAACTACCCGCGGAAGGCCTATTTGTTTTGCCTTTTTTAGAAGAAGAAATAACAACAGAACAACAAGAGAACTGGTTGACCTTCGAAGAAAAAGAAGATTTTGTCTTTATCGGAAACTTTATACACGAACCCAATTGGCAAACTGTGTTGCAATTAAAGACCGTTATTTGGCCTGTTTTGCGCAAGCGATTACCTAAAGCAAAATTGCATATTTATGGAGCCTATCCCTCGGCTAAAGTGTTACAGCTACACAAGGAGCAAGAAAATTTCTTCATTCACGGTAGAGCAGAAGATGCTTTGACAGTAATTGCAAAAGCCCGAGTGCTGTTGGCTCCTATTCCTTTTGGTGCAGGAATTAAAGGGAAGTTTATTGATGCCATGCGCGTTGGCACACCCAACGTAACCACTAAGGTTGGCATCGAAGCCATGGCCACTTCGGAAGAATGGTGTGGATTTTGTGCGGATGAAGTAGAGGAATTTGTTTCAAAAGCAGTAGAACTTTATCAAGATGAAGCCCTTTGGAAAGTCAAACAACAAAAAGGAATCGATTTAATTGAAAAGTATTATAGCAAAACACACTATACGGCTGCATTTAAAAAGAAAATAATTAATTTGGATGCGATGTTAGAACAGTACCGCAAGACCCATTTTTTAAAAGAAGTATTCAAACACCACAGTGCACAAAGTACAAAGTATATGGCTCTTTGGATTGAAGAAAAAAATAAACATAAAAAAAGCGAGTAAAAATCTTTACTCGCTTTTTTTTATTATTTTACTAATTCCATATAGTATTTATAGAACAATGGAATAGTTTCAATTCCTTTTAGGTAGTTGAATACACCAAAGTGCTCATTCGGAGAGTGGATTGCATCAGAGTCCAATCCGAATCCCATCATAATTGATTTAGATCCTAATTCTTCCTCAAATAAAGCGACAATTGGAATACTTCCTCCTGAACGTACTGGAATTGGCGTTACACCAAACGTATCTTCATACGCTTTTGCAGCCGCTTGATATCCAATAGAGTCGATAGGTGTTACATAGCCTTGTCCACCATGATGAGGTTTTACTTCTACTTTTATCCCTGCTGGTGCAATGCTTTCAAAGTGTTTTTTGAACAATTCCGTAATTTCTTCCCACTCTTGGTTTGGAACTAAACGCATCGAGATTTTTGCGAATGCTTTACTAGCGATAACCGTTTTGGCTCCTTCACCTGTATAACCGCCCCAAATTCCATTGACGTCTAATGTTGGACGAATAGAGTTGCGCTCATTAGTTGTATATCCTGCTTCTCCGTATACTTCATCAATATCCAATGCTTTTTTGTAATCGTCTAAAGAGAATGGGCGTTTTGCCATTTCATCTCTTTCTTCACGAGAAAGCTCTTCTACTTTATCGTAGAATCCTGGAATAGTGATATGATTGTTTTCATCATGTAAGGAAGCAATCATCTTCGTTAATACGTTGATTGGGTTAGCAACCGCTCCACCATATAATCCAGAGTGTAAATCTCGGTTCGGTCCAGTTACTTCAACTTCAACATAACTTAATCCTCTCAATCCTGTTGTGATAGAAGGCTGTTGATTAGAAATCATTCCAGTATCGGAAATCAGAATTATGTCATTTTTCAATTTATCGTGGTTTCTTTTTACAAACCATCCTAAACTTACTGATCCAACTTCTTCTTCTCCTTCAATCATGAATTTCACGTTACAAGGCAGAGTATTTGTTGCAATCATATATTCAACCGCTTTCACGTGCATGAACATTTGTCCTTTGTCATCACATGCACCACGAGCGAAGATTGCTCCTTCTGGGTGAATCGGCGTTGTTTTAATTACAGGCTCAAACGGTGGAGAGGTCCAAAGTTCAATTGGATCTGCTGGTTGTACGTCATAATGACCATAAACCAGTACCGTTGGAAGAGCAGGATCGATGATTTTTTCTCCATATACGATAGGATATCCTGGAGTTTCACATAACTCTACATTGTTACATCCCGCTTTTATTAAATTTTCTTTTACCGCTTCAGCTGTGTTTATTACATCTTGAGAATAAGCACTATCAGCACTGATAGAAGGCTTTTTAAGTAGTTCAATTAACTCATCTATAAGACGTTGTTTGTTTTCTTGAACAAATTGTTTTGAATCTTTCATAGTATATATAGATACAGTTATATTATTCTTTACAAACATAAGAATAAAAAAAAATTATTTTTTTCTTGCGGATTAAAAAACACATCGTATATTTGCACCCGTAATAACAAAGATTACCAAGCGGGTGTGGTGAAATTGGTAGACACGCCAGACTTAGGATCTGGTGCCTCACGGTGTGAAGGTTCGAGTCCTTTCACCCGCACAAAAAAGCTCCTCAAAACAGAGGGGCTTTTTTTATTGTATATATTTGAATGACTTTTATAAATTTGTATGTCTTAGTTATATGTGTTTCGCTAATTTGTTGCTATGGGGTTAAAAGATTTTTTATCGGAACTTTTGGAATATGAGCTGTATGCCAGCAAATCAATTACGATTACTATCGGTACATTATTGTTTGTAGCTTTTACACTTTTGTTGACGAAGGTGGGGCTGAGAGTCTTGCGAAAAGGCTTTATGAAGATGGCTTCTCCCGAAGTTTCTGCCCGCTTGGGAAGTGTTTTTAATTTTGTAAATTATTTTGTTTATCTCATCATGTTTTTCTTTATCCTAAATGCTGTAGGGATAAATATTAGCATGTTTTTAACTACATCTGCCGCGCTGTTTGTAGGATTAGGACTGGCTTTGCAAAATATTTTTAGGGATTTGATAGCCGGAATTTATATATTGGTTGATAAAACGCTGAATGTAGGTGACGTAGTACTGATTCAGGACGAAGTTGCTATTATAAGGACTATCCATTTACGGTGTACTATTGCTGAAACTAGAAATAGAAAAGTATTTGTTATTCCTAATAGAAAATTGATAGATGATGTAGTTAACAATTGGACATATGGTAACGAAATTATTAGAGGAAGGATAGAAGTAGGGGTGTATATTGGTACGGATACAGATATTGTGAAGTCTATTTTGATAGAAAGCGTATCAGAAAATAAGGAGGTGCTGAAAAATCCTAAACCACTTGTTTTTTTAGATAAATTCGGGGAATCTTCCGTGCGTTTTATCTTGCATTATTTTATAGATAATGCTTTTGATAATGACAGGATAGCTAGTGATATCCGATACGAAATAGATCGGTTATTTAAAGTTAACAATATTCCGTTACCGGTTCCTGTGTTGCGTTTAGATTCACAAGACCAGAAAAGTTGAAATAACTTTGTTTAACAAGAAAAACCTTATTTTTGTGCTTTCTTCTAAGTATTATGACTGCAACCAAAAAAAGAACGCCTAACAAGAATCCGATAACCGTAGTAAATACTCCCCGAAAAAAGAGAACACCTTCAAAAAGAAAGAAAAAAAACTCGTCAAATGTATTTTGGAAACGATTAAAGTGGACTGTAATTATTGTCTTATTTGTAGGAATAGGTATTTGGTTTGGAATTACTTTTAAGGACGGGTTAAAGTATTTTTTTAGCAGCGAACGCAAAGAAGCCAACGATAAATCCATTTTTGATTTCAGGACAGCGGAAGTTATTCAAAGGCATCAACACAAGATGATTGGGTTCGATGTGTCTCACTATCAGGGAATAATTGAATGGGATAGGATAGATTCCGTTAACTCTCAAAAACCTTTGGAATTTGTTTTTATTCGTGCAACAATGGGGGCAGACGGAAAAGATAAAGCTTTTGAATTAAATTGGAAAGGCGCCGGAGCAAATCATTTTTTGCGAGGTGCTTATCATTATTATCGACCAAATGAAAATTCTTTAATACAGGCAAAAAACTTTATAGAAACAGTAAAACTCACAGAAGGCGATTTTCCACCAATACTCGATATAGAAGAACGACCTAAAAGTCAATCTATGGATAGTTTAAGACTTGGATTACAACGATGGATTGACGCTGTTGAAAAACACTATAATGCAAAACCGATATTGTATTCGGGCGAAAATTATTATACCAATCATTTAAAAGACTGGTTTCCAGATCATATTTTGTGGATTGCTAACTACAATTTTTTTGTTGAAGAAATAAAACCTGAATGGCATTTTTGGCAATTTACAGAAAAAGGAATTGTTTCAGGAATAGATGGAAAAGTAGACCTCAATATTTATAACGGTAACAAATCAGAAATTAGGAAGTTGTTGATGAAGTGATTAAAAGGTTATTTTTTCACATCTAAGGCATCTCGTAAAGCATTTCCCAACAACATAAAACAAGTAACAAGTATGAACATGGCAAATCCGGGTAGTAATGCTAAATAAGGCTTGCCTAATAAAATGTAGTTATAGTTCTCCTTGATCATTGCCCCCCAGCTTGGCGTAGGAATTTGAGTTCCCAAACCTAAAAAACTCAACCCGCTTTCCATCAAAATAGCGGATGCAAAGTTGGCGGCCGATATTACAATTACAGGAGACATACAGTTCGGTAAAATGTGTTTTGTAATAATCCGAAAATCTGAAAAACCTAAAGCTCTTGCTGCAGTTATATATTGTTGTTCTTTAATGCTGATAACCTGTCCTCGCACTACTCGGGCAACTTCAACCCACATAGTTAAACCCACGGCAATAAAAACCTGCCAAAAACCTTTTCCAAGCGCAAGGGTAATGGCAATGACCAATAAAAGGGTCGGAATAGACCAAAAAATATTGATAATCCACAGAATAAAACTATCGATCGTACCGCCAAAATAACCGGCTATAGCTCCTAAGGAGATTCCGATAATTAAAGAAATAAATACAGCTACAAACCCAATGGATAGAGATATTCTTGAACCGAGAACCAGTCTGCTTAAAAAGTCACGTCCTTGATTATCTGTTCCCAACCAAAAAGTGTTTGGTTGAACTATGTCTTGTTCTGAAATATGGTCAAATCTACTTGTCGGAATAGATTTAAGAGGTTCTGATTCAGGATCAATACTATAACTTTTATAAAATAGTGTATCATTTCTAAAAAAGTGTTCACTGATAGGGATCTGGTTAAGCGTTTCCTTCTTTCCTGACCAAAATTGATTCCACGTTGTTTTTTGGCTTTGCGGAATAACAATCATGTCCACAGTAAAACCGGGGGGGTGCGATCGTAAAGATAAGTCGCCTGTATTGGCATTGCGTGAATTATCTGGGATAATAAAATAGGCAAAAATTGAGATTAGACTCATTAAAATAATAATCCAAAAACACAAAACGCCCCAAAAATCTTTTTTGAATTTTTGGAGCGCAATCTGAGTCTTTGATTTACTGTTTATCGACATTGTTTAATGTTGATTAACGATTTGTATTTGGTTTTCAATGGGTTTGTTAGCCATTTTTTTATTTTCTAAATCTTTTAAGATATTGATTCCTTCTTCAATATACACATCCGAATTCAGCATTTCATGCCATCTGTCTCTTTTCTTTTCCAGAATTGTATCTGTTTTGATTCTTTCTATTTCACTTGGAAGGGATAAAAAGGTCAAATTATTATTGTATTTAGAAATAGCTTTAAATTTTTTTATTTTCTTTTCGTTTTCTTCTAGGCGTTTTCGATATTGTTCAAGGTTTAGCGAAAATTTTTTTTCGTCTTTTCTTTCGTTAATCCACTTTGCATTTTCATCAATTAATTTAAATTGTTCGTTTTCAGCTATTCTTTGTCGGCTTTTTCGGATTGCTGGTTCAAAATTGTTGTTATAAGGAGAGTAACTCGCTCTGTCAATCTTATCCCACGGCATAGCATTATCCATATCTCTCTCTCCCATGTCTATGTATGAATAGCGATCTGGTAAAACAACATCGCTCAAAACGCCTTCTCTCTGGGTAGAACCCCCGTTGATACGATAAAATTTTTGAAGTGTAATTTTTAAAGCTCCTAAATCTCCAAAAGGCTGTTTTTTTAATAATTCGTTTAAATCTACCAGATTTTGAACGGTTCCTTTGCCATACGTGTGTTTGCTTCCAATAATAACTCCGCGTTTGTAATCCTGAATGGCAGCGGCAAAGATTTCAGATGCTGAAGCTGAAAAATTATTGACTAAAACCACTAATGGACCATCCCATACCACAGCTGTACCTTTATCGTCTAAAACTTGTTGTTTGCCTTTTGAGGATTTAACCTGAACAACAGGACCTTCTTTTACAAATAATCCTACCATATCCACAACTGTTTGCAAAGATCCTCCTCCGTTGTTGCGCAAATCCATCACGATTCCGTCAACGTTTTGCTTTTTAAGCTCTTTAATTTCTTTGGCAACATCCGTAAAAGCATTGCGGTTATCTTTGTTTTCAAAGTCAATGTAAAACTTGGGAAGCTGAATTAATCCGTACGATTTATCGCCGTCTTTTATGACGCTTGATTTTGCATATGTTTCTTCAAATTCTATTACTTCTCTGGTAATGGCAACTACTTTTATGCTTCCGTCTATTTTTTTGATAGTCAGGTAAACTGTAGTTCCTTTTTTTCCTTTAATCTGTTTAACCACATTGTCTAAACGCATACCTACTACATCCATCGGTTCTTCGTCAGGGCTTTGGGCAACTTTTAAAATGATATCGCCGGTTTCAATTTCTTTTCCACGCCACGCCGGACCTCCTGGTACAAGTTCATTAATTTCTACCCCTTCTGGTTTTTTGCGTAAAACAGCTCCAATACCTTCAATACTGCCGCTCATGCTGGCATCAAATTTTTCTTTGTTTTCTGGGGCAAAGTAAAATGAATGCGGATCAAAGCGCTCCACAATTGCGTTCAGATAAACAGAAAACCAGTCTTTTCGCTCGAGATCTTTTAAATTGTCAAAATATTCGTCCAATGATTTCTTTGTACTTTCTCTGGCTTCTTTTTCCAGTTGTTCTTCCGATTTTTTCTCCGTCGGTTTTACCTTTTCTTTTGGATCCTTTTTTTCAACCGGATTGTCGAATTCGTCATACTCATCTTCGTCTGCATCTATGATATCTGTTCCTTCCTGAATTTTTAAATTATCTGTCAGTGTAGAAAGTGTGTTTAATTTAAGCTGCTTTCTCCATCTGTCTTTAAGTTCTGCCTCGTCTTTAGCGTAAGGAAGGTTTTCATAATCAGCGTCAAAATCTTCTTCCTCGGTAAAGTTAAACGGCTGGCTCAAAACATCTGTGTAAATATTTTTTGCTTCTTCCATTCGCTGAGTTATTCGCTCATAAGTAATATCAAAAAAAGACAACTCTTTAAGCTCAATCATATCGTCAATCAGATATTCGTATTTTGCAAACTCGTCAATGTCAGATTGCAAAAAATATCTTTTCATCGGATCAAGTGCGTTGATATACTCTTTGTAAACGTGTTCAGAAAACTTATCGTCTAATTTAGGCGGATCATAGTGCGTGCGTTCCATCAGATAAGTAACCAGCTCTAACAAAAGTTGATCTTTCTCCGGACTATTGTCGGGTTTTTTAGGTATAAAACTCCACAATATGGCAGAGATTGCCAGTAAAAGCAAAATTACTTTATAATTCTTTTTCATAAATGACCAAATACTATTCATTAATTAGTTTTCAACTAAAGTAGTTAAAAAAGTAAATAAACCTTCGCTACAATCGATAATTATTTGTTAAATCAAAAAATAAACGAATACAATACTCTTTTTTGAAATTTTTATAACTTTACTTACTCAAATGATATGCGTAAATATTATTACTTTAGCGAAAGTAAATAAAAAAATAAAATGAAGCAAAAACCATTGATATTAGTAACTAATGACGACGGTATTACAGCACCGGGAATTAGAATGCTAGTTGATATTATGAAAGAAATTGGAGATGTAGCTGTGGTGGCGCCTGACAGTGCACAATCAGGAATGGGACATGCGGTTACCATAAATAATACACTGACGCTGGAAAAGGTTTCTATAGATCCCGATTTGGCAAATGAATATGCTTGTTCGGGAACGCCTGTTGATTGCGTGAAAATTGCATTGAGTCAAATTTTGGACAGAAAGCCCGACTTGTGTGTTTCGGGTATTAATCACGGTTCTAATTCTTCCATTAATGTGATTTATTCCGGAACCATGAGTGCCGCATTAGAGGCGGGTATGAGCGGTATTCCGGCAATTGGTTTTTCTCTTTTAGATTTTAGCTGGAATGCTGATTTTGAACAAATCAGACCATTTGTAAAAAAAATTACGGACGAAGCATTAAAAAATGTTATTCCGACGGATGTTGTATTAAATGTCAATTTTCCAAAGTTAAAGACAGATGAAATTAGAGGGATAAAGGTTTGCAGGCAGGCAAAAGCAACCTGGATGGAAAATTTTGACAAGCGATTGAATCCTCACGGCAAAGAATATTATTGGCTGAAAGGAGAATTTGTCAATCAGGATAAAGGAGAAGATACGGATGAATGGGCATTAAAAAACGGCTATGTATCCGTGGTTCCCGTACACTTTGATTTAACGGCTCATCAGGCCATCAAAAGAATTAATAACTGGGATTTATGAAACAAAACAATCGCTTAACACAACTGCTAGCAGGGTTGGTAATTGGTTTAGTCACTACGATAATCGGAGCAGAATTATACTTGAGGATTTTTACCAATTTTGATTTGTTCACTAATTTTGATTTTATCAAAAATACGGGCATTATGGGAAGAGTAGCGGCAATAGGGAGTTTATTAAACCTAGGTGTATTTACTTTTTTAATTAACAGGTCTAAAGATTATATGGCAAGAGGCTGTATTTTAGCGGTAATAATTATTACTTTGGCAACTCAATTTATATAAATGAGATATTATATCATAGCAGGAGAAGCATCAGGCGATTTGCACGGATCTAATCTGATGAAAGCAATTTACCGTAAAGATCCCGCAGCAGAAATTCGCTTTTGGGGAGGGGATTTGATGCAAAAAGTAGGCGGAACTTTGGTGAAGCATTACAAAGATCTTGCTTTTATGGGGTTTGTTGAAGTACTCCAAAATTTGAGAACAATTTTTAAAAATATTGCACATTGTAAAAAAGATATTTTGGCTTTTCAACCCGATGTTTTGATTTTTATAGATTATCCGGGATTTAATATGCGGATTGCAAAATGGGCAAAACAAAAAGGAATTCCTACGCATTATTATATTTCGCCTCAGATATGGGCTTGGAAAGAAAATCGGATTAAAGCCATCAAGAGAGACATTGATTTTATGTATGTAATTCTCCCTTTTGAAAAAGATTTTTATGAAAAAAAACACAATTATCCTGTCGCGTTTGTCGGTCATCCTTTAATTGATGCTATAGAAGAATTCAGAGCTAATCACAGCGGTGAGGATTTTAGGCAAAAGCACCAGTTAGACGACAGACCAATTATAGCTTTGCTGCCCGGTAGCAGAAAACAGGAGATTAGTAAGTTACTCTCGGAGATGCTTTCAGTAGTTCATAAATATTCAGATTATCAATTTGTTATTGCCGGTGCTCCGGGACAAGAACCTGCTTTTTATCAGCAGTTTATTAAAGGAAACAACATTTTTGTTGTTTACAATGAAACCTATTCTTTACTCAATGTAGCTCATGCTGCCTTGGTAACTTCCGGAACGGCAACGCTGGAAACAGCCTTGTTTAAAGTTCCGCAAGTTGTTCTTTATAAAGGGAATAGGATTTCTTATGAAATAGCAAAGCGAATAATAACTCTAAAGTATATTTCACTTGTTAATTTAATTATGGATGGTGATGTAGTTGTGGAACTAATTCAGAATGATTGTAATGCGGTTAGAATAGAGGAAGAATTGAAAAAAATTATGAAAGGAGATAATCGTGAAAAATTATTGTTGAAATATGAAAAATTAATTTGTAAATTAGGCGAGCAACAGGCAAGTGAATTTGCAGCAGATGAAATAATAAAAAATAGCCTTCAAAAATAGTTTTTAATTGGTTGAAATACAGTTTAATGAGGTGTTTAGTGACATTTTTGGTTTTAATGGGAATGATTTCTGGGAAATCAACATTTTCTTATGCTAATAATGCATCGGCTGAATTTTTTACTGCTGATAGTACTCTGAAAGTATTGGAAAACAATCCGATTAAGAAAAAAAAGAAAGAAACTATTGTTTTGGAAGAGAGCAAAACAGTGGATGAGGCTATTAAAGCCGATTTGGACGCTTTGCTTGAAGAAATGAGTACTTCTAAAAATGAAGAATATGAAAGAAGTGAAGAAACAAATGTATTGCTGACTGAACAAATTTTAAATACCGCATATGATTATCAAGGAGTGCGTTATAGATTTGGCGGTACCTCCAGAAAAGGAATAGATTGTTCGGGCTTGGTAATTACTGCTTTTGGAGATACGGATATTACATTGCCTCGTAATTCAAGCGCTATGGCACAAAGAGGAGAGAAAATTCACAAAGATGAGGCACAAAAAGGAGATCTGATTTTTTTTCGAACGGGTAGAGGTAACCGAATCAGTCATGTTGGCATTATTACTGAAGTTCTCACAGATGAGATTAAGTTTATTCATTCCTCTACTACTAAGGGAGTGATTATATCTTCTACTAAAGAAGATTATTACAACCGCAGATTTGTTCAAATTAACCGTGTGGTTGACGGAAATATATAACCTGATCTCCACTTTATATATTCCTTATAGAATTTTCAAAATCTCTGCGTCTTTGTAATACAAAGAATAAAAATGATGCAATACCAAAAAATAGCAATATACTTCAATTTTTATAAGACTACTTTATTAATTAACGGAGCAGTTTCTTTTGCGGTATCTATGTTCTTTTTCAGTTTTCTGCATTTTGCATTTGCTTTAATATCAGTAGGTTTTTTAATGGCTTTATTTTATAAAGAGCTCACTAAACAGCAAGAGTATTATTTTTATTACAATGCCGGGATTTCTAAAATTAATTTAATACTTGTTAGTTTTGTATTTAATCTTGCTCTGGCAATATTATTAATTTTTATTTCAGCACTATGCAAAACGTAATGGAAATTGATAGTATTTACGAATTTGTAAGTTCCAAACTTGTTTTATCGGATATTTATTTAAAATGCGAAACGGGGGATATCGTGGGGATTGTAGGAAGAAACGGTTCAGGAAAATCCCTGTTGATGAAAATAATTTTTGGTGTAAAAAAAGCTGAACATCAATTTATACAAATCAACAACAAGCGGTTTTCCAAATTGTATAAAAGAACAGGATTAATCGCTTACTTACCTCAACATTCATTTATTCCTGCAAATTTGAAAGTGACACAAGTCCTCAGGTTTTATCTGGAATCTATTCAATTTAAAGATTTTAGCAATGATGAAATTATCCAAAAAATTATCAACAATAAAATTTTTGAATTGTCCGGAGGAGAATTGAAATATTTAGAAGTCAAATTGCTTCTGAAAACCAAGTCTAAGTTTGTTTTATTAGACGAGCCTTTTAATCATTTATCCCCAAAATTGAGGGAACAAATAGGCGGGTTAATTCTAGAAGCTTCTACAGAAAAGGGAATCATCATCACGGATCATAATTATTCAGATTTAGAAAAGATAGCTAATAAAATGTATCTGATGCACAGTGGAAGTTTAAAACCAGTGAAAGATAAACAAGAACTGATCTTTAGAAATTATCTGCCTGCGGATAAGTAGATGAAATTTTGAATCTTACTTTTTAATTAAAGTGTTGTTTTGTTCGATTTGGCTAACATTTTGATGCTTTCAGATTATGAAAGCATTAAAAATTTCTTTTTTATATTACTGTTTATGGCTTATTGCAGGTATTTTTAGCTATAAACACATTCCTTTATTAGGTGCAGTAATTTTACTTGCTTTCACTTTACTTTTACTATTCGTATTTAGTTTAAAGCACTTTCGATTATTCAATCCAAAGCCTGAAACCTTTTATTTTTTTATTTTTCTTTTGTCTGTTATCTTTTATTTATCAGGTTGCTTTTCAATGCATATGTACGAAATCAGGAGAGATAGCCATAACTTTTCTATGATAGCGGAAAAAGAAAAAGCAGATCTATTTGAAATTGTAATTGATGAAGCTTTAAAATCGCCTTATAAAGATCGTCTAAAATATGTGGGAAAAGTAAAGCAGGTTGGAGAGTATTTATCGCATGGAAAAATTTTGATACATCTGACTTCTTTTGACCACGATAAACTGATTGCGGGGGATATTATTTTGTGCAGAGGACAGTTTTTAGAATTTAGTCCGATACGCAATCCCGGACAGTTTGACTATAAAAAATATATGTATATTCAGGAAGTAGAAGGGCAGATCTATATTCGGGACTTTGAAGTTATTGGAACTGAAAAATCTATTAAATACAAAATATTGCATTTGAGAAAGCTTTTATTGAATAAGCTTGCCAGATCTGAATTGCTTTCTAAAGATTCGAGATCACTTTTATCGGCTTTATTATTGGGTGATCGTACTTATATTGAAGAGGAAGTGATTACTTCTTTTAAAGATATTGGTGTAATGCATGTCCTTGCAATCTCGGGACTGCACATTGGAATCATATATTTGTTTTTGGCATTTGTATTTCGTTTTTTGCCACCCGTTTTTCAGACGATAATAATCCTTTTACTGCTTTGGTTATTTGTTTTTCTGTCGGGATTCTCTCCTTCCGTTTTCCGGGCGGTATTGATGTTTTCAATTGTAGCTATTAGCAGAGGAATGAAAAGAAGTGGAAATCTTTTGGATATTATTGGTCTCGCCTTATTTCTTAGTTTGTTTTTCTGTCCTATCTGGCTTTATGATGTAGGTTTTCAGCTGAGTTATTGTGCTGTCATAGGCATTGTGCTTGGGATGCCTTTATTTATAAATAAATATTCAAAAAACAGGCTGATTCATTATATACAGGGACTTGTTTATGTGTCATTAGTAGCACAACTTAGTGTTTTACCCCTACAGATATATTATTTTCATCAGTTCTCTTTGCATTTTTTGCTGGCAAATTTGGTTGTGATCCCGCTTATAACCGTTTTGATTGTTACGGGGATTAGTTTTTTGCTGTTTACCTATATTTTTAGTCCCGTTGCAGGAATTATTTCGTTTGTTGTGAATTTTTTTACAGGTTTATTATTTGTTTGGGTTCAGTCTTTAAAGCAATGGGATTTCTTGATCATCAATGACATTAATTTAAATTCAAGGCAGTCTTTTTTATTGATTTTATTCCTGATAGGGTTAGGAAGCTATTTAAATAATAAAAAAACAGGTAAACTTCTACTTATTTTTTCTTTGCTGATTGTGTTTCAGTTAGATCTATTCTATACAAAAAAGAATATAGAAAAAACTAGCGAATTGATAATTCCATATACATATAAAGAAGGGATAGCTATTATACAAAAAATAGAGGATAATTTATGGATTCATGTCAAAGATTCTGTATTTGACAGTGCTTTTTTAAAAGATTACAAAAGAAATTACAGAATAGAAAATACACACTACGATACACTGCAATATTTTTATAATACGACAGAAGAAGGTGTTTTGCTGATTTTGACTGAAGAATATAAGGAGTACATGATTGGAGAATGCGCGGATATGATTTTGATAAGCGGAAACATAAAAATTAATTATAGTCGTTTATTGGACTATCACTTTCCTAAAAAGGTAATTATTCATAACAGAACGCCTAAATGGATAAAAGATAAAATTATTGAAAGCTGTATCCATAAAAATATCCCTTTTCACGATATGAGCAAAAAGGGATATTTCAGGTTGAGTTATTAATATACTTTATAGTCTTTCTAATAATTGTGTTGGTGTATTATACCCTACAATTACATTGGACACTTCTGATTGTTCATTGAAAATTACCATCGAAGGATATCCCGGAATTCTTAAAAACATTGTGAATTCATGTGTTGCATTGCGTCCTTTTCTGTTTTCGTTAAAACCCGGATTAGAAAAATCTTTGCCTTTATAGCTGATTTCTTCATTTCCTTCTGCATTGAATTTAACTGCATAATAATTTTTGTTGATATGCTCAATTACTTTTGGATCGGTAAATGTGTTTTTATCTAACATTTTACAAGGACCACACCAATCTGTGTAGGCATCCATAAAAATAGGTTTTGGGTCTTTTTTTTGAGCTGCAATAGCTTCATTAAAAGTCATCCACTTAATTTCCTGTGCTTGTGCAGCAATTCCTATTAAGGTAAAAACAAATACTAATAAGATTTTTTTCATGTTTAATCATTTTAATTGGTCTGTAAAATTATTTAACGCCGTGCATTAATTTTTTCATTAAGGGGTTAAGCGCAATTACGATAAGTCCCGCTACAATAGGTACGACCGTAAAAATAAGGAAAAAAGTGGACAGTGAGTACTTCTCTGTAATATTTTCGATTTGTCCTCCAACCTGTGCAGCAAGATTGTTTCCGATAGCAATGGCCAGATACCACATTCCAAACATAAAGGCGATCATGCGGGCCGGTACTAATTTAGATACGTAGGATAATCCCACTGGAGAAGAGAATAGTTCTCCAAGGGTATGAAACAGATAGGCAAATACTAGCCACATCATTGAAACTCTTGTTCCTTCCGAGATACCGTTTGCCCCGTATGCCAATACTCCGAAACCGATTGCCATAATAATTAGCCCTAAACCATATTTTATAGCAGCAGGTGGGTTGTATTTAGAGTCCCATAATTTAGAAACCAGAGATGCAAAGGCAATAATGAAGAAAGAGTTCAGGATAGAAAACCAAGAAGCAGTAATTTCTACTTGCCCGTCTTTTAACTCTGTTACTCGGGCTTCAATTATATGAGGTGTTTTGCCTTGCTTGGAGTAACCTTCTCGCAACGGGTGTTCTATATCTGAGGTTAAAACGTGAAAACGCTCTAATTCTTCGTATATTTTTATTGACGTACCCGCTTCCATCTCCACTCGATCCGTAATAATAGTAGTTACTTCCACAATTTCATCGCCTTCTTTTGCTGAGAAAGCTTCGGAAATAGGAGTAAATTTAAATACAGGGTTGTTGCTTTCATCGATTTTATGAGTTCCGTCTTCTGTCAGAACAGCTTCTTTTACCGCAGAATAACTTACTTCATAAGCATGAGAAGACCAGTCTCTGTTTAACATCCAGATAGCAGCACCCCATACGCCTATAAAAGTGATGGCTAAAATAATATTGGAAGCAAATGCTTTTTTGATAGTTTGTTTGGCCAACAGATATAAAACCCATGTAATAATCAAAAGCGGAATAACGGTGAGCAGCGTGTTGAAAATATTAAAGAGCAGAGCACTGTTTCCAATCATCATACGCTGAGTATTATCTCTGGCAAAAAGCACTAGCGAAGTAGCTCCTTGTTCAAAACTCATCCAAAAGAAAATGGTAAAGAAAGCAAAAATGATCACAGCAATCATACGATCTCTAACAACTTTTGTATAGCGAGAGATACGGGTTATTACCAGATATAAAAATACGATTAAGCCAAATATAATCCCTACGACTTTTCCGTCATATCCTAAAATAGTTTCCGGAAATAATCTGAATTTAGCGATGATTCTGAACGGATCATCAAACGCATATAGTAAACCGATAATTGTTGAAACCGTAATTAAAATATAATCAACAGTTGTAAATGGATTTTTTTTAAGGGCGTCTTTGTCTTCTTGTGTTAAATCAGCCAATTCAGGGTCGTTGTCAATCGTTTTTTCTCCTTTTTTAGGAACATTCCCAATAGAACCAAAGATAGGTTTAGCTAACCAAAACTGAAGAGTTCCCAACAACATAAAAATTCCAGCTAACCCAAAACCATAATGCCATCCAACTCTTTCTCCCAAATAACCACAAAGCATCATTCCAAAAAAAGCACCAGCATTTACTCCCATATAAAAGATAGTATAAGCACCGTCCTTTTTTTGAGGAACTGATTTGTACATTTCAGAAAGAATGGAGGTCATGTTTGGCTTAAAAAAACCAGTACCTGCAACTAAACAAGCTAACCCAAGATACATAAACATCTCTCCTTCCAATGCCATAAAAGCGTGACCAAGTGTCATTACTAATGATCCGATGACTACTGCCCAACGGTAACCGATATATCTGTCGGCGAGAATTCCTCCAAAAATAGGAGTGATGTACAGCAACATAGCATAAGTGGCAAATAATGCACCTGCATCGGCGACTTCCCATCCCCATCCCGGATTTAGTCCAATTACAGACATTGTCAAAAACTGAATCAACAACACTCTCATTCCGTAGAAAGAAAAGCGTTCCCACATTTCTGTAAAAAATAAAACAAATAAACCTGCCGGATGACCTAATACTTTTGTATCGAAAAAATTCGGTTGTGAGCTTGAACCTGTCTGCATATATAGTGTGTTTTTATTTTAGGTTGAGAAAGATAATTAAATTATTTAATTAACCATCTTTTAAAAAGAATCATTTTTAGTTTGGGTCTTCTTTTCCAAAGGTTTAATGATAAATCGGTCATAAATTGTTAAAGAAACAATGGAAAACAATCCTATACCAACAATAACAAACCATATTTTATTGGGATTATAAGTATTCCAGAGCATATCTGCCATTTCCCAATGTGACATGCCTAGTTTTTGTTCTGCTAAAGCAAAGTATTCATTTTTAGAAAAAGGTAAGTGGACCTGGCTGATGTCAATACTTTTAGAAGTGGCAAAGTCTTTAAAAGATTGCGACACCAAGTGCCAGTCAACAGATTCAGCCTTTAAATTAAATTGTTTTTCAAAATTGGAAATAGACATATTAAGCGCCTTAGAACCTTGTTCTATAAACTGTTCATTGGTTACTACTTCCGGCATTTCTATATTTCTGCCAGCCATTTCTTTTTTGAGTAAAGACAGTTTATCTGACCAGGATTGATACAAACTTCCAGAAATAAAGCTTGTAACAAAATAGCTGGCAGCAACAGGTAAAAAATAAGTTCCCTGATACAACCCTTCTTTTCCCTTTGGAGTAATCAAGGCGATGAACGAGGACACTGTAGGGCTTGACATCATTTCGCCAATGGCAAAAATCATAGTTCCAATAACTGTGAATACAGGGTTATGCGTGTAAAAGGTAAGACCAACACCGATAGTTGCAATAACAGCACCTCTTATAACCGCATTAATATGGCGTATTTTAGTTACAAAATAAGAAATAGTTACTTGGCAGCAGATAATCATAAAGGAGTCGATATTGGTAAACCATTCTGGTTTTACCTGTCCGTCTTGTGTCATTAATCTTCCCAACAGAGGAATATTATTGTTGAGCCAGTTGCTTAATGAAGAGGAATTTACCCAATCTTCAATAAAGTTAGGCAGTGTATTGAATAATTGATTAAACATCGTCCAAAAACCAATCATCAGCAGTAGCAAAATTCCCAAGCGAATATCTTTCAGTGCCTCAAAAATTCCGAGAATAGATTCTTTGATTGCTTTTCCGATAGAATCTTTTGGTTTTTCAACTTTTGGTTCCTTGTAGAATAACAGTAAAACAACGAGGTTGATACCGATTACGATTGCTGCCTGAATAAAAATGATTTTCCAACCGTAGGTGCTTCTCAATCCTGATGACATAGCTGGTCCGATGAACCCTCCGATATTTACCATCATATAAAAAATTCCGAACCCGAGTGTGCCGGTAGTTTCATCCGTATTTCGCGCAACAATAGCCGATGCTACAGGTTTAAAGAATGCGGCTCCTATAGCCACCAACAGAAAAACCATGTATACACTCCAATATGTATTGACTTCTCCTAGAAGATAATATCCTGAAATCATGATTAGATAAGCAATAGTTAAAGATACCTTATAACCAATTCTATCCGCTATTACTCCAAAGATCAGAGGCAGAAAATACAGGATTCCGACAATGTTTCCCATGATATTTCCTTTTTGTACGTGGTCAAACCCCAATCCTCCGGTATCGGTTGATCCGACAAGGTATAGTCCTAACAAAGTATAAATTCCATACCATGCCCAGCGTTCCATCAATTCCATAAAACTGGCAATCCAGAAGTTTTTATTGAAAGAGCTAAGTGTTTTTCCGAATGATTTTTTATTTTCTGTCATTATCTGTGATGTAATTTTAAAAACAGCCCAAATTACATAAAAAGTTTATATGTTGAGAGGTTTTAGGTTGAAAGTTTTTTCCTCTCCCCAGCCCTCTGAGAAGGAGAAGGAGTTTGAGAAAGATTGCAGTTATTAGCCACGGATTACAAGATTTTTAGGATTAGGAAATCTGTTTAATCCTGTAATTCGTGGCTTTTTTAGCTTCAACTAATTTTCCATGAATGAATTCATGGGCTAAAATAATCAGCATTCTCTCATTCGTTACTTGACTAATTACCTCTGGTTAGAAAAATAGTCCGGACAAGCTGTTTTTTTAACATTTGAAGCCTGTTTTTACCCCAAAAATACCCCTAAATAGGTATTGATTCGTCTTTATTCGCTTATTAATTTTGTGAAAAATTTAACTCTTGTTGTTTCTTAAACAAAGCCAAACGGCAATTTACGCTTGAGTTTAACCTTATAATAATTAGCAAACGATTCAATTATAAAAAATTATTTTATTTACACTATTTTGTTGTGCTGTTTTACATGTATACGGCTTTTGGCATACAAAAACTGATGGTATTGAAGCAAATAAAATGCAAAGACAATCATTCATTAATATAAACGGGGAAAGCCGAAAACCGCAAAGAGTAGGCAAAATTAAATTTATAATATCATGAAAACACTTAAACATTTAAAAAACATTGGACTGGCTCTTTTTTTAGGAATAACAATCTCGGCATGTAGCAGCAGCGATGATAACAATGGAGGCGGTGGAAATTTTGATCATTTTAAGAATGTACCAAAAGGAGAAATTGTATCTGTTGAAAAACGTTTTGAAACGCTAACCGGACATGCGGAAAATGCCGTATCGACAAATTCTACATCAACGCTTGCTGCTGATACCCAAAAGTGGTGGAAATATGCAGAAGCTTATTTTGAATATGAATGTGATGGCGAGACTGAAAAAGATACTATAGAAGAAGACGGAATGTATTATGCCTTTTACCCAAACGGAAGAATATATTATAAAATGGGAGTAACGGGCACACCTATAGCACACCACGGCTGGGCTTGGGTGGATGATGCAAAGCTAAAAGTTCGCATTACACCAAGCGATGGAGAAAGTGTGATTTTTGAGTTTACCGAACTTAATTCAAAATCGATTGTTTATGCAAGCTATCAATCTGAACAGGGGTGTAATGTATTGACTTGGGAGCGTCTTGTAGAAATTGGTAATTAAAACCATATAAAATTAAGATAAAAGACCAAGCCTCCCCTCCGAAACTTCCAATTTCGGAGCATAGCAAATAACACTTACTCAAAGTGAGGAGACTTTACGTAGCAAAGGATTTTCTGCTACGGTCGGTGCAGTCAGTCTGTACATTTTATAGCCCACAGTTTCAATCGTGGGTTTAAAATATCAGCAATTAGTTATTGATTACAAATAGCTTTCGGTTTTAACCGTGAGTTAAAAAAACAAGCCACGGATTATAAGATTTTATCTATAATAATCCGTGGCTTATAATTATAAACGTTTTCAGACTCCTTTTCTCCTAATAGCTATCGGGATGCAGAGTGGCGCTGGGGTGAGGACAATTATTTTACTTCCTGCATTAGTTTTCTAATGATTGGAGAGATAAGAATAAGTACAACACCGGCAATTAAAGCATAAATAGCTAATTGATAGTACCCGTCAGTATATAAGTTTAGTTTTTCCAGATTGGTAGCATTTTCGTTAGGTGAAGCCATGTTAGCCCCTAATAAGCCGGCGGCATACTGTCCGTATGCTGAAGCTAAAAACCACAATCCCATCATCATTCCAACCAGTCTGTTAGGAGATAATTTAGTAATGATGGACAAACCGATAGGAGACAAACACAATTCTCCTAAAGTCATAATCAGATAAGCGGAAGTAAAAATATTTAGTGAGGTTATTCCGTCCGGACCTGCAAAGAACTTGGTTGAATACAGAATAAAAAACGAACCAGCCAGAAATAAAAATCCTAATCCGAATTTTATTACTGTATTGGGCTCTAATTTTTTCTTGCTTAACGCTACCCAAACTAATCCCAAAACAGGAGCAAACAAAATTACGAAAAATGCATTGGAAACATTGTTTACAATATTAGGATCAATGGTGAAGAATAAAAGCTTATCAGTAAGATTGCCTTTTGCAAATAGAGACAGCGATCCTCCGCTTTGTTCAAAAAATGCAAAGAAAATGATTGAAAATGCAATAAATAACAGGGCTGCAATCAGTTTCTTTTTAACTTTGCTTGATTCTTGTCGAGACAATTCAAAAAAGAAATAAATTAAAGCAGCAGGTCCTATGGCATACATGAAGTAGTCGGTGTAATCTGTGTTCTCAATCATAGCGTGAATTAGTGGAATACACAAAGCTGCCCCAATATATACAGCTATCTCGCGAGTACCTCTTTTTTTAGGCTCCAAATGCATAAGCGGAGAGTTTCCAATAGGAGCCAATGATTTTTTCGTTGCAAGGAAAATAACTATTCCAATAACCATAACTGCGGCAGCAGCAAAAAACGCAAGATTCCATCCGTGAAACTTACCTAAATAAACACACAAAGCACCTCCCAATAAGGCACCGATATTAATTCCAGAATAGAATAAACTGAAACCGGCATCTCGCCTTGAATCTCCTTCTTTGTATAGCTCACCTACCATGGAAGAAATATTGGGTTTGAAAAAACCAGTTCCGATGATAGATAAAGTAATTCCGTAATAAAAGAAATGCTCAGGATCTAAACCAATTAAAAAGTTTCCGGTAATCATTACGATTCCTCCAAATAATAACGACTTTTTAAACCCTAAAATTTTATCGGCAAAAACACCACCAATAAAGGTAAAAGCATAAACAAATGCTTGAATAGCGCCATATTTTAAATTTGCCTCTTTGTCTGATAATAAAAGCATATCTACCATAAAAATGGCCAATACACCCCGCATTCCGTAAAAACAGAAGCGCTCCCACATTTCTACTAAAAATAAATACCAAAGCTGTTTTGGATATTTTCCTTCAAAATTTTGAATTTCTTCTAATGTCAGTTCTTTACTCATAATTTACTTAATGAATTAATCAATATTACTTAGCTTGCTAAGTAATATTGAGAAGTTTATTTATGCGAAATCTATCGGATTCCGTGCATCAGTTTTTTCAATAACGGGTTAATCAGCATTACTAATATTCCGGCAGCGGCAGGTATAAGGGTAAACAAAAAGAAGAAATGACTTAAAGAGTGATTTTCTTTAATAATTTCAATTTGTCCTCCCATAATTGCAGCAAATTTTTGAGCAATTGCCAAAGCTAAATACCACATACCAAACATAAAGGCAAGCATTTTTGCCGGTACCAGTTTAGAGACGTAAGACAAACCAACCGGAGAAATAAATAATTCGCCTAATGTATGGAATAAATATGTTAATATTAGAAATATCATCGACATTTTAACTCCTTCTCCAAGTCCGAAGGACCCCAATCCTAAGATCAAAAAGCCTATGGCAACCAATATCAATCCAAAGCCATATTTAAAAGCAGCTGAAGGATTGTGTTTTGAATCCCATAGTTTTGACACAGTTGAAGCCAGAGCTATAATAAAGAAAGAGTTCAGGATTGAAAACCACGATACGGTAATTTCTGAAACTTCTTTGGTAAACTCATTGTACAACATCCAGATGGCACATGCCCAGATGGCACCAAAACAAACAAATAAAATAATATTGGAAAGGGCAATCTTTTTCCAGGTAGCTTTTGCCAGCATAATCAGTACAACGGTAATGATAATGAGAGGAATAATAGTCAAACAGGTATTTACAATATTAAAGGCTGTTAAGGCAGATCCTTCTAATCCTCTGTTTACATAATCTCTTGCTACTAATACCAAAGAGGTAGCACCTTGTTCAAAACTCATGAAAAAGAACATAAGGAAAAAGGCAAGCAAAATAACGGCAAACATCCGGTCTCTGATTATTTTACCGTAGCGCAAAATTCTGGATATAACTAAATATAAGAACGCGAGTAAAGCGATTAAAGCAATAATATTCTGACCTCGTAAAGCTGCTGTATCTAAAAACTGAAAAATGTCAATCACTCCATTTTTAGAAAGCGGATCGTTAAAAGCATACAGTAAACCAATAACCGATACTATTCCGATCAGAATATAATCTGCTAAAGTATAAGGGTTTTTTGATTCTTTTTCTTCTTCTTCCTGTTCTGGGGTCAGCTGTATTTCTGTTTTTGATTTATCCAGTTCTCCAATTTTGCCAAAAAGCGGTTTAGCTAACCAAAACTGAAGTGTACCTAATAACATGAATATTCCGGCAAGTCCAAAGCCATAATGCCAGCCGATGCGTTCTGCCAAATAGCCGCAAAGCATCATTCCGAAAAAAGCTCCAGAGTTTACTCCCATGTAAAAAATGGTATAAGCACCATCTTTCTTTTCAGGAAGATATTTATACATTTCTCCTAAAATAGAAGGCATATTAGGCTTAAAAAAACCAGTTCCGATAACCAGGCATGCCAATCCTATAAAAAACATGAATTTAGCGTCAAAAGCCATGGCAGCATGTCCGAAAGTCATTACTATAGCGCCAACTATTACAGCCCAACGCGAACCAATGTATTTGTCGGCTATAACTCCGCCCAAAATAGGAGTCAGATACAAAAGCATGGCGTAAGTACCGTATAGAGCTCCTGCTTGTTCAGCACTCCATCCCCAACCGGAAAACGGATCGCCAAATAAAACTTTTGCGGTTAAAAATTGAATTAGTAAAACGCGCATTCCATAAAAGGAAAACCGTTCCCACATTTCTGTGAAGAAAAGAACGAATAAGCCTGCGGGATGTCCCAGTATCTTAGAATTAAAAAGATCCGAGTGAGTGGTCTGTTCTGCTGTCATTTAATAATGTTTGAAATGATTGTTAGATGTTGTATTGTGTAAGTTTTTTAACAAATTAGAGAAGATTACAGATTGTTTAGAATAAAATCAGTCATTTTGGTATACAACTGAAGGCGAGTGTTTCCGCCATATATACCGTGATTTTTGTCCGGGTAAATCAACCAGTCAAAATTTTTGTTGTTTTGTACCAGCGCTTCTATCATCGCCATACTGTTTTGAACGTGTACATTGTCATCAGCTGTTCCGTGTATAAGCAAAAAACGACCTTTAAGCTGATCTGCAAAAAAGAAAGGCGAATTGCTGTCATACCCTGTGGGATTTTCCTGAGGAGTTTTCATATAGCGCTCGGTATAGATGCTGTCGTAATACCGCCAATTGATAACCGGAGCCACTGCAATAGCTGCTTTAAATACATCGTTTCCTTTTAAAATACAGTTGGTCGACATAAAACCGCCATAACTCCACCCCCAGATACCTATTCTGTCCGCATTTACATAAGGCATTTTTCCCAAGTATTTAGCAGCTTCAATTTGGTCTTCTACTTCGTATTTTCCCAATTCGTACTGTGTGATTTTTTTGAAATCAGCTCCCTTAAATCCGGTTCCTCTTCCGTCTACTGTAACTATAATATATCCCTTTTGAGTAAGCATTGCATGCCAGTAATCATTTGAATCCAGCCATTTATCAGCTACTTGTTGTGATCCCGGACCGCTGTATTGGTACATAAACACGGGATATTCCTTGTTAGTGTCAAAATCTGATGGCTTTAGGATCCAGGCATTTAAAAGAGTGCCGTCCGCGGCAGGAATCTCAATAAATTCTTTTTCGGGAAGTTGGTATTCTTTTAAAGTGTTTTCCAGCTTTTTGTTATTTAAAACTTCTTTGACTATTTTACCGGATTGAGCTTTGTTTAACGTGTAAACAGGAGCTGTCTTGACAGAGGAATAGGTATTGATATACAAGTCAAAATCCGGACTGAAAACAGCATTATTAGTTCCCAAGGCTGAGCTTAACTGTTTTTTGTTTTTTCCATTTAGATTTATTGCGTAGATATCTCTGTAAATAGAACCTCGTTCTACTGACTGGTAAAATAAGGTTTTTGTTTTAGAGTCAATGCCATAATAATTAGTTACTTCCCACGATCCGTTTGTAACTTGATTAATCAGTTTTCCGTTTTTGTCATAGTGATAAAGGTGATTGTAACCATCTCGTTCACTCGTCCAAATAAACTGATTGTCATCAAAAAAATTAACGTCGTGAATATCTACATATGCTTGGTCTGTTTCGTTTAGTATTAGTGTTTTAGCTTGTGTATTGCCGTCAATAAAATATAATTTTATATCATTCTGATGTCTGTTGATGACTTGTGCGCTGAGGTATTGGTTGTCATTAGTCCATTTGATTCTCGGAATATAAAAATCATTAAACTCCGATAAATCAACTTGATGGGAGCTGCTGTTTTGAATATCGTAAATGTAAAGAGATACTTCAGCGTTTTTTTCTCCTGCTTTTGGATATTTGAATTTATTTTGTGAAGGATAAAGATCAGTGCCGTAAACATCCATAGAATATTCAGGAACCTGAGATTCATCAAATTTTATATATGCAATTTTATCTCCGTTTTTACTCCATTCAAACATTCTTACAATTCCAAATTCCTCTTCATAAACCCAGTCTGAAATGCCGTTTACAATTTGATTTTTATTGCCGTCCTGCGTTATTTGTGTTGTTTTTTGGTTGGTAATGTCATAAATAAATAAATTGTTTTTGTATGCATATGCTACTTTGGTTCCATCATTGGAAAAGGACGGAGCCATTACAGAGTGATTGGCAACAGGGGTTAATTTTCCTGTTTTGATGTTGTAAATGTAATAATCAGCTGAAAAAGAACGGCGGTAAATAGGACGACTGTTTGTGCCTATTAGCAGTTGTTCTTCCTTTTTGTCAAAAGAATAATCATCTATTGACTCAATATCTTTAAATAAAGAATTGTCAAAGGCAGTTTTTGTTTTTTCTAAAGATTTAAAATCATAAATATTAATGACTTGTGCTCCACTAGGCAATTGTTCAATCCTGCTGAATTGGTTAGACTTGGGCATGGCATTTGCAGACTGCATTACCTGAGTTTTAAATGTTCCATCCCAAATTTCGTTAAGTTCAATCTTTTTCTGAGCAAAACCTGTTTGTGCTGCAAAAAGGCAAATAAGAAGGGTAAATTTTAGGTGTTTCATTATTGTATTAGTCGAAAAAACTTCCAATTTTAATGAAAAAATATGATTTGAGCTAATTTTTTTTCGATTCAGCTAAGAAAAGATTAAATTTATTGAGGCGTTTTTGATAACAAAAATCCTAATAATTTAAAAAAAAGATATGATTTAGCTTTTTTTTAGTTTTTTTAGGCTTATAAGAAAGGTTTATCTTTGTGGCATAAATAAAAGTACAAATGAAAGAGAATATCAATGGATTTTCAAAACTGGATAAACAAGAAAAAATCAATTGGATAGCACAAAACTTTTTTTCGGATGCCGATGAAGCAGTCAAAATGATAAAGCGATATTGGAATGCGGATGAAGCATTACAAAAGCTACATGATGAATTTATAGAAAATACGATTACCAATTTTTATCTGCCTTTTGGTATTGCTCCTAATTTTTTGATTAACAAAGAGTGGTATACAGTACCCATGGTTATTGAAGAAAGTTCAGTAGTTGCTGCTGCGGCTAAATCAGCTAAATTCTGGTCTGTCAGAGGCGGGTTTAAAACAACAGTTATAGGAACGGAGAAAATAGGGCAGGTTCACTTTTTGTTTAAAGGAGAAAAGCCAAAGCTGATCCAGTTTATAAATCAGATAAAGCCATTGTTTTTTGATGAGACCGCTGTTGTTACACAAAATATGCGCAAACGGGGAGGCGGGATACAAGAAGTAGAGCTGAGAGACAAAACGGATGTCTTGCCGGATTATTACCAATTGCACGTTACTTTTGATACCAAAGACAGCATGGGGGCTAATTTTATCAACTCGTGTTTAGAACAAATAGCAGAGATTCTCAAAAAACAAGCTGTTCAAAATCCGTCTTTTTCAGATGAAGAGAATCAAATAGACGTTGTGATGAGTATTCTGTCTAATTATGTGCCAAACTGTTTAGTAAGAGCAGAGGTAAGTTGTCGGGTAGAAGAATTAAAATCTAAAGATATAGAAGACCCGCAGTTGTTTGCAGAAAAATTTGTACAGGCAGTTAAAATAGCGGAAATAGAGCCTTTTAGAGCTGTAACGCATAACAAGGGAATTATGAACGGAGTAGATGCAGTGGTGGTAGCTACCGGAAATGATTTTAGAGCTGTTGAAGCGGGAATTCACGCTTTCGCAGCTAAATCCGGGGTGTATAGCAGTTTGTCGCATGCCATAATAGAAGACGGAATATTCAAATTTTGGGTAGACCTGCCTCTAGCATTGGGAACAGTAGGCGGATTAACGTCATTGCATCCCATGGTGAAAATGGCCTTGCAAATCCTAAAAAAACCATCGGCAGAACAGCTGATGCAGATTATAGCTGCTGCCGGATTGGCACAGAATTTTGCTGCAGTGAAATCGCTTACTACAACCGGAATTCAAAAAGGACATATGAAAATGCACTTGATGAATATTCTTAATCAATTTAAAGCTACAGATGAAGAAAAGGTCGCTGTAGCCGCTCATTTTGAAAAAGAAATAGTTTCACACAATGCTGTTGTCGAATTATTGGAAAGTTTAAGAAAGTAAAAGCTATGGCAGAGTTTTACAGTAATGGAAAACTATTTATTCTAGGTGAATATTATGTTCTGGAAGGAGCAAAAGTATTTGCTTTGCCTACTAAATTTGGACAATATCTCAACGTATATCCTGTAAAAACTTCTGTTTTATCTTGGAAAAGCTACGATGCGGATGGTTCAATCTGGTACAAGGATGAAATTGAGCTAAAAGATATTATCAGCAACAACAGCAAGTCAGCTGATAAAGTGCGAACTACCTTGATTACTATTCTGCATGAAGCACATTTAATGAATCCCGATATTTTATCTAAACGCGGATTTGCTGTAGAATGTCGGCTTACTTTTATGAGAAACTGGGGATTAGGTTCTTCCTCCACATTAATTAATAATATTGCGCAATGGTTTGAAATTGATGCTTTTGAATTATTACAAAAATCATTTGGCGGAAGCGGATATGATATTGCATGTGCTCAAAATGATTTTCCTATAACTTATCAGCTTCAGAATAAAAAGCCGGTTGTGGAACAAGTTGTATTTAGTCCGGAATTTAAAGAGAAAATTTATTTCGTTTATTTGAATCAAAAACGAGACAGTAAAGAGGCTATTGCTAACTTTAGGAAAAAACAAAAAGACTTAACCCGGGAAGTTGCAGAAGTATCTGAAATGACGAATGAGTTATTAGATATTCAGAACTTAGAAACTTTCATGGTTTTTTTTAAGCAATATGAGGAAAAGCTGAGTAAGGTACTGGAAACTCCAACAGTTCAAAAACAACTTTTTTCTGATTTTGATGGATTGGTAAAAAGTCTCGGCGGTTGGGGAGGAGACTTTGTAATGGTAGCGAGTCACCAAAATCCTGCTGCCTATTTTAAAGAAAGAGGTTACACTACCTTATTTACGTTTGAAGAGATGATATTGTAATAAATAAGGTTATTTAAAACTAAAAAATTCTAACCGCTTATTATCTTACAGGACGCAGCGTATTGCTAAAAGTAACCTTAAAAGGGTTTTCTTTATTAGTGCTGGTTTTCATGATATAGATAAATTTAAACATTTTTGCGTAATCGCTTTCAATGGTAATTTCGCTGTCAGTGTAGTTGTCTCGAATTATAAAATCTTGTCCGTTTTCTACCCGTACTGATTTTGCAATGCCTGTTTGAAGATCACTCATCGTCATGCCTTTAAAGAAATTTTTATCAGCATTTTTAATAATTATGTCCTCGCCCTTGTAACCTTGTGTAAGAATTACAACAGAGTATTCGTCTCCGGTAGCTTTCATGCCTTGGAGATAATTTTCTTTAGTTTTGTCAGAAACGGATCTGAAATCATCTCTTACCTGTGCATAGTCAGGTAAATCAATAACATCTTTTTCTTCCGGCAGCCGATCTTCTTCTTTAATCTTTTCGATTTTTTCTTCTATGGTAAGTTTTTTTTCGGGAGCGAAGATATGTGAAGCCGATTTACACATAGAAAATAAAACGATTAATGCTAAAAAGGGTATTTTTTTCATTTTCTTAAATTAACGATGATAGGGATGCGGTCGTAAGTAAGTATCTTTGTGCGGTAAAGTTAATTTTTTACGAGCGAATAAAAAAGTGTACAAGCTTTAAAAGTTTAAAAAAGTCATGTAATATGAATTGGGATGTAGTTATTATTGGCGGTGGAGCAGCCGGTTTTTTTACAGCAGTTAACATAGCAGAACACCAGAAAAAGCTGAAGATTGCGATTTTAGAAAGAGGGTCTGAGGTACTGTCTAAAGTAAAAATATCCGGAGGAGGCAGGTGCAATGTTACACATGCTTGTTTTGATCCCAAGGAGCTTACGCTTTTTTATCCCAGAGGAGAAAAAGAGCTGTTAGGACCTTTTCATCGGTTCTGTTCAGGCGATACTATTTCTTGGTTTGAGGAGCATGGGGTTAACTTGAAAATAGAAGAAGACAATCGCATATTCCCAGATACAGATTCTTCACAAACTATTATTGACTGTTTAACCGGTACTGCTAAAAAGTATAATGTAGAAGTACTAAAAGGAGTTGCTGTACAGAGCATATTTAAAAAAGAAAATAGCTGGAAAGTAGAAACAAAAAAAGGAAGCTTTCAATGTCAATATCTTGTCTTTGCTTCGGGCAGCAGCCCCAAGACGTGGGAAATGCTCAGTCATTTAGGACATAAGGTAGTAGAGCCCGTTCCGTCTTTGTTTACTTTTAATATAAAAGATAAACGGCTTGAAGAGTTAATGGGCGTTTCTACCCCGGCTTTGGTTGAAGTAAAAGGAGAAAAGTTAACAGCAGAGGGATCTTTATTAATTACCCACTGGGGAATGAGCGGTCCGGGAATATTGAAGCTATCTGCATGGGGAGCCAGAATATTAGCACAAAAAAACTATCAGTTTGCTATTCAGGTCAATTGGCTACCAAATACTACAAAAGAAGCGGTAAAAGAACAATTGCTAACGATTAAAAAAGAGCACGGTAAAAAAGCAGTCAGCAAAAGAACAGAAATTACGCTGCCCAGTCGTTTGTGGGATAAAATTGTTGAAGCTGCAAATATAGAAAGAAACACAAAGTGGGCAGATTTATCAGCTAAACAATTCAATCAACTGGTATCACAACTTACAGAAGCTGAGTTTAAGGTAAATGGTAAAAGTACTTTTAAAGAAGAATTTGTGACAGCAGGCGGTATAGAATTAAAGGAAATAGATTTTAAAACGATGCAGAGCAAACTATTTCAGCATTTGTATTTTGCAGGCGAAGTTTTAAACATTGATGCCATAACCGGAGGATTTAATTTTCAAAATGCCTGGACAACCGGATTTATTGCTGCCCAGGCTATTGTCGAAAATGCTCAAAATAATAAAGATGAAATTTAATTATTATAACCGCACCAACCGAATATTGCTGTGTATATTTTGTTTATTGCCATTTTTATCTACGAGTGTCTTGTTTCTTGTGATAGGTAGTCCTATAACCCTTTTTTTAGGCGTTGTTCTGCTATTTTTGTTTTTGGTGTTTTTGTATAAATGTACCTTTATTAGTATTGCTATGGATGAAGAAGGAGTTACATACAAAAGTTTGTTTTATAGCAAACATATTAGCTGGAATCAGGTAAAAGATATATTGATAGTAGTACGCCAACGTCGTTCGGCGCCGGATTACTATAATTACCGGGATTGGATACAAGCAGGCTATGAGGGTAAAAACTATTTTTTGCTGTTCAGAACAACGGATGAGTTTCCTCCAAATCCGATGTTTATGTTTAGTGCACTAATCGGAGAAAATTATATAAGCATACAGTACAGAAAACAGATTGGTATTTTGTTAAATAAATTCATGTTCTCCGCTACTTAAAAGGCATATTTTATTTTGATTCCCAGGGCATATGTTTTTATTTGTGATTTGTATTTTCTATTGGTTTGTGCCAGGCTCATGGGTTTTAAGGCATTTCCGGGTTCGGGGTTATAGATTAGCAGATCGCTTTGAGATTTATCAACTGCTTTGGATTGGTCGTTTAATCCCAGATCCAGATAGAGTCCTATATACAGCTTTTGTTTAGAGGTCAGTTCCTGTTTAATTCCGGCTTCTGCGATCCACGCCCATCTGTTATGAAGCTTTATTTCTTTGGCAGCACTGAAACGGTCAAACTTTCCAAAGCCTGCAAATTCAGGCTCCGTCAGTTCCAGCTGCCATTGCGGAAAATACCCCGAGGTTTGCAAAGCGCTGTAATGCATTTCCACTTCATTTTTAAGCTGCATGGAATACTTAATTCCCGTTTTTGCGTAAAAGGCTGTTTTTCCTGCACCACTGTATTCTATCATCACCGGCAGGTTGATTTGTTGCATGCTCCAGGTTTCCCTATAGTTTTGTGTATGATACTGAAAAGTGAACGATTCCCCGTCCAAATCAATATACTCTTCTCTGTTTTCCAGTGCTTTTTTGCCGTATTGAATTTGGGCATACTCGTAACCGATCCCCAAACTGATTCCCCAGTTGGGCGCCAGGTTATACTGGTAATCTGCCTCCAGAGAAAACCCTGCCTGTCCTTTTTTTTCCATCTCCAGAGGCAGCTTTCCGACTGTGCTGTATATCCCGGCTCCGATTGCAATCCCAAATTGATGCTTTTGATTTAACTGGCTGTGCTGTCCCTGCGCTATCGAAGACCAGAACAATCCCGTTATAACGATCAGGTTTTGCAAGATTAATGTATATGTTTTTTTTGCTGTCATTTTAAAAGCGTATTTTTTCATAAACTATTTTGTCTAAACTTAAAAAGAGAGAACCTTGAATATACCAACCCAATTTATATTCGTTATAGCCTTAAGGCGTTCTCTCTTTTGTGTTATTTTTCTTTGTTGCTATTGGCTATGGTTTGACTACAAAGTGAACCGACTTGTACTCTCCGTCAATCTTTAACACCAGAATGTAAGTTCCCGCCTGTATCGTTGGAGGAAGCGCTATTGCAGACAACGCCTGTGTTAATTTGCCCCTTTGAATCAGCTGTCCGGTTTGAGAATAAATGGAATAATCACTCTGTTCAAACCCCTTTTCAGGATCGTCTACCCTCACGTTTAAAGATTGTTTTTTTGCCACGGGGTTTGGATATACCGATAGCGCATAATCATGTCTGAGCCGGATTCCCATTGTACAGGTTGTTAACACTTGCCCGTCTTGCGTGTAGAGTACGGCGTGGTATTCTGCCTCAGGATCCAATAGATCATCCATAGCAGCTCCTTCTGAAAAAACTTTGTGGTCAGCTACTTTCATCCCGTTTTTATACCACTGATATCTGACAAATTTATACCCGCCGTTTGTTGCCGGATTGTTGTTTACAAATACCAGATTGTCGTATTTTTGCATCAGTACTCCTTCCCACGGTAAACGTTTTTCGATGATAATTTTATAGGTCTGACTGTGTTTGCCGTTCGGAGAAGTAACAATCATTTCCACTTCATAAGTACCGTATTCCGGTGTTGGCACAACAATAACTTCCGAAGGAGATACCGTAGCACCTGCTTGCGTTTCCACTTGTATTTCAACAAACGGACTGTCGGTGTCGTCACAGCCTTTGATAACCCGTGTTTCCTGTGAAGGATTTTCGTATTTTTCTCCGTCTATGTACAGCTCCCAGATTCTGCTGTCTCTGCTTTCTACCACCAAGGTACGCGTTACGGACTGTGCTGCTTTATAATTGTTGTTTCCATCCTGATGGGCCGTTATTTCTACCGTTCCCGGTTCCATCAGTACTACGTGTCCGTCAGAACTGACCATTGCCGGATGATTTTCAATGTAAGTAAAGGAGTAGTAAACTGCCAATCCGGAAGAAGCTGTTGCACTGAGTTGAACAGCAGGCGTATCCTCTAAAGTCAGAGGAGATTCCAGTTCAAAAACAATGGTTTGTTCTGCCGGAACAATTTTTAGTTTGGCCGTCAAAACCAATATTTCGTAATTGCTGCCATAATCAACGGTTGCGGCTACAGTGTATTCTCCTGCTTCGGTTTGTCCGTTGCCGGTATAGGAGACCTGCGCCCCTGGCTGAATATTTCCGGTTATATACAGCGATTTAGGAGTTCCATCGTACACAAAAGCGGCGTTTTCGAGTTTGATTCCCGTTATTACTGCCTTTTTGATTTCAAAGTCAGCACCGGTAAAACTTGTCAGCTGGTAGTTTGCATTTGGTTGCAGCGTTCCCTGCTTAATGGCATACACACCGGTGTTTTCACCTGGAACCCGATGCAGACTTCCCGTAAAGGCGTTTGCCTGCGCATCACCGTTAACCAGACCGTTTGCGGTGTAAGTCAATACCGGATCAGCTGCTCCGTAAGCTTTACTCTGCCCAGAGTTAACGTGCACTTCAATAGGAGCAGGGGTAATGGCAAAGTATTCTTCTATTATTACAAAAGTATAATTTTGTGCTGTTAAACTCCCTGCATTATACAGGTATGTGCCCACATTTTCACCGGATTGACGTCCAAGTGCCCCATTGATAACTGCTGCCGTATCCCCAAGCACGAAACCTGAAATATCGTATGGATATACCGGGTTGGTGCTGCCATAGGTTTTGCCTTGTCCGCTATGTGGAGTTATGGTCAATGTGGCTTTGGTAATTTCAAAATCCGCACTTGTAAAGTCAATCTCATAATTCGCTCCTGCACTTAAATCGCCTGGGGTAATCGGGTAGGTACCGACGTTTTCTCCGGCGGCTCTGCTCAACGCTCCGCTTAGGATACTGTTGTCATCTAAACGTTGGTAACCCGAAACGGTATATATCAGCACTGGATCGGTTTCGCCGTACACTTTGCTTTGATTTGCATCGGCAGTAACGATCAATGTGGCTTTGGTAATTTCAAAGTCTGCGCCTATAAAGTCAATAACGTAATTTGCTCCTGCGCTTAAATCACCCTGAGTGATTGGATAAGTACCGACGTCTTCGCCTGCTGTTCTGTCCAAAGCTCCGGTTAAGATGCTCTCATCATCCGAACCTTTAAAGCCTGTAACGGTATAGGTAACTATTGGGTCGGCATCGCCGTATACTTTGCTTTGTCCGCTATCGGCAATTACGATCAATGTGGCTTTGGTAATTTCAAAGTCTGCCCCTGTAAAGTTAATCTCGTAGTTGTCTCCTGCGCTTAAATTACCCTGAGTGATCGGATAAGTACCGACATCGTCTCCGGCGGTTCTGCTCAATGCACCGATTAAAAGAGTCTGGTCATCCGAGCCTTGGAAACCGCTAACGGTATAAGTCAATACGGGATCAGCTTCGCCATATATTTTGCCTTGGTTGTCATCGGCAATAACGGTCAGCGTAGCTTTGGTAATTTCAAAGTCTGCTCCTGTAAAGTCAATCACGTAATTCGCCCCTGCGCTTAAATCACCCTGAGTGATCGGATAGGTACCGACGTCTTCTCCTACAGTTCTGCTTAGAGAACCCGTCAGGACAGTTTCGTCATCTGCGCCTTGGAAACCACTAACGGTATAGGTCAGCATGGGATCAGCTTCGCCGTACACTTTGCTTTGTCCGCTGTCAGCAATAACGGTAAGCGTGGCTTTGGTAATTTCAAAGTCTGCTCTTGTAAAGTCAATCTCGTAGTTGTATCCTGCGCTTAAATCGCCTTGAGTGATCGGATAAGTACCGACGTTTTCTCCGGCGGTTCTGCTCAACGCTCCGCTTAGGATGCTGTTGTCATCTAA
>NZ_SOAG01000006.1:60306-107150 GCF_004364575.1 Myroides indicus | reverse complement strand
AATAGTAACTCTTACTATTATTCAAACAATAAACGGAAGTGCTAATAGAAATATAAACAACTTAAAAATTAATATTACCTAAATGCACCACGGGTTAAATATATAAAGAAATTTTACTTGGTTTTCTAAGACAAATAGAATTTTATACTTACACAGTTCTTGGTATATGGTAAAAAGGTCTGTCTACATGTAATTTATAGGTTATCAACCACTTGTTTCTATTCGAAATAAAATATTTTAGCATCCATGAGACACCTTTTAAAATAGACACTTGGTGGAATTATATTTGGTTAAGCTTCTGACATTGCTTCTCATAACGTGCTTGCGCTAAGACTGCGCTCGCTAATTACATAATACCGTTTGGTGCGTATGTTTATTTTCGGGTTATAAATCATAATTTCTCATTTTTACTTTTAATTATTTTTTGATTCTATTCCAATGACCTTATTTCTCTGTCGGGTGTCTTCTTGGTGCAGTTTTGCATTAAACTATATGGGGCGAAGTCACCTTCATATAGTTTACAAAATAAGCATTAGAAAGACCGATAGGAGAAATGCAGTCTTGATCTTTTGTTTCTTTTATATCAAGATAAAATGAAGGGAGCCTTGCCCTTCTGAACTTGCTACAGCATTTTTTTTATATTCTTTTGTAAAGGGGACAACTATATTATAAAATAGCGAAGTTAAAGGCTAAAGCAACAGAATATACCGTCTAAATAACTTGTTTTTACAAACATCTGTTATGGTTTTATAATATACTGCTTACAGTAAGAATACAAAATCTGATCATTTTAGTTGTCAAAAACCAAGAAACTATGTATCTATGTGGTTTAAAAATATTCTTATAAGAATGAAAAAGCTGTTTTTATACATTTTATGTATTGCCATATTTCAACCTATAAACGCACAAAAGCCCGAAACACTGACGTCTTCCGAGATTTATTTCAAAATGGAACAGTTAAACGTTTTGGCGAGTGCCTTATACATTGCGGCACATCCCGATGACGAAAATACCCATTTGATTACTTATTTAACGCATCACGAAAAGGCTTATACCGAATATTTGTCGTTGACGCGCGGCAATGGCGGACAAAATTTAATCAGTAATGAACTGGGGACCGATTTAGGTGTAATCAGAACGAACGAACTTTGGAACGCCCGAAAAATTGACGGAGGAAAACAGTTTTTTTCTACAGCAGACGATTTCGGTTTTTCGAAACATCCTCGTGAAGCTTTTGAAAAATGGAATAAAGCTTCGCTTTTAGAACAGATGGTTTACCTGATTCGCAAGGAACAGCCCGATGTTATCATCAATCGTTTTGACCACCGAACCGAAGGAACGACGCATGGACACCATACGGCTTCGGCGCAATTGTCTAAAGAAGCATTTGCTTTGGCACAGGATGATTCCTATAAAATTACATCTGATGAAAAACTGAATATCTGGAATCCCAAGCGTTTGTTTTTTAACGCTTCATGGTTTTTCTTTGGCAGTAAACAAGCGTTTGAAAAAGCTGATAAATCTAAATATATTCCGCTGAATATAGGTGTTTTTTATAATCAGTTGGGTAAAAATAATCAGGAAATTGCTTCGTTGAGCCGGAGCCAGCATCAGTCACAAGGGTTTGGCGATTTGTCTTCTCGTGGAGAGCAAATAGATTATGTTGAACTGATTGACGGAATGCCTCTTAGTTCATCCAATTTGTTTGAAGGGATTGACACCAGCTGGAATCGCATTGAAGGCGGGAAAAACATCGAACCGCTTGTTCAACAGCTGTTAGAAGAATATGATTTTAAAGATCCTGCAAAATCAATTGAGCAACTTACAAAAATTTATACTGAAATAGAAAAACTACCCGAAACGATCTGGAAAACCCGCAAGCAAAATGAAGTCAAAGAACTGATTAAAAACTGCGCCGGTTTGTTTTTGGATTTTACAACAGATGTACCTTGCTCGATTCCGAATACCCCTGTTGTGATTCAAGCGGAAATTGCAAACAGATCTTCTCACAATGTTATTTTAAAGGATGTTACTGTAAACAGTCAAAAAATAATGATAAACAAACCTTTGATGGATCAGGGAGTTTTTTATGGTGATTTTAATACCCGATTCACAAGAGATGATTTGACAGATTTTAAGTTTATTGATACATTTTACGATTTTAAAAATCAGTTTAATCAAAATAATGGAAATGAAATTGGTTTGGAAATCAACGGAATATATATATCATTTCCGGTACAAATCCAATATCATTATAAAGACGTTGCCAAAGGTGAAATCTATAAACCATTTAACGTTGTTCCCAAGGTTTCTGTTCAGTTTAAGCAATCAGTTTATATCAGTAATTCCAATCAAAATCTGGTGATTGACCTGATGCTTACTAATTATTCCAATGCAACAGTTAACGGCGAACTTTTGTTGTTGAATCAAGCTCAAAAAGAGGTTTACAAAACAGCTATCTCTTTAAAAAGAAATGAAAAAAACAAAGAAATATGCATTCAGAAAACTATTGCTGATGGGATTTATCAGGTACATTTTAAGGAAGTAGGAAACACATTTGCGAATGAAGTTAAATGGATTTCTTACGATCACATTCCGGAAACGTTTTATTTAAAACCGGCGCAAACTAAAATTGTAAATTTTGATAATTCCAAGCTGAAAAAGCAGCGTATCGGCTATATCATGGGTGCGGGTGATGAAATTCCACAAGTATTGGAAAATGTCGGATATCAGGTAGATTTCATCAATTTAGAAACTTTAAAGGACGGAGAACTCTCACAATATGAAACTATTATTGTCGGAATTCGAGCATTTAACACCGAAAAAGCTTTGGCAGAAAAAAAACGGTTTTTGTTTGATTATGCCCAAAACGGAGGAACGGTTATTGTACAATATCAAACAGATGCAAATTTGCAAACCGAAGGAATTGCACCATATTCTATCAAAATCGGCAAAACCAGGGTTACCGATGAAAATGCCGAGGTTCAGTTTGTTAATTCAGGCGCAGCGGTTTTAAATGAACCCTTTAAAATTACTTCTCAAAACTTTACAAATTGGGTTCATGAACAGGGTTTATATTATGCTGAGGAATTTGCTGATGAGTTTAAACCGGTTCTTTCGTCGCATGATTTTGATAAAAAAAATACAAACGGAGCTTTGATTATGGCTGCTTACGGAAAAGGATATTATGTTTATACTGGTTTGAGCTTTTTTAGACAATTGCCTGTAGGAAATATGGGTGCATTGGAGCTTTTTGTCAATTTAATTGAGTTGAAAAAATGAGTGGTTTTAAATACATAAAATGGCGAAAGAGTTATACTCTTGTCTTGCTGATCAATCTGCTTTATCTGGTTCTGTTTTATTTTTTAATGAACTTTTTCAAGTAATATGGAACTTTCAGACTGGATTATTTTATTGGGAACCCTTTTGTTCATTGTTCTTTACGGTACGTATAAAACCAAAGAAAGCAAAAATATAGAAGACTATATTCTGGCAAATCAATCTACCAATTGGTTTACCGTAGGTTTGTCGGTGATGGCAACTCAGGCAAGCGCAATTACGTTTTTGTCTACACCCGGACAGGCCTATCACGACGGAATGGGGTTTGTTCAGTTTTATTTCGGACTTCCGTTGGCAATGGTGGTGATTTGCATGGTTTTTATTCCTGTTTTTCATCGGTTGAAAGTGTATACGGCATATGAATTTTTAGAAAGCCGATTCGATTTAAAAACGCGGACACTGGCTTCGGTTATCTTTTTGATTCAAAGAAGTGTGGGGACAGGAATTACCATTTATGCGCCGGCAATTATCTTGTCTTCGATTCTGAATTGGGATTTGACTTATATTATTGTTTCTATTGGAGTTATCATTATTTTTTACACTTATTTTGGCGGAACAAAAGCGTTGAATATTACCCAAAAACAACAAGCTTTCGTTATCATGGCGGGAATGTTTTTAACGTTTTTCATTATTTTATTCCGATTGCCTCAGGAAGTAAATCTGGGAAATGTTTTTGAGGTTGCTCAAGTAAGCGGAAAAATGAATCTGTTAAATTTTTCAACCGATTTTAGCGAACGTTATACCGTTTGGAATGGATTAACAGCTGGTTTCTTCCTTATGCTGGCTTATTTCGGTACCGATCAGTCACAAGTGGGGCGTTATTTGTCGGGAAAGAGCATAAAAGAAACCCAAATGGGATTATTGATGAACGGAGTTTTAAAAGTTCCCATGCAGTTTTTTATCTTGTTAGTTGGGGTTATGGTGTTTATTTTCTTTCATTTTTATCAGGCTCCGTTGCATTTTAATCCTGTAAATACCGAAAAAGTTTTAAGCTCGGAATATAGGGAAGAGTATCGCAATTTAGAACTGGAACTGGAAGATTTACTCAATGAAAAAAACGAAGTGACGCAGGTTTATGCCGGGCAGTTAAACCAGGGAAATACTAACAATGTTTTAGAAGAAAAGCTGGTTTCGCTGAACGAAAGTGAAACGCAACTGAGAAATGAAGCCAAAGAAATTATTGCTAAAGTAGATGCAACAGCCGAATTAAATGACAAAGACTATGTATTTATCTATTTTATTTTGAACTATTTACCACACGGCGTAATTGGCTTTTTGCTTGCTGTCATTTTTTGTGCAGCAATGTCGGCTTCGGCTTCGGGATTATATGCAGTAGCTTCGAGTTCGGCAATTGATATTTATAAAACGTACAAACCCAATCAATCAGAAAAGCATTATCTGAAAGCAACCAAATACCTGGTGGTTTTTTGGGGAATCATTTGTATTTTAATGGCTTGCTTGATTACGTTGTTTGAAAACCTGATTCAGTTGGTAAACATTATCGGATCTATATTTTATGGTACCGTTTTAGGCATCTTTTTAATCGCGTTTTTCTTCAAATACTGCAAAGCAAAGGCAACCTTTTGGTCAGCTTTAATTACGCAAATCATTGTGATTTACGTTTACTCGTTGGAAGTTATAAGCTTTTTATGGCTGAATCCTTTGGGTGCTTTGCTGGCAATTATTCTGGCATTTGTATTTCAATATTTTATAAACAGGAAAAAGTCAGTTTAAACTGACTTTATATCTTTTGATCATCAAGTATATCTTAAATAAATACTTGCTTGAACTATATTTGTTGAGCTTCGGGTATGATTTCTCATAACGTTCCTGCGCTAAGACGACTCTGGCTAATTATATAATGGCGTTTGATGAGGATGTTTATTTTGGGTTTATAAATCATAATTTCTCGTTTTTACTTTAAAATGTTCTGTAATGCCTTTGATATTACCTCATTTCTCTGTCGAGTGTTTTCTTGGCTCCGTTTTGTATTAAATTATATGGGAGAAGCCGCTGTCATATATTTTGTAAAATAAATTTTAGAAATACCGATAAGAGAAATGCAGTCTTGATCTTTTATGTCAAGAGAACAGAAAATTGATATATGTTTTACTTCACTTTGTGTCTATTTTGATAGGAGTTTAGTGATTATTTGATTTTAAGCGATTTTTTTTAAAATCGTTGTATCAAGATAATATGAAGGGCAGTACACTGTCTATAGTTAGGTCATGCATATCAGAAAAGAGATTTCTATATTTCATCTGAATCGCAAAATGCGAAGCAGAATTTAGCTTGTTAGCATGGAAATAACCGTTGTTAATCTTTTGTTTTTAATCAAAAGATAACATATCCCTTATTTTCCTGATTTAAAAAGTTATGGTAACCCAACGGTAACCATTATATGATTAATACATAATTGTAAGGAAAAGTCTACAGGTAGAAGTGTTTTTACATTTGTCTGAAATTTAAAAACACAGATAAATGAGAGTAAAGTATGGGAAGCTTTTGATGTATGGCTTCAGTTTATTTTTTAGTTTTTCGGCATTGGCGTCTGATAAAAAGCAAAGAAAAACCGTTTTTGTAATAGTGGACGGAATTGCCTATGATATGTTGGCTAAAACAGCAACTCCTAATATAGATTATATCGCTGCAAAAGGAAGTCTTATACCTGCATATATCGGAGGTAAAAAAGACAGTTATTCTCAAACTCCCACTATATCTGCAGTAGGATACAACAGCTTGCTGACAGGTACCTGGGTTAATAAGCACAATGTATGGGATAATGGTATAGCTGACCCTAATTATAATTATCCGACTTTATTCCGTTTGATCAAGGATCAGAAACCGGAATTGAAAACGGCAGTTTTTTCGACTTGGGAAGATAACCGAACCAAGCTGATCGGAGAGGGGTTGACAGAGACTAATCAAATAAAAATGGACTATGCTTTTGACGGGTTGGAACTGGATGAGTTTAGATACCCGCATGACAACAATAGTGAGTATATAAAGGAAGTTGACAATGCGGTTGTGCACAGAGCATCGGAATATATTGCTAAATACGCTCCTGATTTGTCTTGGGTATATCTTCAATATACGGATGATATGGGGCACCGCTATGGAGATGGAAAAAAATTGTATGAAGGAATAACTTTTGAGGATGAACTGATAGGTAAGCTGTATAAAGCGATTGAATACAGAGAGAAAAACTTTGATGAAGAATGGCTGTTTGTAGTGACAACCGATCATGGACGTACAGAAACAGACGGAAAACACCATGGCGGACAAAGCGACAGAGAGCGAAGTGTTTGGATACTTTCCAATCAGGCTGAGTGGATAGCAAATACCAATAAATTTACTCCTTCTGTAGTTGATATTGCCCCGTCTATAGCCGATTTTATGAAATTGGATATACCGATTGAAACAAAAAGAGAATGGGATGGAAATTCTATGTTTGACAATGTAGAAGTAGAAGGGCTGACAGCAGAGGTAAAAGGCAGTAAATTGAATGTTTATTGGAATTATAATGCTTCTGTCGGCAGTAGATCTGCAGAGATTTGGTTAGCAACAACCAACCATGTAAAAAGCGGAGGCAAGGATGAATATATTTTGTTGGGGAAGGCGGATTTAAGTAAAGAAAAAGCTTCTTTTAAAGTAAAAAAATCTGAAACGGGATTTTATAAAATCTTTTTAAAATCTGAGGTGGGTAATTTAAATACTTGGATACTCTAAATTGAAACAAAATGAAAAATACAATTGTTTTTGTACTGGTACTTTTGTGCTATGGATTGGGATTTGCTCAGATTAAGAGAACCGGAGTAGTAAAGGATGCTGCCACAGGAGAACCGTTAATTGGTGTAACCATTACTTTGACAGGAACCACTTACGGAACCATGACTGATATAGACGGTGGGTTTGTGATAGAAGCAGAAGATGGTCAAATATTGGAATTAAGTTATATTGGTTACACAACTCAACAGTTAAAAATAGGAACACAAACCAATTTTGCAGTAAATATGCTGGAGACGAGCAGTGGTTTGGATGAAGTTGTGATCACTGCTTTGGGTATTAAAAAAGAAAAACAGGCTTTAGGATATGCCGTTCAGGACTTATCAGGCAAGGCGTTGGAAAAAGTAAAGGAAAGCAACGCAGTAAGTTCGCTAACCGGAAAAGTAGCAGGCTTGAACATAAAAAATTCAAGCGATCTGTTTCAAAATCCTGAAATAAGTCTACGCGGAGCTTCACCTTTAATCGTGATCGACGGAATACCCGACCGCACGGCAGATATCTGGAGAGTAAACTCGGATGACATTGAAAATATCAGCGTTTTAAAAGGAGCAACGGCTTCTGCTTTATACGGTTCGGTAGGTCGAAGCGGAGCAATTATGATTACAACCAAAAAAGGAAAAGAAGGAAAGTTGACGGTTTCATTTAATAATTCGACTATGTTTCAGACTTCTTTTTTGAGAAAACCGGAAAGACAGACTGTTTACGGCAATGGAAATCAGGGAGTTTATGCTTACATTGACGGAACTGGCGGGGGTACGGAAGGTGGAGGATGGATTTGGGGACCGCGATTAGATCAGAAAGATCCGAGTACAGCAAGCGGTTATTTTGAAACCCCTCAATACAATAGCGAGATTGATCCCGCAACGGGCAAACTGATTCCGCTGCCTTTTATTTCAAGAGGAAAAAATAATGTTGAAAACTTTTTCAGAACAGGAGTCATCCAAGCCAATAATGTTGCTGTTGACTGGGGGAACGATAAGGCAAGCTATCGGGTATCCATATCAAATCAATATCAAAAGGGAATTGTGCCAAATACAGATTTAAATAATACTTCTTTTTCAATCGGAGGGCAGCTGACCCCGACTGATAAATTGAGAATTTCTGCAAACTATACTTACAACAAGCAGTTTACAGATAACTTTCCGGAGGTAGGTTATGGTCCGACAAATTATTTGTACAATCTGCTACTTTGGACGGGAACAGATGTGGATATCCGAGATTTAAAAAACTACTGGATGCCGGGGAAAGAAGGAGTACAGCAAAGACATTACAATATATCATATTATAACAACCCTTATTTTCAGGCATTTGAATATATGAGAGGATATGATAAAAATAACTCCTTTGGGAATTATAACTTAGAATACGAGTTTTACGATGGTATTAGTTTTAAATCTACAGGAGGAATAAACTATTACGGGTTGAACAGAACCTATAAAGAACCGAAGAGTTATATTGGTTACGGCGATAAGTCAAGAGGTAATTATACGGTGATGAATGAGAATTTTTTTGATATTACTACCGATTTTGGAATTAAAGTAAACAAGGAGTTAACTGATTTGCTTCAATTGTCCGGAGAAGTGGCCTATTCGCGTTACCGAAGAAACTGGAATAAACTAACCAGTGCAACAGACGGATTAAATATTCCGGGATTTTACAATCTGGACAATAATGCAGGCCCCTCTATTATCTCTTCTAACCGGGAAGAAAAAGAAGGAATAAACAGCTTTTACGGATTTGTGGATTTGTCGTATGACAGCACTTATTATTTGTCTCTGACAGCGAGAAACGACAAGGTTTCCACTTTACCAAAAGGCAATAATTCATTTTTCTATCCTTCAATCGCGTCTTCTGTTGTTATTTCCAATCTTGTTCGAATGCCACAGTGGATTGATTTTGCAAAGGTAAGAGGATCATGGGCGCGTGTTTCTGAAGGCAGAATAGGTGAAAATCCATATAGCCATATTCAAGGCTATGAAAAAGGGATTACATGGGATGGTGTGCCTTCTGCCTATTTTGGAAATTCTCTGCTTTCTTCGGATTTAAAACCTGAAACTTCCGATACATGGGAAGTGGGGGCGTATGTACGTTTTTTTAAAAACCGACTGGGGATTGACCTTACTTACTATCAGACGAATGACTTTAATAACCTGATTTATATGCCGGTGTCTTCTGCTACAGGATATGAGAATACACTAGTGAACGGAGACCGTTTTAAACGGAAAGGATTTGAATTGGTATTGGACTTTACCCCTGTGCGCAATGAGGTATGGGAATGGGTATCTACCGTTAATATGAGTAAATACAACAAATATCTTACAGAATTATCTAACGATCGTACACAAACGGATAAGTATATTAAAGAGGGAGAGCGTACAGACGGGATTTACATTTCTCAATACCAGACCGATGGGCAAGGGAATATTGTTTTTGAAAACGGTTATCCGGTAGTTGATCCATACAGTCGTTTTATTGGATATGAAGATCCAGACTGGACTTTTGGATGGACTAATACAATAAATTATAAAGATTTCTCGCTTAGCTTTACATTAGACGGCAGGATAGGAGGCGTAATGTTTTCTCAAACCAATCAAAAAATGTGGTGGGGAGGAGTTGATCCGGGTACAGTAAATCAATACAGAGATGATGCCAATGAAGGAAAGGCCACTTACATAGCCAGTGGAGTAAAAGTAGTATCGGGAGAATTGCGCTACGACAGTAATGGAAATATTGTTTTTGATAATCGTGTTTTTGCACCGAATGATGTACCTGTAAACTACAATTCATATATGCAGACAACAAGTAATAATTCAGAGAAAAATTATCATTATTACAAACAAGATTTTATTAAACTGAGAGATATAGCCTTGACTTATCAGTTAAAACCTTCTGTGTTGTCCAGGACGCCTTTTAGCAGTTTAAGCGTTTCTTTGATAGGAAGTAATTTGTGGATGGCTTCCAAAATTAAAAACGTTGATCCGGATTCTGGAAAAGATGCTTTACAAACACCTACTATGAAAAGTATAGGTTTTAATATTAATGCTAAGTTTTAATTATGAAAAAAATAGTTTTTAATCTAAGTTGTTTATTTATCATTTTGTTGTCAGGTTGCGAAAGCATAGACACTTTACAGGACGATCCTAATAGAGTAGCAAGTGTTACCCCTGATCTGCTGCTGACTGATATAGAAATTGAAGCTGTTAAAAATATCGGAACGGGAGCGGGGTTGGCAAGCAGGCAGTTAACGAATACGGACGGAGTGAGTAATGAGCAATATTATAACTGGCAGAGATCTTCCTTTGACAATTATCACAAGCTAAAGCAGGTTCAAAAGATGGAAGAGGAAGCCGATCGCTATGAGGAAGAAGTATATAAAAGCCTTGCTAAGTTTTTTTACTCATATTATATTGTCGAAACTACTTTGGTTTTTGGAGACGTACCTTATAGTGAAGCTCTAAAAATAGGAGAAGGCATACAGAAGCCTAAATACGATACCCAAAAAGATATTTTTTTAAGAGTATTGGAAGATTTGGCTCAGGCTAATGAACTGTTGGCAGAAAGCGACGGAGTAATAAAAGGAGACGTAATTTATCGGGGAGATAAATTGAAGTGGAGAAAATTAATTAACTCATACACATTAAAAGTTTTGATGGATTTGTCTAACAAAGTTGGCGATTCCGACCTAAAAATAAAAGAACGCTTTCAAACTCTTATAAGCAATCCTGCTCAGTATCCTGTTTTTGAAAATTTAGAAGATTCTGCATTTTTAGAATTTGTTGACAGCAAGGGCAACCAATATCCTTATTTTAATAATAATGCTTTGCAAACAGCTTATTACATGGAAGAAAGCTTTGTAGATAAACTTGTTTTATTAAAAGATACGCGTTTATTCAGGTTTGCTGCGATGAAAAATAAAAGAGAAGATGAGGAGCTTACTAACTTTAAAAACTATGGTGGATTAAAGGGAAGCAATTCAATGAATGAAAATTCTCAAAAAGCAGTTGATGGAGAAGCCTCAAGAGTGAATGCCCGATATTATACTGATCCTGTCAATGAACCCGGCGTATTGCTAAGTTATTGGTCTTTACAGTTTAATTTGGCTGAAGCGGCTGAAAGAGGATGGATTAGCGGTTCTGCAGAAACCTATTATAATCAGGGAATAGAAAGCTCTTTTAAATTTCTGAAAGTGGATATGCCTGCTGATTATCTGAGTCAGGATGTTGTGAAATTAAATGCAACTGATAATCTGGAACGTATTATGACCCAAAAACACATTGCCAGTTTTATGAACAGCGGATGGCAATCTTTTTATGATAACCGCCGGACGGGATTTCCAAAATTTAATGTGGATGGAAGCGGAATACTAAATCAGGGACGTATTCCTAAACGATGGATGTATCCGGCTGCTGAAACTGTAAATAATAATAAAAATCTGTCTGATGCTGTCAATCGGCAGTTTGAAGGGGGAGACACTATCAACAGTGTAATGTGGCTATTAAAACCATGAGTTGTTTTATTTTTAATAACCAAAACCGTTTGTTTTTGAGCAGTTTTGGCATTTGAACTCTGTTCAAATAAAATGTAAAACCTCTTTAGAATATTTTTTAAAGAGGTTTACTTTTTTATATATATTTAATGTTGTTATTTATATAAACAATAACATTATCCTTTGTATTCTCCAATCAATATAACCGGTTTTATGGTAATCCCTTTTTCAGAATCTTCAATAGCCTGATTTATATCTTCAAACTTATAAGTTTTAATCAACTTGTCAAAAGGAAATTGTCCGTTCATATACATATTAACCAGTCTCGGAATAAATTCATTGGGAACGCTATCTCCCTCGACAATGCCAATTAATTGTTTCCCTGTTGCCACAAAGCTGTTCATTTCAATATCAAGAGGTTTTTTGGCAACTCCCAGTATTCCCATTTTTCCATGCGAGCGCAAGGCATTTATAGAATCGAGAATAACAGGTGAAATTCCTGTTGTATCTAAACCGCAATCAAAGCCTTTTGGTTCAATCTCTTTTAGTTTCTCTGCAACATTCTCTTTTATACTGTTTATTATGTGCGTTGCTCCAAGTTCTTTGGCAAATTTAAGTCTTTCCTCATTTATGTCCACAACTACAATTTTTCCGGCAGAAATAGCTTTGGCAGCAAGAACTCCGGCTAAACCTACCGCTCCTCCACCAGATATCACGATCGATTGTCCGGCCTTTACATCCAGCGAGTTCAATACTGCTCCCGAGCCGGTTTGTATCCCGCAACCAAGCGGACCTAAATATTCTATTGGTGCATCTTTACGCACTTTTATTACATTATTTTTATGGGCAAGAGCATAAGTAGCAAAAGACGACTGCGAAAAAAAGTTATCCTGTACCACTTCTCCGTGTATATGATGGCTATGCGAACCGTCTAATCTGGCACCGCCAAAGTTAAGTGCACCAAAGTTTTCACAATAGGCAGGTATTCCCGTTTGGCAATTGCTACAGCCTCCGCAAAATCCAAAAGTTAAAACAACATGATCTCCCTTTTTTATGTTACTTACATTTTCGCCTACTTTTTCAACAATCCCTGCGCCTTCATGTCCCAAAACCATTGGAAAAGAAAGCGGACCTGTCAGTAAATCTCTTGCCGCCATATCCGTATGACAAGTTCCGGTTGCTATAATTTTTATAAGAACCTCATCATTTTTAGGTTCATCTAAGTTCATTTTGACCAATTCAAAATCTCCTCCTTTTTCTTTTACTATTGCTGCTGTTATTTCCATTATACTAGATTTAAATATTTATAATTTGATTATTTTTTATGAATTTATATTCAAATTTAATCATTTATTTTGAAAAATGTTTTGTTATGAGTGCTTTTTTTGAGAGTTAATTCTAAATAAAAATAACTGAACAAACTTCTAATAAACGTAAAATAAACTTGCGCAGGTTTTTTATTCAACCTAATTTTTTACTGATATATATCATAGATTAAGCAGAAAAAAAATACAAACTTCGCTCGTTAATCATTTTTTAATTATTTGCGTATGTCTATATTCCATCCACATACTTTTCACATTCCCGTGATGGGTTTGTCTTATACAATTGACAGCCCGATTCGGATTGCTCATTTAGGAATTTCATCAGTAGTTTCTATCACAGATGATGAACTCACGGAACGTATGCGCGCTTTTTATTGTAAAAAATTCCTGCTTCCATATCGGGAAATTACAAAAAAATGTTCCGATTACCGTGCTGAACGCATCAAAGCCTATCTCAATCTGATGAATGAAGTGGTAACACAAAAATTCCAGCAGTTTAAGGAAGAACTCTCAGAAAACAAGCAGGCTTTAAATCAGTATATTTCACTGCTTCCCGATACTTCTGAATTGAAGAATGGTTTGCAAAAGCTTATTGGGGAAGGCTTGCATATGAAAGAACAGGTAAAAAAATATCTTGCAGACCATTTTATTCCCGGAACCATTGATGTCAATATTATGACCAAAGTTGATAAGGAAAATTATGAAAAAGGGAAGCAACTTCCGATAACGTTTAATGATGCACACGCGTCGCTTCGCGGTTTTGCAGAAAGCAATCTGAATTCTTCTGTGGTACTTTCCGCAGGAATGAATCCGAGACTGTACAGCTATTTTGAACAATTTCCGGCATTTTATCCGGATGCAGACGGACATCTTCAAAAGAAAATAATCCTGAAAGTAAGCGATTTTCGTTCGGCGATGATTCAAGGGAACTTTCTGGCAAAAAAAGGACTTTGGGTTTCAGAATACCGTATAGAATCGGGATTAAATTGCGGCGGACACGCTTTTGCGACTGATGGCTTTTTGTTCGGACCTATTTTGGAAGAATTTAAAGCCAAAAAAGAACAGTTGGTACAATCTGCTCACGAATTGATGATAAAAGCGTTAGAAACTAAAAATCTGCCGGTACCGCAACAGCCTTTAGCTTTGAAAATAACAGCACAAGGCGGGGTGGGCACGGCTGAGGAGCACAGCTTTTTGTTGAATCACTACCAGATTGATTCCGTAGGTTGGGGATCGCCCTTTTTATTGGTGCCCGAAGCGACTTCCGTTGATGAGGAAACCCGTACTTTACTGGCAAAAGCGGAAGAAGACGATTTTTATCTGAGCAATATCTCGCCTTTAGGTGTTCCGTTTAATACCGTCAAAGGAATGAGCAACGATTTATGGAAACAAAAACGCATTAAAGACAATAAAGCAGGCAGTTCGTGTCCCAAAAAGTTTTTGGCACTCAACAAAGAATACGACGCGGAGGGAATGTGCACGGCATCTAAAAAATATCAGGATATTAAGCTGGCCGAATTAGAACAGCAAAAGAAGACACTTTCTGAAAAAGCCATCGAGCAGAAAAAAGCCGAGATATTTGAAAAAGCCTGTCTGTGCGTAGGTTTGGCAAACGCTTCATATCTTGAAAATGGGATGGAAATCAAAGGACAGCAGCAAGGTGTAGTCATTTGTCCGGGACCGAATTTAGCGTATTTTGACAAAATCATTTCTTTAGCGGATATGGTGAAACATATTTACGGTAAAAACAACATTATTGCTGATAATAACCGACCAAATATGTTTATAAAAGAATTGCAAATGTATGTAGAGCATTTAAAAAAAGGTATCGCAGAATCGGGAGAAGCAATGACCGCCATTCAAACCAAAAAGTGGACAGGATTTAAAGACAATTTGCAGAAGGGAATTGACTATTACAAAGAACTGTTTGCGCAAACCCACTTTTTTACTGGGGAAAAAGAGCAGCTTCAACGGCAATTGGAAATGTACAGTTTACAGCTCAACGAAGTGAAACTATGAATATATTGAAATTATGGAAGGGCTGAAACAAAAAATAACTGCACTTAAAAAAGAAAAAAACGCTGTGATTTTGGCGCATTACTACCAAGAACCCGAAATACAGGAAGTTGCGGATTTTGTAGGCGACAGTCTGGGATTGTCTCAGGAAGCCGAAAAAACAGATGCGGACATTATTTTGTTTGCCGGAGTGCACTTTATGGCAGAAACGGCAAAGCTTTTAAATCCGTTAAAAAAAGTCATCTTACCGGATTTAAATGCCGGTTGTTCACTCGCAGATTCCTGTCTGCCTGGCGCTTTTAAAACATTTACGGCAGCTCATCCCGATCATATTGTGATTACGTATGTCAATTGTTCGGCAGAAATCAAAGCAATGAGCGATTTGGTTTGTACATCTTCCAATGCTGAAAAAATTGTCAATTCTGTACCTGAATATGTTCCGATCATTTTTGCACCGGATAAAAATCTCGGAAATTACATCAACAGCAAAACCGGCAGGAAAATGGTTTTGTGGGATGGAAGCTGTGTTGTACACGAAGCGTTTTCGATGGATAAATTAATCGCTTTATATAAACAACATCCTGATGCGGCCATTATTGCGCATCCCGAATCCGAAGCACATATTTTGAAAACGGCAGGTTATATCGGTTCTACTGCCGGAATGATCAATTATGTTAAGCAAAGCACCAAACAAAAATTTATCGTAGCGACCGAAGCCGGAATTTTATTTAAAATGCAGCAGGAAGTTCCTGATAAAATATTGATTCCAGCGCCATCCGTTGAAGATAATACCTGTGCTTGTAGTGAATGTGCTTATATGAAGCTTAATACGTTGCAGAAAGTGTACGACTGTCTGGTCAAGGAATCTCCAGAAATCACGGTTTCGGAAGAAGTGGCGAAAAAGGCATTGATTCCTATTAAACGAATGCTTGAGCTGTCAAAATAAGATTATGAAAGCCGATTATCTGATTATAGGATCGGGCATTGCCGGACTCACGATCGCCATAAAGTTGGCGGAACAATTTCCAGACAGGAAAATTATTATCGTCACTAAATCCAGTAAAGAAGAATCCAATACGCAGTATGCACAAGGTGGGATTGCGGTGGTAATGGATGAAATCAACGATAATTTTGAAAAGCACATCGCAGATACCTTGATTTGCGGTGACGGATTGTGCGATAAGGAAGTTGTTGAAATAGTCGTTACCGAAGGACCTGAACGGTTACAGGAGCTTATAGATTGGGGGGTGCAGTTTGACCGAACGGAAACCGGAAGGTTAGATCTGGTAAAAGAAGGCGGACATTCGGATTACCGGGTAGTGCACCACAAAGACGAGACCGGAAAAGAAATTGAGCGTGCAGTTTTAGCAAAAGCACAGCAAAATGACAACATTGAATTTCTGGATTATCATTTTGCAGTTGATTTGCTTGTTGCAGACAATCGCTGTAACGGAGCTGTTGTCTTAGATGAAAAGAGCGGTCAGCAGTTTTTGATTTATGCAGACTTTACTGTTTTGGCAACTGGCGGAATCGGTCAGCTTTACCAGCATACAACCAATTCTGTAATTGCCACCGGCGACGGAATTGCGATGGCGATTCGGGCAAATGCTGAGGTAGATGATATGGAGTTTGTTCAGTTTCATCCTACGGCATTGTATGCAAAATCGGAACACACTTTTTTGATATCCGAAGCAGTAAGAGGTTTTGGTGCACATTTAAAAACAAAAAACGGACACCGGTTTATGTTTGGTTATGATTTGCGCGGCGAGTTGGCATCGCGAGATATTGTTTCAAGAAGCATTGAAACCGAACTGAAAAAATCGGGAGAAGCATGTGTTTATTTAGATTGCACTCATTTGGAAATAAATGCTTTTCAAAAACATTTTCCGGCAATTACACAATATTGCTGGAAACAAGGTATTGATGTGGTCAAAGACTGGATTCCCGTTTTTCCTACACAACATTATTTATGTGGCGGAATCACGGTAAATAGTTTCGGACAAACTTCGGTTGAAAATTTATTTGCCTGCGGAGAATGTTCCCGAACCGGATTGCATGGAGCTAATAGACTAGCTTCTAATTCGCTGTTGGAAGCGGTGGTTTATGCCCATCGAATTTTTCTCTTTTTGAAGAATAAAGAAATTGTTTCAGCCAATGTTGTGTTTACATTGGAAGACAAGCTTAATAAACCACAAGTATCTGAAGAGTTTATCCGTGACAGAGATTCGATGTTAAGAAATCTTATTCAGCAAAATGTTGGTATTGTACGAAACAATGAAGATTTAGAAAAGAAGAAACAACAATTACTAATTTGGCAGGAAGAGTTTCAAAGTATCACCCAAAATTACAAGCTTTCTAAAGAACTTGGGGAATTGAGAAACAAGATAACGGTTGCTTTTTCTATGGTGGTTTCGTCTTTGAAAAGAACTGAAAACAGAGGTTGCTTTTATTGTGATAGATAGTAATTTATCATCTTAAAAAAGTTTGAATAATGGCGTATAAACTACATTTGAATAAAGTTTAATAGCTCTAAAATTCTAAAAGCAAGGCAAACAACTTTTTTGCCTGCCTTGTAGAATATAAATTGATGTTTGTTATCTTGTAGTATAACCGCCGTTTGCAAAGATAGTTTGTCCCGTAATCCACCAGCCTTCAGTTATTAAAAACTCTACCAATGGAGCAATATCTTTAATATCAGTTAAGCCTCCTAAGTCAGAAGCTTGCTTGTGGTAAGCTACTGCCTCTTCACTTTCTTGTCCATAAAAGAAAGGGGTGTCCATAGGGCCCGGAGCAACTGCCGTTACGGAAATTCCACGAGAACCAAATTCTTTAGAAGCTGCTCTGGTGAAATGTTCAACAGGTGCTTTTGCTCCGGCATAAGTAGAATAGTATCCTGTAAATGCTGCTAATAATGAAGTTACAATAGTACTTATTTTTCCATTGTCGTTTAATTTTTTGCCTGCTTCTTGAATAAAAAAATATGCTACTTTGGCGTTGATGTCGCTCATGCTGTCATATTCTTCTTCTGTTGTTTCTGTAAAAGATTTTTTTAATACTTTACCAACCGTATTGATTGCAATATCAATACCTCCAAATTTTTTTATGGCGACATCAAACAGTTTAGAAATGTTTTTTACATCTGTTAAATCTGCCTGAAATAAAATTGCTTCTCCTCCCACATTAGTAATGTCTGCTAATGTTTTTTCGGCTTCAGTTTTTGTACTGTCACTATTGTAATGGATAACAACTTTAGCTCCTTTTGCTGCTAAATTACGACTTAATAAACCTCCTAAATTTTTTGCGCCACCTGCAATCAGGACTACTTTTCCTTTTAAATCATTTCTTGCCATTTTATTTTATTTTTAATGTTATATAATTTATAAAACAAAGATGGTGAAGAGATTACTATAATTTATGGTGAACTTTTCGGAACTTTTATTTATTGGTTTCTTTTCTGAATTGTCCCGGTGTTTGTCCTACAAATTTTTTGAAGAATTTTGAAAAATTAGAGGGATCATAGGTTAATATTCTTGCAATTTCTGAAACAGATTTATCTGTTTCCAAAAGCATTCTTTTGGCGTGGTCTATTATCTTTAAATCATAAAAATGGCAAGGATGATTTCCTGTCTCTTTTTGTATAGTATCGGTTAAATGCTGATGTGATAAAAAAAGTTTCTTAGCAATTTCGTTAATTTCCATAAAATCAGTAACGTTACCAGAAACGATATCGGCAATGTGGTTATCTAAAAACTTGAAATAGCTTTCAGTAATTTGTTTACTTCTTTTTATAATGTCTTTGCCTGTATCATTCATCCTTTTTAAATTTAAAAAACTATGGTAAAAATGCGGAGTTCTAAAAAGTTATTTATGGTGAACTTTTCAGTTTTTTTCATTTACGATTAAATTCTCATAATCCCAAAAACTTATTTTTCCCTCATTGTGAGACCTGATTATTCATATAGCCTTATAGCTCCAGTATTTGTTTCTGTTACTTGTAAAAAAGGCAGATTTTTATTCCAAAATTTATTTATGATGATTAAAAATACTCAAAATTGGATGAATCTATTGTTTTTCGGTAAAAATAATTAAAGCTTATGAATGATAAAGAAGTTAAGAAGTATCTCACATATTGTTGAGAGCCTTAGTAAGGTATTATATATAAAAACATATTAGCTTTGTTTTATATAGTAGTTAAATAACAACTATGATATTAGTTATTCTGTTTTTTTCTGTTCTAAATTTTTTTCTATAAATTTACTTTTCCTCAATTGCAATGTTTGTTTTGGTATTAATAAGTACTAAAACATAATTAAAGGATTTTAAATTCGACAGAATTATGGCAGATAGTAAATTAAAACACGAACAGATACAGTATATCGAATTTCTTTCGAAAGATATTACCCGTGCTAAAGAATTTTACACCCAATGTTTTGATTGGAAATTTACAGATTACGGACCCGAATATACTTCTTTTACCGGAGATTATGTAGACGGAGGTTTTACGTATGGAGATCCTGTTAACGGGACTGTTTTAGTTGTTTTATATTCAGAAGATATCGAAGCAACTAAAAATAAAGTGATAAATTCAGGCGGTACTATTGTAAAGGATATTTTTGATTTTCCGGGAGGCAAACGCTTTCAGTTTACAGATTTAGACGGATATGAGCTTGCTGTCTGGTCTCTGTAAAACAAAATAACTAAAAACGGAATTATAAAAAACAGATAATGAAAATACATACCACTAATTATTTTGATACTTTTATTGAAGCGGCAGAAGATACCAAAGCTTCTTGCGGGATAAAGCCGGTTTCTAAAAATGGTAAAAAGACTATTGCTGAAATCCAATATGAATTGTTGATAAACAATCCTTATCAGTTTACTTCAGATGATATATTGTTTCAGGTATTCGCCTGGAAAAACGATTTAACAGCAACAGAATACGAACAAGCGAGACAGCAATTTTTTTCAAAAGGACAACCTTGCCTGAGAACATCCCCCTTGACAAAAAACTATGGTTTTGGTATTCATGCAGACAGTAAAGGGAGAATAGCTATATATGGTGTGGAAACTGAGCAGTACGCGCAATTGCAGAAAGATTCTAACCTGACAAAGGTAAAAGCTATGCGTACGTCCAGAAAATAATAAAGCTATATATAGCTTGAAGGATAATTTTCAGAAGGTTGTGAAAGGGAACTTTAAATAGCCAGTATTTTAAGATTACAAAAAGGGATTTACTAGTAAATCCCTTTTTGTTTTATAAAACTTTAAGTTTAGATAGTTTATCCGGTTGTACTTAATTGAAATAACCTGTATTTTGATCAAAAGTTGCATCAATATCCATAATTGTCTGCGGAATAGGAAATACTCTTCGGTAAGGTTGAGACTCCGGTTTTGCCGATTGACTTAAAGGCAAATCAAATTTTCCGAACCGAACCATTTGAGGTCTTCTTTTAATTTCCCAATACATTTCGTATCCCAATTCTTTGTAAAGAACTTCAGCATCCACAGATGCAATTGCTTTACCCGGAACAGAGCCTTTTAAAGCATCGTGGGTGCGAGTCGTGCGAACCGTATTAATGTCATTGAGTGCCATTCCCGTATCTCCTTTTCTAAAATATGCTTCTGCTCTAAGCATATACATTCCACCTAATCTGTAAATCGGAATATCAACTTCGGAAGAACCATTGTCTCCGTTAGTAGCGTCAAACTCGAATTTAAAACAGCGGGCTCCTCTGTTAATCTGGTCTTGCTTGAATACTGATTCTGAAGGGTTGTCAAAATTAAGATCAGGAGTAAAATCCATCAGGGTTGTCGTACTTTTTTCCATAACCAAAGGTGAAACTTTAATTCTGCCATCTCCTGTCATTTCAAAACTTCCTGAGGATGATAAAACAGGACCATATTGAGGACCGAATTGAATTCCTCTGTTAAAGTGAAACCAAGGTTCAGATGTTCCGGGAGCAATGGAAGTAGCGGGTACTGATACATCGGTTCCGTCATTCATAAACCAGGTACCGTCTTCGTACTGATAGCTTCTTTGAAACCTTGGGTCATCCTGATTGCCATTCCAGCTGTAAAAGAATTCAGGACGAATACAGCTGGCATTCGTTCCGCGGTTTTTTGCTGTAACGCGCTGGTTTCTTTCCATGGTGTTGTATGCCAGATCATTGCTTGAACCCTTGATGTCCGAAACGTGCTGAACCACAGCAAAAATCATTTCTCGGGAAGTATTGTTATCAATTGCAAAGTTGTGAAAATAGTTTTCCTCTAACTGAAATCTTCCTTCGTTAATTAGCAAAGAAGTATAGTAGATAACCTTATCCATATTGGTAGACGTTCCGTCAACTGAAGCTGCATTAAAATCAAATGTTGAACTTGCATTATATCGATCTTTATATACGGCTCTGTTCATATATAGCTCTGCCAGTAAACCATAAGCAGCTTGTTTGGTAAAACGTCCGATATGAGTTTGGTTTTCGCCCAAATCCGGTAATTGGCCGATTAGTTCTTCCACTTCGGAAATCACAAAATCAATATCGCTTTCCGCGGTTAGAACGCGAACCGGTCCGTCTAAATTATCTAAATCCTTATAGGGAGCCTGTCCGTATAAATCTAATAATTGAGCAACGTAGAAATACAGCAATCCCTTTGCTTCAGCCAGGTAAAATTCCTTAGAAGCTCCTTCGCCATTTAATGTAATAGCTTCAATGGCAGTATAAGAACGCGTAACACCATTGGTTAAATCGTTAAAGTTGCCTTGAACCAAATCGCTGTCAGGTGCCCAGGTAAACTCGGCAATTGCTCTCCATTTTCCTGCGTCTCCCCAATCACTTCCTCTGGTCGGTAAGATAGCAACATCGCTGCTCAGTTCTTGCAAGGCAAATAAACCGCCGGTTGATACAAACAGGTTTTGACCTAAGCGCGAATAAGCGGAAGTAAGCGCTGAAATCGGATTAATTTCTGATGAGCCTAAGTTTTCATCTAAAACTTTCTCTTCTAAATCTGTGCAGGCAGCGGCTGTTAAAAGTGTTCCTGCGAGCAGTACTTTATTTACTGTATTGAATATTTTATATTTCATGATTAAAATTTAAGCGTTAGTCCGAATAAAATAGTTTTTGATGTTGGGTAGGAAGTGTAGTCAACTCCTATAGACTGATTTCCTCCTGTAGCTTTATTTGAATTGATTAAAGGATCGTAACCTGAATACCCGGAAATCGTTACTAAGTTTTGTCCGCTCATATAAAGGTTTAAATGATCTAGCCATTGGATGTTTTTTAAGGGAACTGTATATCCTAGACGAACAGAGTTAAGCCGTATAAAATCGGATTTTTCAATGTACAAATCAGAAAATTGCGGAGGATTGCTAATATTTGCACCTGAATCAGCATATTGTGTTGCTATATTTCTGTCTGAGGCAAGGTTATTAATATTTAAAGCGTTTAACATGGTATTATTGGCTAAGAAACCGCCTGTTTGTCCGATAATTGAAAAAGAGAAATCCCAATTTTTATAGTTCATATAGGAGTTGATGCCAAAAGTGAAATCAGGGATAGCGCTTTCTATAATAATCCGGTCGTCCATACTGATTATTCCGTCTCCGTTTACATCTCTGAATACATCTCGTCCGTCTTCATCATAGCCAATGTGATCCAAAGCATAAAAACTTCCCAAGGCATATCCGCTTTTATAAATGTTTGCATTTACGCCGGATTGTCCCGGACCTGAAATTTTACCGGATAAAATTTGTGATACGGGTAGATTTTTAATGGTATTGGATAAAAATGTTCCGTTTACGTCTATATTCCACGAAAAATCTGCTTTATTAATAATATTGGATCCTAACATAAACTCAAAACCTTTATTTACAATTTCTCCGTCTATATTGACCCAAACATCCGGCGTTGGACTTAAAGACATGGAAGGGATATTTAAAATGGCATCAGTAGTTGTTTTATTAAAGTAATCTAACGTTCCGTATAATTTATCATCCCATAAACTAAAATCAACTCCAACGTTGTACTGAGTTACTACTTCCCATTTCAGGTTGGGATTTGGAGTTCTTGAAATTGTAATACCGGGAACTAACTCTCCGTCAGCATTTAAATAATATCCGTCGCTGTATGACTGGGAATAACTTGCCTGGGTAATTTTGTTTTGAACTTCCTGGTTTCCGGTCTGTCCCCAACTTCCTCTGATTTTCAGGTTATTCACAATATCAGAGTCCATTAAAAAGTTTTCTCTGTTTACGTTCCACCCTAATGCAAAGGAAGGAAAATAGCCATACTTGTTATTTTGTCCAAAACGGGTAGATCCGTCAGCTCGTAATGATGCGGTAAATAAGTATTTTCCGTCAAAAGAATAATTGAAGCGTCCGAAATAAGACTGTAATTCATTTTCCTGCGTATATCCGGAAACACCATTGAATTTTCCTTGATATCCGGGATTATCCATAGGTGAAACACCGTCTTCTCTATCTGCTATTTCAATAAAGTTGATCGTATTTCCTGTATTGTGGAAATATTGATAAGAGAAACCTCCTAATACATCAAATTGATGTCGGTCAACAGAAAAATCGTACGTTAAATAATGTTCCAATAAATAGGATTTGCTTTCGACGTTAGATTGGTAATATTGACCGCGCGGAGATCGGTCGGTAATGTTGGGATAAATGGTAGTGTTGCGCTCTGAGTTGCTTAAATCATATCCGAAATTGAATTTATAGTTTAAACCCGGTAAAATTCTGTACCCCAATTCTAAATTAGCCAATGCACGAAGTGTTCTGGTTTCATCTTCATAAATATCCAACAAGTATGCGGGGTTATAATGTGCATTCATATTAAAGTTTGTATACTCTCCGTTTTTGTCAAAAACACTCCACGTAGGATTAGCCATTAAGGTATGAATCATTAATTGCCCGTCAGATCCGCCGTCGTCTGAAGTAGGTACTCCATTTTCTTTTATTTCACTTGCTGTTAAGTTTGCTTTAATCGTCAAACGGTCATCAAAAAACTTTTCCTCTGCATTAAAGCGGGCACTATTCCTGTTAAAATCACTTTTGTTGATAATTCCCTCCTGATTGAGGTTAGAAATCGACACAAAGTAATTTCCTCCTGATTTTGATTTTGTTCCGAAGGATAAGCTGTTGTTTCTTGTAACGGCAGTTCGCAAGATAATATCCTGCCAATCTGTATTTCCTCCGTGATCAAAGGCAGGTTCTGTGATGCGTTTTCTGTATTCGTCTGCAGATAAAACACTCAGTTTTTTAATGACGTTTGAAAAGCCTAATGAGCTGTCAAAAGTGAAAGTAGGCTCTTGTGACGTACCTTTTTTTGTTGTGATGATTACCACTCCGTTTGATCCTCTTGCTCCGTAAATTGCAGCAGCAGAGGCATCTTTTAGTACGGTCATAGATTCAATGTCTGATGCATTTAAAAAGTTTAAAGGGTTTTTAGCGCCTGAAGTTCCAAAACCGACATTACTTCCTTCCGGAGAAACACTTTCATTAGATAAAGGCATTCCGTCTACCACAAATAAAGGAGTAGATCCACTTCGGATAGAACCTATTCCACGAATCGATACATCCACACCGGCTCCCGGTTCTCCGCTTGTCTGAACTACGCGGATACCTGATACTTTTCCCTGTAGTAATTGATCAGGTGAAATATTTACTCCGTCTTTAAATGTACCGGGATCTAACTGAGATATAGCCCCTGTTAAATCACTTCTGTGCTTGTTTCCGTAACCGACTTCAACAACAAGTTCATCCAGCATTTCAGCTCTTGTCTTAAGCACGATGTTTAATGTGTTTTCTGTGATTTCAGATTCGCTTGGTTCGTATCCGATAAATTCAACGATTAAGGTATCGCCGATAGTTGCACGAATCTCAAAATTTCCGTTTTCGTCTGATTGTGCGGTTTGCTGAGTACCTTTAATATAAATTGTAGCAAAAGGAACAGGATTGCCCTGTTCGTCTGTTACTCTTCCTTTGATTAACTCTTCCTTGAAGGATACAGAGGTTTTTTCGGTAATGTGATTTATATTCTGCGGAGTGCCGGCAAAGGCGACAGAAGAGCACAGTATAATTGCGCTGCATACGCCTGACAATTTCCACCGAAAGACAGTTTTTGACAGATGGAAATGAATAGAGTGTTTTTTCATGATTAGTTTTTAATTTCAACACCGCAAAGGAAACCATCTCGTATTAGGTATAGATTAAAGGTGTTTTATAATAACTTAAATAAAGTGAGATTAAAACCATGTCTTGCGAAAAAAATAATAATGAATACATAATGGTTTAAAAACTTTTGTATAACCTGAAGCAAGTTACCTTTAACGAAATTCTACAGTATATGAAAAAAATAATTTTTACTTTATTATTGGGAAGCTCTATAGGGGTTTTCGGGCAAAATATTCCGCTACATAAAATTCAGGTAATAGGGTCTCATAACAGCTATAAAAAAGCAATCGACAGAAAATTGTATGAATATTTGCTACAGGAAGACGAGAATGTCAGTACACTTTATTATGAACATCCTGCTATTGAAACGCAACTGGATTTAGGTTTGCGGAATTTAGAGATTGATATATGGAAAGATGCCGAAGGGAATAAGTATGCCAATCCTTCGGGAGCTGAAATTGCAGGAAAACCTTTTGAATGGACAAAAGAAATGGCAGAGCCCGGGTTTAAGGTATTTCACATGCCTGATATTGATTATCAAACTCATCAGCCCAGTTTTGTCAAACAGCTTCAGGCTTTAAAAGCCTGGTCTGAGCAGAATCCTGATCATGAAACTATTTTTATTACGCTGGAGTTAAAAGATGATAAAAAGGATCCGTCTAGTAAATATCACTTTGAAGATATACAGGAAATTAATAGAATTATTGCAAGAGAATTGACGGATAAACACTTAATTACTCCTCGCGAATTAAAAAGAACGAAGAACTTTGTTCAGTGGCCAACCATTGATGCCTCTTGCGGGAAATTTGTTTGGATTATTGATAATACAGATTATCGGCTAAAACTATTTGATAAAATAGCATTGGAAGAGAGTTCTGTTTTTTTAAATGTTCCTTTTGAGCATCCCAAATCAGGATGTATGATTATAAATAATCCGTATGATGATAACATTCCTGAATATGCAGATAAAGGTGTCATTATAAGAACCCGGGCGGATGACAGCACAAAACAAGCCCGAAATAATGATTATACAACATTTGAACAGGCAAAAAAATCAAAGGCTCAAATTATTACTACGGATTACTACGTTCCAAGCAAATTGTTTCCTTCAACATACAAGGTGATTTTTGATGATAATTCTTATGTTAGAATATTGCCATAAAATTCAAGAAATAAAATAAAACAGCTGTCTCAAAGTCCTCACTTCTGCCAAGAACTTGTTTGAGCTTCTTTAAAACATTGATCAATAGTGTATAAGATTCTGAAATGAATTCAGGATGATAAGTTCTGCTGGTTTTGAGACAGTTTCTTTTAGCGGATATATTCTCTGGTTATTCAGTGTATGGCAATTATCACTGCCAGATTAAACAATGGCTAATTTCCTTCAATCTTTAAGTATTGAGTTGGAATACTGTTTAGGTACATCTGATAAATGAGAAGAACCAATTTATCTAAATTGCTTTGAGACTCGGATGCAGAAATCGCCTGACTCCATTCCTGGTATAACTTAAGCCTGTTTTGATCTATTTCTTTAATGCCGATATCATTTCCGTTTCGGATGAGGTACAAATCAAAAACAATAGTCTTAAAATCAAGGTTATTTATAACTTTCAGGCTATTTGATGATAGTTTTGACTTTAAATCAGAATCCATAATCTCCCTTAAATTAATGGCATTTTTATAGATATCCCATTTTTTATCAGCAAAATCAGTATTTAAGAATCGGTGTTCACTTAAATATTTTAAATGGCTTTTTGTTAGTTCATAATAATTGTCTGCTTTAAAAAAATCACTGAAATCACTTTCATTTGCTACTTTTTTATAAAGATCAAATAAAGTGTTATAACCTTTTACCTCCCGTAATTCAATAGTTTTTATATGGTATTCTCTTTTTTCAATTGCTACAATTTTATAAGCAGGAGGATATGCGGCTAAAGAAGGAACCTGTATATTCCACAATATGTTTTCTCCTTTTTTTAAAAATCCATGCTGATTAATATGCATATGACCTGCAAAATGAATTGGTAGCCCTGTATTTCGAAATGAAATTTGAGTTTCTTCTGTGGGTACGCGATTTAATTGAAATTGATTTTCTCCTAGTAAATTTTCTAATGCTAAAGTTTGTGCGTTATTGAATTCCAAAATAGGGTAATGCCCGAAAGCAAGCAGTTTTTTATTTCTTTTTTTAGCTTCTGACACAATCATTTTAATCCAATCAAGCAAGTATTGCCTCTCTTTAATAAAATGATATCCGTCGCTGATATTTTTGAATTTACTTTCAGCTAGTTTGTTGTACATATTGCCGTCAATAGACAAAATCCACAAATCTTTAACGGGCTCAACCAAGTAAGTCAGATCCGTATATTCTGTTCCTTTTACTTCATATTTTCGATGAGTAAGGATAAATGTGTCTGTACTATATTGATACGTCTCATAGTCAAATACATGAAAAGGCGTGGTGTAAAACAAATCTGACGGATGGGGTTCCAAGCTATAGTTTTTAAGAAGAGGATACATAGATTCGTATCCTAGTTCTCTCATTGGTTCATAAACGATATCTTTTTTATTTTTTAGTAATTCAGCTGAAGAATAGACACCTATTATTTGTCCTTGCTGAGTTATAAAATCTGTTTTTCCTCCTTCCTGATCTATTGGGTTTACAGCTTCATGGTTTCCGTTTGTTATAAAGAAACGCATACCATACCGATCTGAATATTCGCTTAATAATCGGTCAGTCGCTGTGACGTTTAAAAACTGTCCGTCATCCGTATAATCGCCGCTGATAATTACCAGTTTTACATTTTGTGCTGCTAAATCGGATAGGGCTTGCCTGAAGGCAAAATAGTTTTCATTAAACAGACGTGTTGAACTCATCTGACTTTCCAAGGATCGAACCAATTCGTATGTGTTGGCTTTTGAGTTGTAAAACGGCATTAAAGTTTCAGTTGTATCAATGGGGTAAATATCATGTAAGTGGGGATCAGATAAAACTCCTATTTTAAGTGGCTGCTGTGCCCATGCAATTGAGCAGCAGTACAAAATAATTGTAAAAAAGATACTTTTCATCAGTTATAAAATCTTTTTGAATTTATGCGGTAAATGGTTAGTGATGATAATAATTCTTAAAGACTACATATTAATATTTGGTTGATAAAAGTATAAAGAGTTTTTTGTTTGAAAACATCATAACAATTTATTTAAAATAAAGATAACTTTAGCTCTTAGCTGATATAAAATAAAATTAATTGTAATATATTTTGTTACAATTAAAAAAACTATTATCTTTGCTCTTAATTATGAACAACACAAGATTTGCGACGCTTATACATATTTTGACGCTTTTAGCAAAAAATCCAGATCAATTGCTGAGCTCGGATTGGATTGCAGAAAGTATTCAAATCAATCCTGTGATTGTCAGGAAAGAGCTGTCTGTTTTGCAGCAATTGGGGTGGGTTATCAGTAAAAAGGGAAAAGAGGGTGGATCAATGTTAAGTGCGTCCAGTTGCGAAATTTCGCTGGCTGATATCTATATCGCTGTCAAAAATTCAAACGTTCTGGGTAAGAAAAATAATTGTTACGATACCCAATGTCCGATAGGAAAAGATATCAATAAAAAATTAGAAAGGCTGTTTGAAGAAACGGATAGTATTGTTATCAATTCTCTCCAAAACAGAACATTAAAAAATTTTGTAGAGCAATTCGATTAATTTTTTTAAATATAAATGTAACAACTTTTATTACAAAATATATAAAATATGAAAATAGGAATTACAGGAACTACCGGACAATTAGGACGTTTGGTAGTAGAAAAGATGAAACAACGCGTAAATTCAGACAATTTAGTAGCTTTGGTTCGTTCACCAGAAAAAGCTGCTGATTTAGGTATTGATGCCAGACCTTTTGATTATGATAATCCCGAGGCTATTTTACAGGGATTAAACGGTATTGACAATCTTTTATTAATTTCGGGTAGTGAAATAGGTCAGCGGAAAACACAGCATAAAAATATTATTGAGGCTGCTCAAAAAGCAGGTGTAAAATGGATTGTGTACACAAGTCTGCTTCACGCAGATACTTCTTCATTGAGTTTGGCAAAAGAACATATTGAGACTGAAAAAATGTTAAAAGATTCAGGTATCCCATATACCATTCTAAGAAACGGATGGTATACAGAAAACTATATGGGATCTGTTTCCGGAGCTTTACAAGCCGGCGTACTTATAGGCAGTGCAGGAGATGGAAAAATTTCTTCAGCCGCCAGAGAAGATTTTGCCGAAGCAGCGGCTGTAGTATTGACCAGTGACAAACAAATTGGAAAAGTTTATGAATTAGCAGGTGATGAATCTTATACGTTAAAAGATTTGGCTGCAGAAATTTCCAAACAAACCGGAAAAAAGATTCCTTACAACAATTTATCTGAAGACGAACATGTAGAAATACTGAACAAACAAGGACTTCCGGAAGGCTTAGCTCAAATGCTTGCGGGTTTTGATGCCGGAACATCCCACAATGATTTGTTTGATGATGGTAAAGAGCTTTCCCGTTTGATAGGCAGACCAACTATTTCTTTGGCGGAAGCGGTCAGAAGAACACTGAGTTAATATCTGTTTTTACATTTAATTAAAAGAAGATTCACCATATAAAAAACATACAGTAGTTTAATAATAATTTAAGGAAGACGAAATAATTTGATAGATTGAACCTTCCTATTTATAAATAAAAAGATAAAAATATGAAAATAGAAATTTGGAGTGATGTAATGTGTCCGTTTTGCTATATAGGCAAGCGAAATTTTGAAAAAGCATTGGAACAGTTTGCAGACAAAGAACATATTGAAGTAGTTTGGAAAAGTTTTCAGCTAGATGCTTCAATACCTGAAATAGCCAATGAAAGTCAGGAAGAATATCTTGTGAGAAGAAAGGGAATGAGTCAAAATCAGGTTAAAGATATGCTGAAAAATGTTAGCCAAATGGCAGAACAGGCGGGGCTACATTATAACTTAGATCAAGCTGTAATGGTTAATTCAAGAAAGGCGCATCACTTCATTCAGTTTGCCAAAACTAAAAATTTAGCTAACGAAGCAGAAGAACGATTGTTTCAAGCATTTTTTATTGAAGGAGAAAATATTGCAGATATCGAAACCTTACTTCGGATAGGCAAAGATATCGGATTAGATGAAAAAGAGCTCAGTTCTGTCTTTACCGATAGGAAATATACTGATTTAATGAATAAGGATATTCAGGAAGCTCAACACATAGGCGTAAACGGGGTGCCTTTCTTTGTTTTTGACAGAAAATATGCCGTTTCAGGAGCACAGCCTCCACAGGCGTTTTTAGAAACCATAACCCAGTCTTTTGCTGAATGGAGAAAGCTGAATCCCGAAGTAAAGTTAGAGATTAAACAAGGACAAAGTTGTAGTACAGACGGGACTTGCGATTAAGTCCAATCAAATGAAAATAAAGGTGGCGGAAAGGTTTTATAGTAGTTTACCTTTCTTCTGGATTTTCTTTTTAACAATATTTGAGATCAGCATATTTAACTATATGCTGATTTTTTGTACATTGTATTGTCTTTAAAATACAGTTTTATGGATTTAAAATCAAACGAACCTTTTTGGCTGGTCAAAAATGGAATTATCCAAAGTTATCCGTCGTTGCGTGAAGATTTGAGTTGTGACGTTCTCGTTGTAGGAGGAGGCATTACGGGTAGTTTGATTGCCCATCAATGTATGGAAGATGGTTATAAAACTGTCTTAATTGACAAAAGAGAAATTGCTAACGGGAGTTCTTCGGCCACTACTTCTATGCTCCAATATGAAATAGATACACCGCTTTATAAGTTAATAGACATGATAGGCGAGGATGGAGCGATATCCAGTTATAAAGCGTGTTCCGAAGCAATTGATGAATTACAGGAAATATGCCAAAAAATTAAATCAGAAGCAGGATTTAAAAAGAAAAAATCACTCTATTTTGCTGCCCTTAAAAAAGATGTGAAAAATCTGAAGAAAGAGTTGCATGCCCGGCAAAAAGCTGGATTTGAAGTAGAATGGATGGAAGCTGATGAAATTTCAAAGCAATATCAATTGGATAAAACTTACGGAGGTATATTGTCTGATCAAGGTGCGAGTATAGATGCTTTTGCTCTTGTTCATGAGATTTTGAACTATAATATTAAAAGAGGGTTGCGGGTTTTTGATAAAAGCAAATTGGTAAAAGTACGCCACGGAAATCCATTTAATGAGATTGATCTGCAAACAGGAGCTGTTTTAAAAGCCCGAAAAATAGTGTATTGCGTAGGGTATGAAAGTGCTTTGATGATTAAAGAAAAATTTGTCAATTTAATCAGCACCTACGCTATGGTATCCGAAGTTGAATCAAAATTAAGTAAACTATATGATGATTTGTTGATATGGAATACTTCTGACCCCTATATTTATTTGCGAACTACAGACGACGGACGCTTTTTAATTGGCGGTGAAGACGAAGAATTTCGAAATCCTCAAAAAAGAGATCGACTAATTGGTAAAAAAGAAAAGAGGTTGCTTAAATCCTTTGAAAAACATTTGCCCAATATCCCTTTTTATTCAGATTTTGCCTGGGCAGGAACATTTGGAGAAACAAAAGACGGATTGCCATATATTGGCGAACACAAAGGTTTTAAAAATAGTTATTTTGTTTTAGGATTTGGAGGTAATGGTATAACTTTTTCGGTTGCAGGCATGAAAATGGTGTCTGATTGGATGAATGGAGAAATACACCCGCTGAGTGAATGGTTTCGATTTGGAAGATAGAATACAGAATTACAGGTTGCAGTTATGATGCAGTATAAATTTTACCTGTTATCGCTTTCTTCTTCTTTCCCATCAGCTATCATTTCGTCAACTTCTTTCATTTCACCTTTTTCTAAATGCTTTACTTCCTCCTCTTGTTGATCAGACTTCATATCGATGTGGAAAGTACAGCCAATAGGGAAATGATCAGAGCCTATCGAAGGATAAATAAAGAGCTTGTCAATGAATACTTCCGGACTGTGAAATAACAAATCCAAGGGGACTCTGAAAAACCAATAATCAGCGTGAAAAGTGGACAGGATTCCTCTTCCTATGCGAGCATCAATCAATCGACTTGTTTTTTTGAAAAGAACAGATGATTTAGCCCATGCCACATTGTTAAAATCGCCTGTAACCACTACCGGCAGACGATAGTCTCTTACTTTTTTAGCCACACTGAGCAAGTCGCCATCCCGCTCTTTGGAGTTATCTTCTTCCGTAGGGCTTGGCGGTGGAGGATGGACACCAAAAAATATAAATTTGTGTCCATCTCTTGTTTTTAATTCAGCCTCTATACTGGGCAAGTCTTCTGCTACAAAATAATGCGTTTGAATGCGGTTTACTTTTAATTTGGTGTAAAAGTGCATTCCATATGTGTTTTCAAGCGTTACTTTTTCATAATTTGGGTAGTCCTTTTCTAATACACGCATTGCTTGCTCCCAATTCTTATTACTTTCCATGGTTAGAAAAATATCGGGTTGCTCCTGACGAATAAGTTGTATAAAACGATGGTACTCCTTATTAAATTGATAAATATTACACGAAATAATCTTTATTTTGTCTGAAACATTGTTTGTAGTAGGATATTTTGTCGTTTTCCAAAATTTGGTATAGCGCATAAGTAGGTAGATATGATAACCAATCAACCCCAGTTGAGTTATTTGCAGATACCACAGCCACTGATGTTTTCTTACATAAAAAAGTGTTACTGTAAAAACAATGATTTGCAGAATCAGAAGCTGTAGTTTGATGAATTCTGCCACTCTGAAAACCCAATGTTGGTTTTGTATAAACGGCAAGGCGCTTAAGATAATCAACAAAGAAGAAACAACTATTAGGACAGTAATCATATTGCTGTATACTAAATTAAGAAATAGAAAAATACAAAAAAAAGTTTTAATATGAACTTTATATACTATCTTTTTGTAAATATATATTCGGATGACGATGATTACCAGATAAATAGTTTACAAGATATTTGTTTTTTAGATTTATTAAAATACTTTTGTTTATTGCAATACTATTAAAACAACTATATTATGAATTACATATTCTATTCTCCTCTAAGATCTATTCTGTTCGTATTTGCTTGTTTGATGTCGATTACATTGTCGGCTCAAAATGGCAAAAAGAATGAAAAAGCCGTAATTAAAACTGCTCTATATTGCGAACATTGTCTTGAATGTGAGTCTTGTGGGAAAAAATTCAACAAAGAACTGTATAAGATAAAGGGAATGAGACAGTTTGAAGTTAATCAGGAAGAAAATACAATTACAGTATTTTATAATGGACAAAAAACAGATTTAAATACCATAAGAATCTATATCTCTAAATTAGGATTTGATGCTGACGATGTAAAAGCAGATCCGGTTGCTTATGAACAATTGGACGATTGTTGCAAAAAATAATTCTGTATGTCTCAGCTATTTAAACATCATTTAGAAAAATTTATCCGTATTGAAGACTCAGAGTATGATGAGGTACTAAATAATTTTAGTGAAAAACTTATTGCTAAAAGGGAAAATCTGATGGAAGAGGTCAGGTTTGTAAATACCATTATTTTGTACTGAATGGTTTGCTTCGGAAATTTTTTATCAATGAAAAGGGTACTGAGCAAACAACAGAGTTTGAAATAGAAAATTGGTGGTTGACAGATAATCAGGAAAAACTTGTGAATAAGTTTCCAGTGATGGAACGCTATTTTCGGTTTGTTTATCAGCGAGCGTATGCGGCCTCTCAAATGCGGATAAAGTATCTTTTTTCATTATCTAAGGAAGAATTTTATTTTAGCTAATACTTATCCGGCATTTGTGCAGCGTGTGTCTCAATATCTTATTGCTTCTTTTTTGGTATTTACTCCCGAATATTTGAGTGAAATAAAGAAAAAATATTTTTCTTAAACCAGTTTAATATTTTTTAAACTGTTGTTCTTGATTTTTGCATTATCATTTTAAAATATAGAAAAATGCAAAATCGAATCAACATTAACTCCGTATAACCCAATGCTGGGACTTGAAGCTTATCTTTCTCAGACTTCTATTTCAAAAGCACTGAAAGAGTTTATTAAAATCCGTTCATCACAAATCAATGGATGTGCTTATTGTATTGATATACATACGAAAGATGCTTTGAAAAACGAAGAAACAAATCAGCGAATTTTTTTGTTGATGGTATGGCGGGAAACGGATACTGTTTTTACAGGAGAAGAAAAAATATTACTTGCCATTACGGAAGAAGTTACATTGATTCATAAAAATGGATTGACCGATGAAACTTACGAACAGGCTCTTAAATTTTTTACCGAAAATCAAATAGCACAGATCGTGATGGCCGTAATTGTAATTAATGCCTGGAATCGGATTGCGATAAGTGGTCACTTTTAGCCAACGAAAAATTTTGTATAACAGAAAATACAATAGAAAAAAGTAGCTGGCTGTTGTTTTAGTACTGAAAAATGCTTTCATTAAAAGAGCTTTTTTCAGTACTTTTTATATTTATTTAGTCGGATTAACAGGTATTTGTACCCTTAATATATTTTGAGTTTTATGTATATGTTTCGGTAGATTTGAAAAGTAAAAGACAAAAATCACCCAAATATGCCGCTGATATAGTTTTTTGTCATTTCGTGTTTAGGGTTTTCGAAAATGTCTTTTGTATTGCCGCTTTCTTTTACTTCTCCTAAATACATGAAAAATGTTTTATCAGCTATTCGTTGTGCCTGTTGCATATTATGCGTTACAATAACAATAGTGTATTTTTGCTTCAGGTGAAGAATTAACTCTTCGATTTTTAAAGTACTCACGGGGTCTAAGGCAGAACAGGGTTCGTCCATTAAAATAACTTCTGGTCTTAAGGCAACGGCGCGAGCGATACACAATCTTTGCTGTTGACCTCCTGACAAACGATGGGCAGGCATTTTTAAATCATCTTTTACTTCGTCCCATAAAAAAGCTTCTGTCAATGCTTTTTCAATGACTGTTTTGTCATGGGGCAAATTGTTAATTCGCAGTCCATAAGCAATATTTTCATAAATGCTTTTTGGAAAAGGATTAGCTTTTTGAAAAACCATTCCGATGCGTTTTCTAATTTCTGTTACCGGAATACTCTTTGCATAAATATTAATGTCTTCAAGTTTTACTAATCCTTGAATATCAGCGTAGGGAATTAAATCATGCATGCGGTTTAAGCTTCGCAATAAAGTACTTTTTCCGCACCCCGAAGGTCCGATTAGTGCAGTTATTTCATTTTCCTGAAAATTAACGTTTACGTTTTTTAGAATTTGTTTGTTGGCAAAACTGATGTTTAAATTTTCAGCAGATAATTTAGTTTTCATTTTTTCTGAATTTATAGCGAATATAAAAGGCACTTAGATTTAATAAAAAGACTACCAAAATTAATACGAGAGCGGTGCCATATGCAATTGGTCTCACCTCTTCAATTGATTGATGCTGTGTGGACAGCATATACAAATGGTATGGCAATGCCATAAACTCTTGATTGATGTATCCGTTGGTATCACTGATATAAAAAGCAGCTCCGGTAAATAGGATAGGAGCTGTTTCGCCTGCTGCTCTGGACAAAGTTAAAACTACGCCTGTCAATATTCCGGGTACGGCTGAGGGAATAACAATATCTTTAATCGTTTCAAATTTAGTTGCTCCTACAGCCAAAGCCGCTTCGCGGGTGCTATTGGGTATTTGCATTAATGCTTCTTCTGTGGTTGTGATGATATAAGGTAGTGATAACAAACCCAGAGTTAATCCTGCAGCTAATAAAGATGTTCCTAATTGTAAAGTCTGTACAAATAAAGCTAACCCGAATAATCCGTAAATAATTGAAGGAACCCCCGACAGATTGCGTATAGCTGCTCTAATGATGCGCGTTAATTTATTATTTTCTGCATACTCATTCAAATAAATGGCACAACAAATACCAAACGGAATTGCAAAAGCAGCAGTAATTAATGTTATGAGAACGGTTCCTATAATGGGGGTTAAAATACCGCCTTTTGTCATGCCCTCTTTGGGTATAGAAGAAATAAATTCCCAAGACATGCTCCCGATTCCTTTAAATACAATTTCTAATATAATGACAACAAGAAAAAAGCAAACAATGAGAGTTGTACCTGTTAATGATCCCCATTCAATGATAGAGGAGAGTTTAAATCGTTTATGTTGCATGATATTTTCTAAATCTGTTAATAAAGTATTCTCCCACTAAATTGGCTATTAGGGTCATAAAAAAAAGCATAGTTGCCAAGGCATATAAGCCGTAATAATGGGTAGTTTGATAAGGTACTTCGCCCATTTCTATAGCGATTGTTGCCGTCATTGTTTTGACAGAGTCAAAGAAACCTTTGGGAATGAGAGCGGCATTACCCGTAGCCATTAAAACAGTCATTGTTTCACCAATAGCACGTCCTACGCCCAGCATAATGGCAGATATAATGCCGGGGCCGGCTGCCGGGATAATTACTTTGCGCAAGGTTTGCCATTTGGTGGCTCCAACGCCGTAACTTGCTTCTTTATAGGTTTTAGGCACTGCGTGTATGGCATCTTCAGAAATCGTGATAATAGTAGGCAAAGCCATAACAGCGAGTAAAATGGCTCCGTTTAAAGCATTTAAACCATTTGGTAAATCTGCCAGATTAGCTAATCCCGGGCTAACTACAACGATACCTAAAAAACCTATTACCACAGAAGGAACGGCAGCGAGCATTTCAATCGCTGGTTTAAGAATGTTTTTTAATCTGGAACCAGCATATTCTGAAATAAAAGCAGCCGTTCCTACTCCTAATGGTATGGCGATGATCATGGCTCCAAAAGTTACCAGCGTTGTGCTCAGAATAAGGGGGAGCATACCATATTTTGGACTTTTACCAGTCGGATTCCATTCCATTCCAGTAATGAATTCCAACGGTTTTACATCCATAAAAAAAGAAATAGAATTGTAGATTAGCAGAGCTAAAATTCCTCCCAGTAAAAAAAGAACTAAAAGCCCCGTTGCTTTAAAAATGTCTTTGAATATAGTGTCCAGCAATATTCTGATTTTATATTTCATTTGAAGTACGATCTTTAATATAATATCCGTGTTGAATGATTAGTTGCTTACCTCTTTCACTATTTTCAAAATCGATGAACGGCTTTACTTTTTTCCATGAATCTTCTAGAATAAACTGATACAATGGTCTTTGAAAGAAATACAGATTATTGTTGATGGTATGAGCATCAATAGGAGAATAGGCAGGTGAGTTAAAAGATTCTTTGATGTTGAGTATTTTTACTGTTTGATTGCCGGATTCATGTGCAATATATCCGGCACCCACATACCCGATTCCGGATTTGTCTGTTTTGATTCCCTCTAAAATCTGGGCATTGCCCGTCATTTCTTTGGCTGCCGAAGAAAATTCTATTTTAAGTTTCTTTTTGATAAAAGAGTGAGTTCCTGAACTACTTTGGCGCCCGTATATGTTAATAGGTAAGTCAACTGAGGTTAGCTGATTCCAGTTGACAATATCTCCTTTGAGAATAAGTGCTAAGGTCGCTAAATCTATTTCGTCTAAAGGCAGGTCTTTGTGCACTACAAAAGCGGTGGCATCTTCAGCAAAAACTACTGTGCGTAAGACAATATTTTTGCGTTCGAATTGTTTTGTTTCTTCATCAGATAAAGGGCGGGAAGAATTGGCTATATCTGCCTGACCATTCAGTAATGAGGTAATTCCCAATCCAGATCCGCCGCCGGAAATCGCAATACTAAAATCAGGATCTATTTCAGTGTATTGTTCTGCCAGATTTACAGCCAGATTTACTTCGGTATCCGATCCTTTCATTTTAATGGAATGATCTTTATCTCCGCATGATATTAGCAAAAAGACAGGCAAAAGACATAAAAAATTACTTACAAAAAAATCTGTTTTTTCATCAGAACAAAACTCTATTGTTTGTATAACCTGTGTATTATTTACGTGTTATTAAATGGTTAATTATCATCAAGGTTTACTCAAAATTAAAGATAACCTAATGCGCTGTACTAAGATTTGTTCTTTTGGCTTTATTTAGAAAAGATGCTTAAAATATGTGTTTCTATCCCAAGAAGGCAGGGTATCGGCTCGCGGTGTATAGACAACGGAGGGAGATAACTTTTTGAACGCTTGCTCAAAGGTATATGACATTTTCTTTACTAAGTATTGGAGTGAGGTTTGTACAAAAGATGTAAGTATGTTTTTTGAATATTTATTTGTAAAATAAATGGTTTTATTGATGTAATTCTTTTTATTGATTTTGTTTTTTAACTATTATTTAGTAAAAACAAAATATATTTATATTTTTGATATAAACTAAGAATTTCATTATGAGTATATTTTCTAAAAAGACACTGGAGGGTTTGCTTGCTGAAGCTGATGCGAGTGGAGCAAATAACCTTAAAAAAACCTTAGGCACATGGGGATTGATTGCTTTGGGAATCGGGGCAATTATAGGAGCAGGATTGTTTTCGATAACAGGAATGGCAGCAGCAAATTATGCGGGGCCGTCAATTATGTTTTCTTTTTTAATTGCTGCGATGGGATGTGCATTTGCCGGACTCTGTTATGCTGAGTTTGCTTCAATGATTCCAGTTGCGGGTAGTGCTTATACATATTCATATGCAACTATGGGGGAATATATTGCCTGGATTATAGGTTGGGATTTAGTGTTGGAATATGCAGTAGGAGCAGCAACAGTAGCATCCAGTTGGTCGGGATATTTAAACGCTTTATTGGGGAATTTCGGGTATTCATTGCCTCACGAACTCATAAATACTCCTTTTGACGGCGGGTGGTTAAATCTTCCGGCTGTATTTATAGTTTTTATTACTTCATTAGTCTTAATTAAAGGAACTAGTGAATCTGCATTTGTAAATGCGATTATTGTTATTCTAAAAGTATCTATAGTTATTGTGTTTATTGTTGTAGGATTTAAATACGTAAAACCAGAAAATCACATGCCTCTAATTCCCGATAATACAGGCAATTTTGGAGAATTTGGTTTTTCGGGTATTATACGTGCAGCTGCGGTTGTATTTTTTGCCTATATTGGTTTTGATGCTGTCAGTACGGCGGCTCAGGAGACTAAAAACCCGAAGAAATCTATGCCCATCGGTATTATGGGATCTCTTCTGATTTGCACTATACTATACGTTGCTTTTGCTTATGTTATGACCGGAGTAGTAGACTATAGAGCTTTTACTGCGGGTGATGCAAACAGTCATCTGGCTCCCGTAGCTATAGCTATTGATAATATGGGGAATATTGATGCTTCAGGAACTGTTATTCCAGCTTATCCGTGGTTAAACACGTCAATTATTATTGCTATTTTATTGGGATATGCTTCTGTAATTTTAGTTTTGCTATTGGGACAAAGCAGGGTTTTTTATTCTATGAGTAAAGACGGCTTGCTGCCCAAAGTATTTTCTGCGGTTCACCCAAAATTCAGAACACCGTATAAATCCAATTTGTTTTTTCTTGTATTTGTAAGTGCTTTTGCTGCTTTTATACCGGGAAGAGTGGTGGGAGAGATGACCAGTATAGGTACGCTGTTTGCTTTTATCTTAGTTTGTACAGGCGTTATGGTTATGCGAAAATCAATGCCTGATGCGCCCCGGGCTTTTAAAACTCCGTTGGTTCCTCTTGTTCCTGTATTAGGAATTATAACCTGTTTTTTTATGATGGCATTTTTGCCTCTTGACACATGGGTAAGACTGGTTATTTGGATGATTATCGGACTTGATCTTTATTATTTTTACGGAGCTAAACACAGTTTGCTCAATCAAACCGGTAATAAAGTAACAACAAAAACTAAGAAAGTGATCGCTATTTCTAATATAATTTTAGCAGTAATTCTTATTTTTATTGCCATTCTGCATCATGTTAATACAGAAGGCAGAGACACCGTTTTATATTATTTTTCTCTAATAATGGCAGCAATTCACTTATTGTATTTTGCTTATGTATGGTTCTCAGCTAGAAACCGATCGGATATTTCTGTTTCTTAAATAGAAATTGACTATATAAAAAGAATAAGGTCAGAAATTAACCGTAATAATACGCGGCAATTTCTGACCTTATTTTAATTTGATATTTAAACTATTTGAACCTCTGATTAGCATTACTGCTGATAAACATTTCGTTGCGTTCTTCTGAAATAATTTCGATAAATCTTTCGTAGTGTTTCAACACATCGGAGATCAGTTCGTTTTTGGTAAAAAGTCGAACATCATATCCTTCGCGGGCGTCTCCAAAATAAGATTCCGGAAAATAAGTTTGACTTTCTTCTGCGTCCGGCAAATTATCTTCGTCAAGCAGGTAATCGGAGAGCGTTTTGGATTCATTTTTTACTCCATAGATAAAATTGTTAACCATATCGTGTTTGATTTCAATCTCAACTCTGTAAGGTTTTTCGTAATGATTTATCTTAGCTTCAATTCCATTTTCAGAAAACTCTTGTTGCAGTTCTGTAAAAGCACTTTTGACTGTTGTATTGATAAAACTGCTTACCGATTTTTTATCGTTAAACGAAATAATAAGTTTTAAGCGTTCTTTCCAGTATTCACCAGACCAGTGGGTTGAAGTGACAGAAAGATCTCGTTCGTAATAATCCTTGTCAATAATCAATGCTTTCATAAGGCTTACAATAAAAAGAAGCATTATAACCGAAAAGGGTAAAGCAGTAATTAATGTCATACTTTGCAAGGCAACTAATCCGCCTGCATTTAGTAAAACTAATGCTAAAGTTGTTAATAAGATCCCCCATCCGATGGTTTGCCATTTAGGAGAAATGCGCGCATTTTTTGTAGCAATACTGTTCATGACAAACATCCCTGAATCTGCCGAAGTGATAAAGAAAATGACGATGATAAGAATAGTGAGGAAACTGATTATTTTGGAAAAAGGTAGATACTCTAAAAAGCGAAACATAAGTGCATCAGGGTTTCCGGCAAGCTGGCTTAATGCTCCTTCCGCAATATGAAGATCAAACCAAATGGCGCTGTTTCCCAAAACTGTCATCCAGATAAAATTGAATAAAGTAGGCAAAAGAAGCACAGCAGCTATAAACTCTCTTATAGTTCTTCCCTGAGAAATTTTGGCTATGAATAGACCTACATAGGGCGACCAGGAAATCCACCATGCCCAATAAAGAATTGTCCAGTCATAAAACCACGGAAGCTTATTTTCTTCATAGATATGTGTGTTAAAGGTCAGGCTAAAGAAATCGTTGATGTAGCTTCCTATCCCTTCTGTAAAACTTCCTATCAAAAATACGGTCGGACCTAATGCCAATACAAAAAATAATAAGGTAATAACGCCTATTACATTAATATTGCTCAATATTCTCACTCCTTTATCTACTCCGCTGACTGCAGATAGAATGGAAAGAGAAACCAAGATACAGACGATAATTACGTAATACATAAAATTGCTTTCAGGAATAAAGTTTAGCGTTTCTAATCCGGATGCAATTTGTACAACTCCAAAACCCAAAGTAGTAGTTATACCAAAAAATGTACTGCATAGAGCAAAGACATCAATGGTATTTCCCCATTTTCCTTTAATTTTATCTTTTAATAGCGGATAAAAACAACTCCGCAAAGAAAGAGGTAAACGATAGCGATAAGCAAAATAGGAAAGCGCCAACCCCACAATTCCGTATATTGCCCAGGCATGGATTCCCCAATGAAAAAAAGTGTATAATTGGGCATTTTTTGCTTGATCTACAACTGAGCCCGAAGCAAAAACTTCATTAGAATAATGTTGCATAGGCTCTGATACACCAAAATACATTAATCCTATTCCCATTCCCGCGGCAAATAACATTGAGATCCACGAGAAAAAAGAATACTTAGGTTTACTGTCATTTCTACCTAATCTTATATTACCGTATTTGCTAACCATAAGGTATATAAGAAATAAAACAATGATAGTTACAGCCCATACATATATCCAGTTGAGGTTTATAAAGATAAATTCTTTAATAGTGTTTAGCAGGTTTTCCGTAACTTTAGGAAATAGAGCTGACAGGAGAGAAATCCCCATGATAAAAATCAAACTCGGAAAGATGATTCCCTTACTTAGTGTGGTTCTTACTCTTGGAGTTTTATTCATACAGTTAGTTTAAATAGTTATGATTTTCTGTTATTAGGTAAACTGAAAATTAAGATTTTTAGTAATTATTTTAATATAAAATAAGATTTGTCTTTTTAGAGTATTTATGTAATGAGAAATAAAATATTTATTAGACAAGATAATGAAATGATAAGAACTTCAAAGATAGGAAAATAAAGTTAAATGCTCAGAATAAAATATAGATTATTAAATAAATATTTTTATTTTTGTATAAAAGATAAAAATATACGTAAATTTTATGTAAATAAAAATAAAGCTGTGTATTGTGTTTATTGTGGGATTTATCTGATTTATGCTTAAAAAGCAGAAGCAAGAAATAAATATTTTATGTTAATGAAATATTGAGTAACTGTTTTTTAATAAAACGGGTAATCTTGATTATGAATAGTTTTTAGTTTAAAACTTAATTTTTACATCTTATGTTTACTAAAAAAAGTATTCTATTAGCGGAATCTTCCTATAAGCTGGCATTGGTGCTTTCAAAAATATATGCTTTTTGGCTTGTTATATCCTTGTTTCTATTTGTTCTATTTGAAAAAGTAACAGTACTGGTTTTTTGCGCTCCACTTTTACTTGTATTAGCTGCCGTATTTAAAAATAAATACAATTTGTTAGAGTTTTTGTCCTATTTTGTAGTACCGATAGCATATCTACTCTTAGTTATCTTGCCTATAAAACCTTTTGCTGATTATGATTTTGTACTTTTAGGTTTATTATTGGTTATATATAGTTTAATATATTTATTAGATAAAAGCAATAATTACATAGCTTCAGATTTTAAATTTTGGTTAAAATACAATGCATGGTTTTTATTGCTTTTAGGCATTACATCAGTAGAGTATTCTTTTTATAAAAGGGGAGTTTTTGATTTAAATGTTAATTCATTCTTTCTAATAATTGGACTAATCGGACTTTCTATCATATATACAGTGATGATTTTGTGGTCTTTACAAAGAAGCAATAGCGAACAAAAAAATAGAGAAGACTGTAAAAAATTATCAGAAGAATATAAAGAAAAAATAGATTCTTTGAATACTTATTTTCAAACAAGTAAAGATTTTTTAGACCTTGATTATTCGCTAGATAATTTATCGGATGCTCTACAAATGGATAAAAAAGATATTAGCTTTTTATTAAATCATATACTTAATAAAAGCTTTTATTCTTTGCTTGCAGAAGAAAGAGTTAAGGTCGCTAAGAAATTACTGGAAAAATATGCTGATATCTATACTATTGATTATGTAATGGCTCAGGCAGGTTTTAGATCAAAATCATCTTTTAATCGTTATTTTAAAGAGTATACTAAACAAACTCCATCTGAGTTCAGAGATCAAAAACTAAATATTTAAGGGAAATAGAATGTTTACGTACGAGCAAGTTTTATCGTTATTACTTCTATCGGGGGCAATTGGATTTTCTATATATAATATTGTTTTATATAAGCGAAAAGGGTTAAAAAATGATTCAGATTTCTCTATTTACGCATTAAATATTTTAATTCTAGTTCATTCTTGTTATGCATTTTTAATAAGATTACTTTGGCCCGATTGGCAATTCTTAAATTTAGGTGCACCTTTTAAATTATTTTATGGACCGTTATTCTTATATATTGTCAGAAGTGCCGTTTTTGAAAAAAATTTGCTGCGGTTAAAAAGCAAAAAACTTTACTTGCATTTAGTACCAGGAATCATACTTTCTATATTGTTTCTGCTTCAAATTATCTTCTATAGTTTTTTTTTAGAGCGTGTATCTCTGATTGTGTATATTACAATATTGCAATGGATATCAGGAATACAGATGCTTGTATATGCTTTGATTGGCATGTATGTTATGTATTGCCATAGTTTGACAAAAAATAAAAAAAGAGTGAAGAGACTTTTTTTTGACGGATTGTTACTTCTTGCTATACGAAGTATATTTTTGATAGGAGATGCGTTGCGACTCGATTATAGCTATACTGACAATCTAATCAGTGGTTTGGTAGCGCACATTTTCATGTTATTTATTATTATCCAAATTCATCGAGTTTGGTTGAAAGATCTTTTATTTAAAAGTGTTAAAAAGGATGAACGTTTTCTTAGTCAAAAAGCATTAGCTCACAAAAGTGATAATGCACTTGTAGAAAAATACACAAGATCTAAAAAAAATAAGAACGTATTGGAGGATTATGCAAATAAAATTGAGGCACTGCAGGAAACTTTTTTTATAGACAGCAGCTTGACTATTGAAAAGTTGTCAAGAGAATTAAAAATAACATCTCATGATTTGTCGCAGGTTTTTTCGTTGATATTTAATACTAATTACAGTCAGTATGTCAATAAAAAAAGGATTGACTTTGCGGTTAAACTATTAAAGGCAGAAAAACAGCTGAGTATTGCTGATATATCTTTTATGGCGGGGTTTAATTCTCAGGCATCTTTTTACAGAGTTTTTAAAGAACATTACAATATGTCTCCTAAAGAATTTCAGAAGAAGAAATAATCTCTTTGTTTGGTACTGCTGAATTTACCTATTTATTTAGGCGATTTTTTATTCTTATTAATTTTCTATTTGAAAAAGTCTTTCTTTAGATAGAGTACAAGAATATTAAAAAACAAGCAGAGAATCATAAATTAAATTTGAAGGTTAAATCGACATGATTTTTGGCTTGTGAATATTCTACTATAAAATATTTATTACGCATCTTTTACCGGAATAATATAGTTTTATCTTTTATGAAATTATTCATTTCCATTCTATTTATATATGTATTTGCTTTTTTAATAAACATAATATGTTTTTTAATATAAATTGTATAAAAAACTTTTTTATTGTTTTTATTTATTATTAAAGACAATAAAAAAGTGTTTTATATGAATGTTTTTGTGTGAAAAAACTAAATTTTTAGTGTTATTCCCAATTATTTAATCATTTATTTTTTTAAATTACTGTAATTTAGCTACTTACGTTTTGTTTATTTTATTGGGACGAACTTCTTCTCAATAATTTGAGAATTAAAAGAGAAAATAAAGCCTTCTCTTTGCCTAGTGATTATTTCGAAAAATTACAAAACTTATTTTTCAAGTTTAACTGAATAAAAAATTGTTTATGAAAAACAAATTACTAAGAGCAACATTTTTAATAGGCTTTTTAACAGCTTCTTTAACCGGATCTGCTCAAATGAGTATTGGTACTCCTACACCCGATACTTCGGCAATTTTGGAATTAAATGTGAACAATCTAGAGTCTGGTAATAAAAAGGGTTTTTTGGCTCCCAGGTTAGCGTTGAACTCAAGATTAGATACAACGACGATACCTAATCCTGCAGTAGGATTGTTAGTTTACAATTTAGGAACAGGCAGTGGTTTTTCTTACAAAGGTTATGTTTTTTGGGATGGTGAAGAATGGAGAGCGTTAAGCGGTTCATCTCTGGCGGATGGAGCTATAGGGGATATAACTTGTAATGCAATAACCCTAATACCGAGCAGATATGAAAATGGAAAGCCTTTTGAAGGAGTTATGAATGTTCCATATACAGGAGGAAACGGTGGGGTTTATCCCGCTCAAACTATAGGACCTGTAAATGGGTTAACAGCAACTCTTGCTGCTGGAAGCTTTGCTAACGGCGCAGGTACACTAAGTTATACAATAAAGGGTACACCAACAATTAGTTCACCTGAAACAACCGTTTTTACCATTGAAATAGGAGGGAAAAATTGTGATGCGGTTATTGGTGCTGATGACGGTATTACGTTAGGGGATTTGGTGTATTATCAGACTCCTCCGATTTTAGCATCTGTCTCTGGAAGTGGAACTGCCTTAAACGGTACTGAAGCTAAAGGATGGATGAGCTATTATGCAGACGATCTGCCTATTTTAGGAGGTAAAATCAGATTAGACGGTTACTTTAATGCCAGCTCAAATAGTGCTGGGGGAGTCAGTTTTAATCCGAGATTGGTGAATGTTTCGGGACAACCCGTAAAAATATGGTTTAGCGCTATGACTACTATAGACAGTTTTAGATCAGGAAACCATCTTTTGGCAGCGGATGGCGGATGGGTAAATTTAGATAATGGTATTTACTATGGTTATGGAGCTAATGATGTGTTAGGAGTAAGTACACCTAGACCTAGCGGAAATGGAGTAAGTGGACAGGAAATCGTTCAGGTTGATCTCTCATTGGATGACAAGTGGTATCGCATTTATTATTTCCCTATTGTAGATAACTTAAATACAACAGGTGATACAGATAATGTGAGAAAGATCTTCTTATCTATTCAGCGTTTGTATTAAAAAATAAAGAAAAATATATTTTCTAGATATATATATATATATAATAAAAATCAAAGTTTATGAAAAAAATTACATTAATCGCAGCCTTATTCGGTTCGGTTTATTTTGCAAAAGCACAGGTTGGAATTGGCACTGATGCTCCCAAAACATCAGCCTATTTAGATGTAGAAGCTGAAGACAAAGGAATTTTAATTCCGCGCGTATCACTTCGAAGTTTAAGTGAATTTGCTCCG
>NZ_SOAG01000006.1:0-60208 GCF_004364575.1 Myroides indicus | reverse complement strand
TGCTCCCAAAACATCAGCCTATTTAGATGTAGAAGCTGAAGACAAAGGAATTTTAATTCCGCGCGTATCACTTCGAAGTTTAAGTGAATTTGCTCCGATAACAGGAGATAAAGAAGAGAGTTTGTTAGTTTACAACACAGCTTCTGCCGGTACAGGAGATTTAGCTGTTTCACCCGGTTTTTATTTTTGGAGAACCGATAAAGGAGGATATTGGGAACGCCTGACCAATGTAACGGATTTAAAACAAGTTATCGATGGTATGGATGAGAGAGTTGACGACGTTTTAGCTTTGTTAAAAGTAGCTTATCCATCCAATAATTTGGAAGGAACTCCAACAGGAGGATCTGAATTGGGAGGAGGAATGGTTTTTATACCTGGAACCGATAATGATTCAGCAAAAATAGAATATGTGTATTATGACAGTGCAACGAGTACCTATGTCAAAAAAGATATTACTGCAGAATTAGAAAGCTTGATTTCTGCTTCTGAGTCTAAAACTACAATAGTTACTTATGGAGGTAATCAATATTACCTGTCAGAAGCTTATATTCAAAATGGAGGCGTTACCGATGCATCTCAATGGACTTCTGTTCCAACAGGTGCTATTTTGATAGATGTTGTAGGAGGAGTTGTCAACAACTTTAACGAACTGGTTACTAATAATCCGGTTACGATAGGTGGAAATACATACAATACGGTTCAGGAATATATAGAGTATATCTCCAAAAATGCCACTCAGGACGGAGCCTTAAAAATTGTATTGGATGCGGCCAATCCGGGGAATGCAAAATTTCAACAATGGAATGGTACTAATGAAACCTGGGGTGACATTGCTGCATTAGAATTCAAATCCATTGTTACTCATAATGAAACCAGAACGTTTATCGGGCGCAGCGTAGATGGAGCAGGTTATACCGAGCTTATTACAGATGTTAAGGGAGACAATAAAATTGTTTACGAATTTACTCCTGAAAGAGGAGAGCAAAATTACATTGACGTAACTGCCGACATACTTTATTCACTTACCAATAATGAAGATATTTACAATCAGGTTAAAAACATCATCAATCAGGGAGGAAATGTTTACTATGGAGATGTCAATGGAACCAATGTATTTTATACCATGGTTGGAGATGTCAAAACCCCGATAGATATCTCTCAGACGATTGTAAACGCTATTACAAATATCGATGATTCTCAGACTAATATCATAAAAAATAAGTTAGGAGATACGATTGATGCCAGTTCAAACACATCTGTGTTTACAGGAGATACTTATGTGGAAAACGGAGTAACTTATTACATCTACAGAGGAGAGTTTACTACTACAGTACAAGGTCGAACAGCTCGTACCAGCGGAGTTACTTTAGATAAAGACGGACATAAAATATTATCAATCGGATTAAACTACGGAGTCGGTTCGACTGCTTCAGTAACAGATGTTGTAGTTTCAGGAAAATCTTTAGGATTAAAATTAGGAGTTGGAAAACAATATCATGTGATTTCTGATACGGACGTGGAAGCAAAAGTAATGGTAGAATTTGCTTCGTCAGATAAACCGGCAGGAGTGTAGTCCAAAAGTCAATAAAAGTTTTTGGTAAAAGTAAAATAGAAGATTATTATAATACCGCGAGAACTTCTCGCGGATTACTTTGAACTTTTTATCTCATTGGGATTTCTTTTAAAGCATAAAGTGAAATTAAAAAGAATTAGAATAAAAATATTATTCAATTCTATAAAATAAAAAACATGAAAAAAATTACATTAATTGCAGCCTTATTCGGTTCAGTTTATTTTGCAAAAGCACAGATAGCTATTGGTACACCAGCTCCCAAAACATCAGCCTATTTAGATGTAGAAGCTGAAGACAAAGGAATTTTAATTCCGCGCGTATCACTTCGAAGTTTAAGTGAATTTGCTCCGATAACAGGAGATAAAGAAGAGAGTTTGTTAGTTTACAACACAGCTTCTGCCGGTACAGGAGATTTAGCTGTTTCACCCGGTTTTTATTTTTGGAGAACCGATAAAGGAGGATATTGGGAACGCCTGACCAATGTAACGGATTTAAAACAAGTTATCGATGGTATGGATGAGAGAGTTGACGACGTTTTAGCTTTGTTAAAAGTAGCTTATCCGTCCAATAATTTGGAAGGAACTCCAACAGGAGGATCTGAATTGGGAGGAGGAATGGTTTTTATACCTGGAACCGATAATGATTCAGCAAAAATAGAATATGTGTATTATGACAGTGCAACGAGTACCTATGTCAAAAAAGATATTACTGCAGAATTAGAAAGCTTGATTTCTGCTTCTGAGTCTAAAACTACAATAGTTACTTATGGAGGTAATCAATATTACCTGTCAGAAGCTTATATTCAAAATGGAGGCGTTACCGATGCATCTCAATGGACTTCTGTTCCAACAGGTGCTATTTTGATAGATGTTGTAGGAGGAGTTGTCAACAACTTTAACGAACTGGTTACTAATAATCCGGTTACGATAGGTGGAAATACATACAATACGGTTCAGGAATATATAGAGTATATCTCCAAAAATGCCACTCAGGACGGAGCCTTAAAAATTGTATTGGATGCGGCCAATCCGGGGAATGCAAAATTTCAACAATGGAATGGTACTAATGAAACCTGGGGTGACATTGCTGCATTAGAATTCAAATCCATTGTTACTCATAATGAAACCAGAACGTTTATCGGGCGCAGCGTAGATGGAGCAGGTTATACCGAGCTTATTACAGATGTTAAGGGAGACAATAAAATTGTTTACGAATTTACTCCTGAAAGAGGAGAGCAAAATTACATTGACGTAACTGCCGACATACTTTATTCACTTACCAATAATGAAGATATTTACAATCAGGTTAAAAGCATCATCAATCAGGGAGGAAATGTTTACTATGGAGATGTCAATGGAACCAATGTGTTTTATACCATGGTTGGAGATGTCAAAACCCCGATAGATATCTCTCAGACGATTGTAAACGCTATTACAAATATCGATGATTCTCAGACTAATATCATAAAAAATAAGTTAGGAGATACGATTGATGCCAGTTCAAACACATCTGTGTTTACAGGAGATACTTATGTAGAAAACGGAGTAACTTATTACATCTACAGAGGAGAGTTTACAACTACTGTTGAAGGAGAAACCGCACTTACAAGCGGAGTTACTTTAGATAAAGACGGACATAAAATTTTATCGATATACTTAAATTATGAAGAAGGATTGACGGTCTCTGTAACAGATGTAAAAGTGACTAGCAAAACATTAACATTCAATGTAGGGACAGGAAAGAACTATACCATTTTAAGCCCCTCAGATGTCAGCGCAAAAGTGATGGTAGAATTTGCTTCTACTGAAAAGCCCGTAGGAGTTTAATCTGCTTATCGTTAAGAGGACATAATTATTGTAAAAAAAGCAATAGTTGTTTTCTAATTCTCTTATTGAGATTAAGATTTAGTTAGCAGAAAAGTGGTATGTCGTTATTTATCGATTATGCTCTGATTAAAAAATAAAAACCTATGAAAAAGTTAAGCATATATATGCTGTTTTTGTTAATTGTTGTTAATTTGCAAGCACAAACAGTCAATCAAGGTATTCTAAAAGTCTCTTCAAATACAGTCACTTCTTTTTTATTTCCTTTTTCAAATCAAGAAAATGGAAGAGTAACTAATGACGGACTAACGTATTTTTATAGTGATTTTAATAATGACGGAATTTACAGTATCGGTAAAAATATCAAAACAGGAAAAGCTGTTTTTACCCGTCTCGAAAGTCAAAATGGAACCCAGACACTTTCGGGGAATGCCTTTACTGAATTTTATAATATAGATTTTAATAATCCAGAACCATTTATGGCATTTGATCTGAAGAGCAATATAGACGTTTATGGAACTGTAGATTTTCAGAATGGTATAATTAAAGTAGACTCTACTCTGAATGAGAAAACCGGCTTGTCGAGAGGAATATTGAGTTTTCACCGTGGAGCTAAATCAATCAATGCCAGCCACAACAGTCATGTGGAAGGCGAAGTAGAAAAAATAGGAAATGATGCTTTTACTTTTCCTATAGGAGATCAAGGGCTGTATCGCCCGGCTCGAATTACAGCACCTAAAACAACCAAGGATGCTTTTGTAAGCAAGTATATTCTGGATGACAAAACTTTTTTTAAAACAAATAAAGATAAATCAGGCGTAATTAATCTGTTGAATGACAGAGAATATTGGATTGTAGAAAAAGGAGGTAATGTTTCCGGCGATATTATGCTGACTCTAAGTTGGGATGAACGTACTACACCAAATAGCTTATTAGGTAATCCTGAAGAAGAGCTTCACATTGTCCGTTGGGATAAAGAGCAGCAATTGTGGGTAGATGAAGGAGGAGTAGCGGATACTTCTGTCAAAGAAATCACTACTCCGGCAACTGTAAAAGGGTATGGTGTTTTTACGCTGGGTACTGTTAAAAAAGATTGGATATTAGAAGGGGATGTGGTCATTTACAATTTGGTTACTCCTGACAACGATGGCAAAAATGATTATTTTATTATAGAAAATATCAACAGATTTCCGAATAACAAAGTTGAAATCTATAATCGTTGGGGAGGACGGGTATATGAAACTACAAACTATAATAGTAGGGATAATGTATTCCGTGGATATTCTGACGGAAGAGTGACGGTAAATAAGGGCAGTAAGCTTCCAACAGGTACTTATTTTTACATAGTTACCTATGAATATAAAAATGAAAATGGTTCCCGAATGATTAAAAAGTCAGGCTATTTACATTTAGAAAACAATTAATATTGCAATAAAAAATAGAATACAGACATAAAATTCCTTTCTGAATTATCTGTTTATTCTGAAGTATTACAAGAGTAAAAAATCAGAAATTGTCGTAGAAAAAAGAATATTCTCCTGTTGAAAGGCATTTAATTGGCTAGCATAATTCTTTTTTATTTAAAATGAATAATTATGAAAATAAGAATAAAAGCAATTACACTTTGTGTATTATTGTTCAATGGACTTGTTGAGCTTTATGCTCAGCAAGATCCGCAATATACACAATATATGTACAATCACTCCAACATTAACCCCGCTTATTCTAGCAGTACTGAGCACTTGAGTATATTTGGTCTGTATCGAACCCAATGGGTAGGTTTGGATGGTGCTCCAAAAACCGCCAATATCTCAGCAACTACTCCTTTGGGAACATCGGGGATGGGGATGGGAATTCATTTTGTCAATGACCGCATTGGAGCTATGACGGAAAACAACATTTCGATAGATTTGTCTTATGCCATTGATCTTAATTATGATTGGAAACTAGCTCTTGGAATTAAAGCAACAGCAAATCTGTTAGACGTAGATTATACTAAGTTAAACATTTACAATCCGTTGGATCCGGTATCTCAAAATAATATATCAGGAAAATTTACTCCCAATATAGGTGCTGGTTTATTTATGTATTCCGAAAAAGGATATGTGGGATTTTCTGTTCCCGCCTTTTTAACTACAACGCGTTATAACGATAATGAAATTATGACTATGCGTGATAAAATGCATTACTATCTGACGGGAGGATATATTTTCGAATTAAATCCCGATATTAAGTTTAAACCAGCTTTTCTTGCAAAAGCAACAGAAGGCGCTCCGCTGCAGGTGGATTTAACAGCTAATTTTATGTTCTTCGATAAATTTACAGCAGGAGCGGCTTACCGTTGGGATGCTTCTGTAAGCGGATTGGTAGGTTTTCAGATCAGTGAAAATGTGTTTATAGGGTATAGTTATGACGCAGAAACAAGCAAACTGGCAAATTATAACTCGGGGTCGCATGAGATATTTATGAAGTTTGATTTGTTTAACAGAATCAAGAGAGTTGCAGCTCCTCGATTCTTCTAAAAGAGTATAAAAATGAAAAAAAATATTATAAACATCATTTTTACGAGCTGTATATTATTGTTTTTCGGTCTCCAAAGCTATGCACAAAGAACTAAGGAAAAAAAGGCAGACAACGAATTTGATCAATACGCTTATGTAGATGCTATCAAAATTTATGAAAAGATTGCACAAAATGGTTATATGAATACTTCCATTTTAAAAAAACTTGCAGACGCATATTATTTTAATGGTAAGCTTGAACAAGCTCACAATTGGTATAAAGAACTATTTGAGGGGAAATATGAAGATAAAGGAAAACAGCTTATCGAATCTGAATATTATTATCGTTATGCACAAACTCTAAAAACAGTTGGAAACTATGAAAAATCTGATGCCGTGATGGAAGAATTTGCCGCATTGGAAAAATGGGATTCCCGCGTAAAAATATTTGAATCTAATAGGGACTATCTGAAAGAAATAGAAGCTGTTTCTGATCGTTACGAAATACGTTCGATTTCGATTAATAGTGAATATTCTGATTTCGGAGCGGCTATTTTGGATGACCAGCTGATATTTACATCAGCGCGAAAAACCAGGAATTCGTCCAATCAGATTCACAGTTGGACAAATGAGAACTTTACGAGTTTGTACAGCACAAAAATAAATATGAATGGTAGTTTTGGAGACGTGAAACTGTTTTCTCCGCAACTTGATTCTAAAGTAATAAATGAATCAACAGCTGTTTTTACACAAGATGGCAATACGATGTATTTTACCCGAAATAACGCTAGCGAAAAAGGAAAAAAACGCTTTAATAAAGAGAACGCATCTTTGCTGAAAATTTATAAATCCATTAAACAAGACAACGGAAGCTGGAGTAAAGCAGAAGAGTTACCATTTAACTCAGATAATTACAATACAGCCCATCCCGCTTTAACCCCAGATGATAAATGGTTGTATTTTGTTTCGGACAGAGAAGGAAGCTACGGTCAATCAGATATTTATCGCGTACCGCTTTACGCTACCGGAACCTATGGTAAGTTAGAGAATGTGGGAGATAAAATTAATACTTCTGGACGAGAAACATTTCCGTTTATTTCTAAAGAGGGTTATTTTTATTTCTCTTCAGATGGAAGACCAGGTTTAGGAGGTCTGGATGTCTATAGAGCTAAATTAAATGTAGATGGAAGTTTTGGGGAGGTTGTCAATTTAGGAAGTCCTATTAACAGTGCCTATGACGATTTTGGCTTTTATATAGATCCTCTCATTGGAAAAGGATTTATTAGTTCTAACCGTCCGGGAGGAACCGGGAGTGATGATATATACTTTTTTGCTGAAAAAATATGTAAGAAAAATATACAAGGGGTTGTTTTTGATAAAGATACCCATAAGATTATCAGTAAAGCAGAGATTGTTTTGTATGATTCAAGTTACAGAGTATTAGACACTGTGATTTCAGATGAACAAGGAAAGTATACGACGGAAGAAGTTAATTGCGGGTTAAAATACCGCCTTAAGACCTCTGCTGAAAATTACAATACAGTAGAGAATACGGTTGTATTAAATCATATTCCGAGTGTAGAGGAAGTTAATATTGGTTTAGAAAAAACGGAAAGAGAAATAAAGGTCAAAGATGATCTATTTAAAAAACTACAGCTTAACCCCATTCATTTTGATTTTGACAAATCTTTGATTCGCCCTGATGCCGAGATCGAATTGATACAGATAGTGGAGGTAATGAAACAATACCCAGAGATGAAAATTGAAGTAAAGTCTTATACAGATAGCAGAGGAGATGAAAATTATAATATGAAGTTATCTCAGCAAAGAGCCGCTTCTACTGCTGATTGGATTATAGCTAATGGAATTGATTCTTCTCGTGTTCATTATCGAGGTTATGGAGAAACCAATTTAATAAATAAATGTGCTAAAGGAGTAAAGTGTTCAAATAAAGAACATGAGCAAAATAGAAGGTCGGAGTTTATTGTTTCGGAATTATAATTGATAAACATTAAGATGTATTTAGACGAAAAGGAAAGGGAGGTGGAGATGGAGTTTCATTTTAAAAATATTCACGTAGGTAAATTGATAAAACAATTGGTCGAGGATCGAGAAATTAAAGAATCTCGTATCATAAGTTTTCTGCAAATTTCTAAGAGTGAAATAGATAAAATGTATGAGGCTAAAAGTATAAATACAGAGCTTTTATTGTTGTGGAGTAAACTTTTAGAGTATGATCTTTTCAGAGTTTACTCTCAACATTTAGTTTTGTATGCACCCCCTAAATCAATTAATTATAACAAAGTAAAATCAAAAAGTAAAGGCATTCCTGAATTTAGGAAAAACGTTTATACAATTGAAATTATCAATTTTATTTTGGAGCTAATTGAAAAGGGTGAAAAAAAGAAAAGTGAAATTATTAAAGAGTACAATATTCCCAGAACAACATTGTATAAATGGATTAAAAAACATAAAAAGAATGGCAACACCTAACTACAAAAAAATTTATACTGATTTGTTGAACAGTAGACATCCGGATAAGAAGTATAAGTGCGAAAGTATTCTCTCTAAAAAAGAATTGAATTTTATAGATGTGATTCAATTAAATGAAATTATTTTTGAGAAAAAGAGTAAAGAAGTTTTAGAAATGAATCAAAAATATCGTTCGTATGACAAAAATACAATTGTAGAGATTCTAAAATATCAACAAAATAATGAGCTGAACAATAAGGAGGTGGCTAACCATTTTAAAATGAGCAGAACAACATTGCTCAACTGGAAAAAGTCTGGATTGTTTGAATAAAAAGTACCTTTCACTATAGTGTAGTATATTTCTATTAAGGCACTATTTACATACAGTAAATAGTGCCTTAATTTTTTGATTATAATTTAGACTTCTGCTAATTGTTGTTCAAATTCTTCCAAAGAAATTGCATTTTTAATATTATAAGAGCCTATTTTTGTTCGTCTTAATGCTGTTAAATGAGCACCTGATTGAAGCGCTTTTCCAAAATCAAAAGCCAGAGAGCGGATATATGTCCCTTTAGAGCAAGCCGTTCTAAAGTCTATTTCTGGCAAGGCAATTCTCGTTAATTCAAACTCGTGAATTGTGATCGCACGCGAGGCTATTTCTACTTCCTCTCCTTTTCGCGCATGTTCGTATAGTCGCTTGCCGTCTTTTTTGATGGCCGAAAAAATAGGTGGTTTTTGTTCAATAGTGCCAACAAAAGAGGTGCGTACTTCTTCCAATAGTGTTTCGTTAATATGCTTGGTGGGAAAAAGACAATCAATTTCTGTTTCCAGATCGTAAGAAGGTGTAGTAGCGCCGATATAAAATGTTCCGGTATATTCTTTAAACAATCCTTGTAATTCTGAAATCTGTTTGGTGGCTTTTCCTGTACAGATAATAAGTAGCCCTGAAGCTAAAGGGTCAAGTGTTCCGGCATGACCAACCTTTATTTTTTTAAGACCCAACTTCGTTTTTAGCAGCCATTTTATCTTGTTTACAGCTTGAAATGAAGTCCAGTGCAAAGGTTTGTCTATTAGTAATATATGTCCGTTTTGGAAGAGATTCGGAGTCAGTTTTTCCATTTATTTGGTGTAAAAGTAGATGAGTAAAATGATTCCGATAGCTATTCGATACCACCCCCAAAATTTAAATCCGTATTTGGTTAAGACAGAAATAAACGTTTTTACGGCGATCAGAGCTACAAAAAATGCCACTACATTACCAATGATAAAGAGATTTATATGCTGCTGATCTTGTAAAATCATTTCGTAGCCCTTCATTTCATTAACTGTTCCTTTTCCCCATGTTTTTACAAAAATAGAGTAAACAGTAACAGCAAGCATAGTGGGTACAGCCAGAAAGAATGAAAACTCGGCAGAAGCTTTACGGCTTAAACCTTGTGTCATTCCTCCGATAATAGAGGCCGCTGAACGCGACGTCCCCGGCATCATAGCCAAGCACTGCCAAAATCCAATGGTCACAGCTTTTTTTATGCTGATTTCTTTTTCGCTGTGTATTTTTGGATTTTTAAACCATTTGTCGACAAATAGTAACACAACTCCGCCTAAAACCAAAACAGAAGAAATAGCAATTTGGTTTCCTAATACCGCCTCTATCTTGTCGTCAAATAAATATCCTAGAACCAAAGCTGGAATTACAGCACAAGCTAATTTAATGTAAAAGGTAAGGTTTGAGAAGTCAAAAAACTTTTTCCAATACAATACTACAATGGATAAGATGGCTCCGAATTGGATAGATACCTGAAACATTTTTAGAAATTCAGACTCTTCCATTCCTAGAAGGGCGGCGGTAAAGCCCATATGGGCGGTAGATGATATAGGCAAATATTCTGTTAATCCTTCTATAATGGCTAAAAGGAGGGCTTGTATAAAGTCCATGAAATTTTAATTATTTGTTTTCTGTGTTTTTAAAGATAGCGTAAATGGCAATACCGATACCGATGAAGAATACGGTAGGGGCAAGGTGTATTCTTCTAAAACTAAAAATATCTTCATTAAACTGTGTCGGATCGTCGTTATGAGCACCTCCCATTAAAAAAAAGCTTAAAGCAATAACTGCTAAACTTATGAACAGGATAAGGTAATTTTTCTTATTAAATAAAAATGTATTTTTTTCGGAATTATTTTTCATAGTCTAATATAGTTCATCTGATTTAAGGTTAAGAAAGCGCTGTGTAGCAAAATAGGTACTTATACTGGTGATAATGATGCCCACCAAAAACAAACCTAAAGATACAAAAACTATCGGCATATAATTTTGCGTTGGATTAATATCTAAATCCGGAAATTTTTGATCTACATAAAAGGATAAGCCTATAATAGCGGCGATTGCAAGAAGTGAACCTATAATGCCTAACCGCATGCTGTGCCAGATAAATGGTCGGCGGATAAAACGTTTGGTAGCACCTACCATCTGCATGGTTTTAATTGTGAATCTGCTTGAATAAATGAGAAGGCGGAGTGAGCTGTTTATCAGTAACATAGAGATAAGCGTTAAAACTCCGGCAGTAATCAAAAGCCATTGCGTTATTTTTTGAATATTATCATTTACCATTTCTACCAACTGTTTATCGTACATAATATCGGATATATTGGGATTGGAGGCAAACTGTGCTTCTATTTTAGCAATGCTGTCAGATACTACATAGTCACTGTTAAGATGAATGTCGTAGGAATCTTGAAGAGGGTTGAATCCTAAAAATTCTAAAAAGTTTTCTCCTAATGCTTCTTCCTGGTTTTTGGCAGCTTCTTCTTTAGAAACAAAAGTGAAATCTTTAATATAGGGCGCTTGTTTTAGCTTTTCACCAAAAGCCGTTAATTCTTTTTCACTGGTTTTACCGTTAAAGAATAAAGTCATGGGAATAGTCTCCCGAAAGTTATCGGATATTTTTTGTGAATGAATCACAAATAAACTTAAAACGCCTAATAAGCCCAAAACCAGAAATATACTGATAATAACAGAAAAATAAGACGAAATCAATTTCCGCTTTTGATATTTTTCATAAGAGGTCGCCATAGTCTAACTTTTAGAGTGTGTAAAAATAGCAAACAAAAATGTTTTTATGGGTCTATAACGATTAAAGTTTTCTAAATGATATAAATAAAAATGTATTTTTGATTATTTACTACAAATGTCAAGAGATTTGTTTAATTATGATTGTAACTTCTTTAAAAAGATTTTTAAGTATTCCTTATCCCAAACCGCGTTATATGTATCAGGTTTTGGGATGGTCTTTTTTTGTGGGAATGACCGTTTATGGTTTTCTCACTGCTTTTCAACCTTTCGGAACGTATACTTATCACCATGTTAATAAGTATTGGTTATTGCTGCCCTATGCCGTCTTTTCTGCGTTGTGCTTTGCAGCAAGCGATCTTATAGAATTTAAAAAACATTGTCAAAGCAATTGGAATATTAAAAAGGAAACAATAAAAGGAATATTAACTTTATTGATCAGCTCAGTTTTTAATTATTTTTATAATGCTTATTTTATCAGTGGTTTTAAAATCACATGGTATGGCTGGCTGGAAATGCTTGTTTATACGCTATTACTGGGAATACCTGTTTTTATGCTTTACTTTTTAGGAAGATACGTAAGCCTGAACAAAACAATTTCAGGCATAAATATTACAGATAGAAAATCTTTGGATGGAGACCTCCAAAAAGAATTCAAGTTAAAATCAGATTTGGTTAATGAAAGTCTCTGTTTAAAAGAGGATGATTTTATAATGGCTCAGTCTGAAGGGAATTATTGTACAGTTTTTTTTATTTGTGAAAAGGAAGTAAAACATAAAGTTTTGCGTGTTTCTTTAAAACGTATAGAAGAACAAATAGTTTCGGATAAAATTAAAAGATGTCACCGATCGTTTATTTTTAATATAGCTTATGCAATCAGTATGAAAGGAAATGCGCAAGGATATAAAATTACCTTGAAAGGGATGGATGACATAGTACCTGTTTCAAGAAAATATATAAAAGTAATTAAGAACTGCTTTACTTCTGAGCAATATAGCGGGTAAAATAATTGTCAAATAATGATAAAGCTTGTTATACACATCAAAACCTTGTCATCAGTAACAATATCCTTTTTTTATATTGCTTAATAGAAGATGTTTGTCATTCAAATCAAATAAAAGAATGTACAAATGAAAAATTATGTATGGCTGTTAAGTGTAATTTTTTTTGCAGCTACGTGTTCTTCTCAATCCTTAGAAACAGATAATATTTTTGAAGGAAAATGGAATTTGCTGTTTACGCATGATGATGTAGGAAGTGTACGCACGTATATGAATGTTGAAATTAGTCAAAACACTTTTATTTCCTATACCAGAAAAGGAGCCGATAAAGATATTTTTGGAGGATGGACATCTCTTTTGAGCAGAGTATTTACCAATACGATGAAAGAAGGAGCGTTGCTGAGAATAGAAAACGGAGTATGGGAAAAAGCAAGTGATACTATCAAGATTAAGGGTGTTTTTACATCTCCGATAGGAAAATATTATTTGAACGGCATTATAGTAGAAAAAAGACTAGAAGCGGGATTGACAAATAAGGCAGGCAAAAAAATAGGCTTTATTTCAGGTGACAAAAGCTATAAAAATTACCCTTTAGAAGATTACACCGCCTTATTTGAAAAAACAATTGAAATGACCGAAAAATATATCTATGATGCAAAGCTTGTAAAAAGTAAAGAATGGAGAGTTTTCAAGAGTAGGATGTTAAAAATAAGTCCAAAGATTCAAGATGATCTAGAAGCTGTTTTTGCATTTTACTACTACGCAGGTAAATTGCCTTTTTCTCATTATGGATTATTAAGAAATACCGAAGATGTAGATTATACGGTACCTACCTCTCAAAAAAAAATGAAGCTCCTGGAAAAAAATGAGCATACAGCTTATTGGGAATTAACCTCTTTTGGAGGATCTGCTACAGAAATAGACAGTATTTTTGAGATAATAAAAGATAAGGGATATAAAAATCTTATTGTCGATTTAAGAAATAATACAGGAGGAAGTATAGAAGCAGGTTTGGCTTTTGTAAACCAATTAGCTGAAGAACCGTATTACGGAGGCGTTTTTCTGACCCGAAAATATTTTGACAATCACAAACAATTACCCGATATAAAGAATTATTCTTCTTTCTTAAATTTTAGCAGTTCCAATTATGACTTGTTATTAAAAGACATACATAAAAATGAAGGAATTTGTTTAAAAGCAGATCCTGTTAAAAATAGATATAAAGGAAAAGTCTTTATTTTAGTAAGTCATAAAACGGCTAGTACCAGCGAGCCTGTTGTGTATGGACTAAAACACAACAAAAGAGCAGTAATTGTAGGAGAAAAAACAGCAGGAGCAATGCTGAACAGTGAGTTTTTTGATTTAGGGAATCAATATCAGCTGATGATACCAACAGCAGATTATTACACGGTTGACGGTCTTAGAATAGATCAAAACGGAGTTCAGCCAGATATTGAGGCAAATCAATCTGAAGCGCTGGAATATGTCTTAAATTCTTTAATACAACAGTAGCCGAGAGACTGTTTAGTGGAACATGTCCTATATATCAGATTTACTAAACAATCCAATTAAAGTTTGTTGATTCTTGGAAATATAGCTTATTTTTGCGAATTGATTTTTTTAAGTCATCTATAGAACTAAAAATGAATAATCTGATTTAAATAGTATGAAATATAATCCGAACGAAATTGAGGCTAAATGGCAAAAATTTTGGAAAGAAAACCAAACCTTTAAAACGGACAACGACTCGCAAAAACCTAAGTATTATGTTTTAGATATGTTCCCTTATCCGTCAGGAGCAGGATTGCACGTAGGACATCCGCTGGGATATATTGCTTCGGATATTTTTGCACGTTATAAACGCCATAAAGGATATAATGTTCTTCATCCGCAAGGATATGACAGCTTTGGTTTGCCGGCAGAACAATATGCTATTCAAACGGGTCAGCATCCTGCCGTGACTACAGAGGAGAATATTGCCCGATACAGAGAACAGCTTGATCGCATCGGTTTTTCATTCGACTGGAGCAGAGAAGTAAGAACGTCTAATCCGGATTTTTATAAACACACGCAATGGATATTTATTCAGCTGTTTAATTCGTGGTATAATAAAAAATCAGATAAGGCAGAATATATTGACAGTTTGATTGCTGAATTTGAAGCAGAAGGAAATACAAATGTACAGGCAGTATGTGATGACCATATTCCGTTTTTTACAGCTGAGCAGTGGAATGATTTTAGTTCAGATGAAAAAGAACGCGTTTTACTGAAGTACAGACTTACTTATTTGGCAGAAACAGAAGTAAACTGGTGTCCTGCTTTAGGAACTGTTTTAGCAAATGACGAGATTAAAGACGGACTTTCTGAACGCGGTGGTCATCCGGTGATTCGGAAAAAAATGAAGCAGTGGAGTATGCGGATCTCCGCTTATGCTGAAAGATTGCTTCAAGGATTGGAAACAATTGATTGGACAGAGAGCTTAAAAGAAAGCCAGCGTAACTGGATCGGTAAATCTGTAGGTGCGTCTGTTTCATTTAGAGTTCAGGATTCAGAGTTAGATATAGAAGTTTTTACTACTCGTCCCGACACGATTTTTGGAGTGAGCTTTATGACTTTGGCTCCGGAACATGATTTGGTGAAAAAGATTACTACTGCAGAACAAAAAGCGGCGGTAGATACATATATTGAAGCAACCTCCAAGCGAAGCGAACGGGATAGAATGGCAGATGTAAAAACAATTTCAGGCGTTTTTACCGGAGCATATGCAGAGCATCCTTTTACAAAAGAACCGATCGAAATCTGGATTGGCGATTACGTTTTAGCAGGATACGGCACGGGAGCAGTAATGGCTGTCCCTGCTGGAGATACGCGTGATTATGCCTTTGCTAAACACTTTAGTATTCCGATAAAAAATATTTTTGACAAAGATATTTCAGAAGAAGCTTTTGTAGAAAAGGAAGGCTTTGTATTAGAAAATTCAGGTTTTTTAAACGGATTGGATTACAAACAGGGAACTCGCAAAGTTATCGAAGAACTCGAAAAAATAAATAAAGGCGCTGGAAAAACAAATTACAGATTGAGAGATGCTGTTTTTTCCCGTCAGCGATATTGGGGCGAACCATTTCCGGTGTATTATATCAATGGCTTGCCCAAAATGATAGATAAAGCGTTTTTGCCGATAGTTTTGCCTGAAGTAGAAAAGTATCTGCCTACTGAAGATGGTCAGCCACCCTTGGGCAACGCGCATAGCTGGGCATGGGATACCGAGAAAAATAAAGTGGTAGATAATTCATTAATTGATGAAAAAAACGTATTTCCTTTGGAGTTGAACACCATGCCGGGTTGGGCAGGTTCGTCGTGGTATTGGATGCGATATATGGATCCAAAAAACGAAACTGAATTTGCTTCTGAAAAAGCTTTGAATTATTGGCAAAATGTGGACTTATATATAGGGGGAAGTGAGCATGCTACGGGACATTTGTTGTACAGTCGTTTTTGGAATAAATTTTTAAAAGATATAGGAAAAGCACCGACAGAAGAGCCCTTCAAAAAATTGATTAATCAAGGGATGATTTTGGGAACTTCGGCTTTCGTGTACAGAATTGAAGGGACGAATACTTTTGTGTCAAAAGACATGATTAAAGACCAAAAAGTACAACATCTTTATGCTTACGTAAGACATGTTAATGCTTCTTCAGAATTGAATATAGAGGCTTTTAAAGCTTGGCGCCCAGACTATGCTAATGCGGAATTTATATTAAATTCTGACGGTAAATACATTGTTGGGCACGAGGTGGAGAAAATGTCCAAATCATATTACAATGTCGTTAATCCAGATGAGATTTGTGAAGAATATGGAGCAGATACTTTGCGTTTGTACGAAATGTTTTTAGGTCCCTTAGAACAGGCAAAGCCATGGAATACGGCAGGGATTTCCGGAGTGGCAGGGTTTTTGAAAAAACTGTGGCGTTTGTATGTAGATGATAACGGAGTGGCAGTCGTAGAAGATCAGCCGACCAAAGAAATGTATAAGTCTTTGCATAAAACTATAAAAAAGGTGAGCGAAGACATTGAGAGTTTTTCTTTTAATACTTCCGTCTCTCAGTTTATGATTTGTGTGAATGAGCTGAGCCAGCAAAAATGCCGCCACAGAGAGATATTAGAGCCATTGCTTATCATTATTGCGCCATATGCACCGCACATCGCAGAAGAATTATGGTCTTTGATGGGGCATGAAGAGTCTGTTTCTAACATAGCTTTTCCAGAGTTTAAAGAAGAATATTTAGTAGAAAGCACGAAAGAATATCCTGTTTCTTTTAATGGCAAAATGAAGTTTAAAATAGAGCTTCCTTTGGATTTGAAACAAGAGGAAATAGAAAAAATAATCTTAACGGATCAAAGAACGCAAAATCAGCTTCAGGGAAGAGAGCCTAAAAAGGTGATTGTTGTTCCTGGAAAAATTATTAATATAGTAGGCTAATATTAAGCAATAAAAAAGAGTCGGTTTTTGATATCAAAAACCGACTCTTTTTTTATTATGGAAGATTAGTTTATTTTCCCGGTTTTATAATAAGAGCATGTTCAAAATCTTTTTTAATGTTTAAAAGATTTCTTTCTGCTTCCAATCTCGTTTTAAAACTTCCAACCATAACTTTATAGGATGGATTGCTGTATATAATAGTAGCATCTATTTCGGGATAAGTGCGTTTGAATTTATTCAAAGCATTATTGGCTTCGTTGTTTTTGCCATAAAAAATCTGAATTCTGTACTTGTCATTAACTGTATTGGATGAATTGATTAGCCTTTTGCTCGAAATTAGTTTTTTTACTGCTTCAGGCTCATTTATTTCAATATTTTTCTGCTGGGCAACAATTGTGTTTGTGCTAAGTAAAATAGCAGTAGTGAATAAAAAAATTCTTAAAATTCTCATAATGAATCGGATTTGAAACAAAAATACAAATATTCTTGAAAAGTTGTGAGATAGGGGTTATTTAGAACGTGTATAAATTGAGTTTTAACGGTGACAAAGGTTTTAAGAGTAAGGCATAAATTGTATTTTTGTCGGAGTTTGTAAATAAGGTGTATTAAAACGGCAAATTAAAGAGCTGTTAAAAACACTAAATTTAGTTGAAAATCATTTTATAACTATGAAAAAAGTGGGTGACCATAATTCGTTTTCAAGGATTTTATTCTTTTGTTTAGCGCTAATGCTATCGTTTACGACAATTTCATTTGCTCAGGATGTAGCAAAAGGAAAGGAATTGTTTAATTCTAACTGTGCCGCTTGTCATAAGTTAGATGGGAATTCTACCGGACCTTCACTTCGTGGTGTTGTAGATCGTCACGATGGGGATGTAGAATGGCTTCATAAATGGATTAAAAGTAGTTCTTCTTTGATAAAATCAGGAGATGCCAGAGCTGTAAAGCTTTTTGAAGAATGGAATAAGGTGGTTATGAATGACTTCCCTGGGTTGTCAGATGAAGACATTGATAATATCTTAGCTTATACTTCAGAGCCTAAAGCTGAACCGGCTGCTGCAACTGCTTCTGCAAGGCAGGGAGCGCAAAGTGGTGGCGACGGAGTTTCTGATATTATTGTTTTAGGAGCCTTGACTGTAGTGTTGTTGCTGTTGGTAACAATGCTGTTTTTTGTTAGAAAAGTTTTAAATAAAGTTATTGAAAGCAATGGTCTTGCAAAAGAGATTCATACAACGATTCCAATATGGAAAGCTTTTGTTAAAAATCAATTTTTAGTAATTGTTTCGGTATTTGTGTTGGTATTGGTTGGTTCTTATTTTGTGTATGGGTATATGATGCAGATTGGTGTTGATAAAGGGTATGAGCCTGTACAGCCAATCCACTTCTCACATAAAATTCACGCAGGAGATAATGGTATTGATTGTAAATACTGCCACTCATCTGCCCGTTCAAGTAAAACATCAGGCATTCCTTCGTTAAACGTATGTATGAACTGTCATAAAAACATCAGTGAATTTACAGGGGATGCTGATAAGGATTACGGTAAATATACTCCCGAGTTTTATACCGGGGAAATTCAAAAACTATACGATGCAGTCGGATGGGATGCGGCAGCTCAAAAATATACAGGACAGGAAAAACCTGTAAAATGGGTTCGCATTCACAATCTGCCGGATTTTGTTTACTATAACCACTCACAACACGTAAATGTTGCTGGTTTGGAATGTCAGACTTGTCACGGTCCGGTGGAAGATATGGAGGTTATGAAGCAACATTCTCCATTGACAATGGGTTGGTGTATTGATTGTCACAGAAAAACAAATGTGAAGATGGATGACAACGAGTATTATGCTAAAATTCACGAGGAATTGTCTAAGAAATACGGTGTTGAAAAACTGACAGTTGCTCAAATGGGAGGTTTAGAGTGTGGTAAATGTCACTATTAATAATTATTTAAGAATAAGAAGCTAATATATATATACAATGGCATCAAACAAAAAATACTGGAAAAGTGTTGAGGAGCTGAATGAAAATAGCTCTATTGTTGAGACGCTAAGAAACAATGAGTTTGTTGAGGAAATTCCTACAGATGAATTTCTTGGAGATAAAAACAAGTTGTCTTCTTCATCAACAACTCGTCGGGACTTTTTGAAATATGTAGGTTTTTCTACGGCTGCTGCAACTTTAGCGGCTTGTGAAGGACCTGTTGTGAAATCTATTCCTTATGTAGTTCAGCCGGAAGAAATTATTCCCGGAATTGCAGATTATTATGCGACTACAATAGCGGATGGATTCGATTTTGTAAACGTTCTGGTTAAAACCCGTGAAGGACGTCCGATTAAAATTGAAAATAACAAACTTGCTAATGCATATTCAGGGGCTAATGCTCGTGTAAATGCATCGGTTTTGTCGATGTATGATAGTCTTCGTTTAAAACAGCCTAAAGTTGAAGGGAAAGATGTTTCATGGGATGAGGTTGATTTAAGAGTAAGAGCAAGTTTAAAAGATGCAAAGGAAAAAGGAGGTAATATTGTATTGTTTACTAATACAATGGCAAGTCCTTCTACTGATAAATTAATAGAAGAGTTTGTAACAGAGTATCCGACTGCAAAACATATTGTATATGATGCGGTGTCTTCTTCGGCGGCGTTGGATGCTTATGAAAAAGCTTACGGAACAAGAGGGTTGGCTGATTACGATTTTGGAAAAGCAGATGTGATTGTTTCTGTAGGTGCAGATTTCTTAGGTGACTGGCAAGGCGGAGGATATGATTCAGCTTATGCTAAAGGTCGTGTTCCTAAGAACGGTAAAATGTCTAAACACATTCAGTTGGAGGCAAATATGTCTTTGTCTGGTGCTAATGCAGACGTACGTTTGCCGTTAACAGTAGCTGAGCAAAGAGCAGCATTGGTTAAATTGTATAATGTAGTCGTTGGAGGAGGGGCTAGTGCGTCATCTACATCTTCTGATGAAGCAATTGCTAAAGCAGCACAACAATTGAAAGCAGCTGGTTCAAAAGGAGTAGTTGTTACAGGATTGGATGATGTTAATGCGCAATTGGTCGTGTTAGCGATAAACGAAGCTTTGCAGTCAGAAGCATTTTTGCCGGAACAAACTAAATATGTGAGAAAAGGAGATGCAAAAGCGGTTAGTCAGTTGATTAAAGATATGAATGCAGGAAATGTGCATACTTTAATTATGTCGGGAGTCAATCCGGTTTATACTCTGGCGGATAGCGCTTCATTTGTTGAAGGATTAAAAAATGTAAAAACATCTGTTTCTTTCTCATTAAAAGAAGATGAAACGGCTTTGTCTGCTACTATTGCAGCGGCTGCACCTCATTATCTAGAGTCGTGGGGAGATGTAATGATTCATAAAGGGCATTATTCTGTAATGCAGCCAACTATTAGACCGCTGTTTGATACAAGACAGTTTCAAGAGGCTATCTTGTTGTGGACAGGTAATAATACGGCTTACTATGATTACTTAAAAGAAGTAGGTAAAGGATTTGCTGCTGATTTAACCTGGAATCAGTTGGTTCACGACGGTTTTGCTATTGTAGGCGAGAATACGGCTGTAAATGCAAGTGCAGATTTTTCTGGAGCTGTTTCTGAGTTGGCAAGAACTAAAAAAGAAGAAGGTTTTGAGTTAGTACTGTACACTAAAACAGGAATGGGTGACGGACAGCAGGCAAATAATCCTTGGTTGCAGGAGTTTCCGGATCCTATTTCACGAGTATCATGGGATAACTACTTAACTATTTCCAGAGTTGATGCAGAGAACTTAGGTGTTAAAAATTATCACGTTGCTAACGGAGGTTTAAACGGTAGCTATGTTAATATTGAGGTTAACGGAGTGAAGTTAGAAAAAGTACCCGCGTTAATTCAGCCGGGACAAGCTGTGGGAACTGTAGGTTTAGCTTTTGGATACGGAAGAAAAGCAGCTTTAAAAGAAGAAATGCAAGTAGGTGTAAATGCCTATAAATTGTATAATAATTTTGATAATGTACAAAGCGTAAAAATTGAAAAAGCAAGTGGAGATCATGAATTTGCTTGTGTTCAGTTGCAAAATACATTGATGAGTAGAGGGGATATCTTAAAAGATACAACATTAGAGATTTTCAATACAAAAGATGCAAAAGAATGGAATATTTTCCCGATGGTTTCTTACGATCATGAGGAAGTGAGAGCGGCATCTGTTGATATATGGGAATCTTTTGATCGTTCTGTAGGGCATCACTTTAATTTGTCTATTGATTTAAATGCATGTACAGGATGTGGTGCCTGTGTGATTGCCTGTCACGCAGAGAACAACGTTCCGGTTGTAGGTAAATCAGAAATTAGAAGAAGTAGAGATATGCACTGGTTGCGTATTGACAGATATTACTCATCAGAAGATACTTTTGCTGAAGATGTTGATAAAAAGGTGAATGCTAAAGGTTTTGTTGAAACGAGAAGTGCTTTCTTGACATTGGAGCATCCGGCAGATAATCCGCAGGTAGCTTTCCAGCCAGTTATGTGTCAGCATTGTAATCATGCTCCGTGTGAAACAGTATGTCCGGTTGCGGCTACTTCTCACGGTCGTCAGGGACAAAACCATATGGCTTATAACCGTTGTGTGGGTACAAGATATTGTGCAAACAACTGTCCTTATAAAGTTAGACGTTTTAACTGGTTCTCATATGCTAAAAACAGTGAGTTTGATTACAATATGAATGACGATTTAGGACGTATGGTGTTGAATCCGGATGTAGTTGTTCGTTCAAGAGGGGTAATGGAAAAATGTTCGTTGTGTATTCAAATGACTCAGGCTACTATTTTGAAAGCTAAAAATGAAGGAAGAGCAGTTAAGCCTAATGAGTTTGAAACTGCCTGTTCTGCTGCTTGTTCAAGTGGAGCTATGGTGTTTGGAGATGTAAATGAGAAGGCATCAGATGTTACTAAGTTAGCAGAATCAGACAGAGCTTATCATTTGTTAGAACATATTGGAACAAAACCGAATGTATTCTACCATGTTAAGGTTAGAAATATCTAAGTTAAAAGAATTATTAATTAAAGAAACATATAAAGGATTATGTCGTCACATTACGAAGCACCCATTAGAAAACCTTTAGTTATCGGTGAAAAATCATATCACGATATTACTGTGGATGTGGCTAGACCTGTAGAGGGAAGAGCAAATAAACTATGGTGGACTGTATTCACTATTGCTTTGGTAGCTTTTTTATGGGGAGTTGCATCTATGGCTTATACAATAGGTACAGGTATTGGAACTTGGGGTTTAAATAAAACTATCGGCTGGGCTTGGGATATTACCAACTTCGTTTGGTGGGTAGGTATCGGGCACGCCGGAACTTTAATTTCAGCTGTATTATTATTATTCAGACAAAAATGGAGAATGGCTATTAACCGTTCTGCGGAGGCAATGACTATTTTCTCTGTAGTTCAGGCTGGTTTATTTCCAATTATTCACATGGGACGTCCTTGGTTAGCTTACTGGGTGTTGCCTATTCCAAACCAGTTCGGTTCGTTATGGGTAAACTTTAACTCGCCGTTATTATGGGACGTGTTTGCTATTTCAACTTATTTATCTGTATCGTTAGTGTTCTGGTGGACTGGTTTGTTGCCTGACTTTGCCATGTTGCGAGACAGAGCCATTACACCTTTTACCAAAAGAGTTTATTCTATCTTGTCATTCGGATGGTCAGGAAGAGTAAAAGATTGGCAGCGTTTTGAAGAAGTGTCTTTAGTTTTAGCTGGTTTAGCTACGCCTTTGGTACTTTCTGTGCATACTATCGTATCTTTTGACTTTGCAACATCGGTTATTCCTGGGTGGCATACGACAATTTTCCCTCCGTACTTTGTGGCGGGAGCAGTTTTTTCGGGATTTGCAATGGTAAATACGCTGTTGATTATTATGCGTAAAGTGTCCAATTTAGAAGACTATATTACAATTCAGCATATTGAATTGATGAATATGATTTGTATGATTACAGGATCTATTGTTGGGGTTGCTTATATTACAGAATTGTGGGTAGCTTGGTATTCAGGAGTTGAATACGAACAATATGCATTCTTAAATCGTGCTTCAGGACCATATTGGTGGTCATATTGGTTGATGATGACCTGTAACGTTATTTCTCCACAGGTTATGTGGATTAAGAAAATCAGAACAAACATTATGGCGTCATTCATTATCTCATTAGTGATTAACGTGGGGATGTGGTTTGAACGTTTCGTAATTATCGTAACATCTTTACATAGAGATTATCTACCGTCATCTTGGACAATGTTCCAGCCTACTTTTGTAGATGCCGGAATTTACGTAGGAACTATCGGCTTCTTCTTTGTATTATTCTTGTTATATTCTAGAAGTTTCCCTGTAATTGCTCAGGCAGAGGTGAAAACTATCTTAAAGTCATCAGGTGAATTTTACAAAAAGGCAAGAGATAATAAAGAAAATCATCAATCTTTAAATCACTAATTCGTTATGAGTACTAAAGTTATACACGCAATATACAATGATGATGATATCTTAATGGATGCGGTAAAAGAAACAAGATCTGCTCATCATCATATAGAAGAAATCTATACTCCGTTTCCGGTGCATGGCTTGGATAAAGCTATGGGGTTAAAACCTACAAGATTGGCTATTTGTGCTTTCTTATACGGATTAGTAGGACTGGCTTTTGGAACAGCAATGATGTATTACATCATGATTGTTGACTGGCCTCAGGATATTGGAGGAAAGCCGAGTTTTAGTTTTATTCAGAATATGCCGTCTTTCGTTCCGATTATGTTTGAGATGACTGTATTATTCTCGGCTCACTTAATGGTTATTACTTTTTATATGAGAAGTAGACTATGGCCGTTTAAAAAAGCTGAAAATCCGGATATAAGAACTACAGATGACCACTTTTTAATGGAAGTAGCTCTTCATGGAGAGGAAGAAGAAGCGGTTGAGTTTTTCAAAAAAACTGGAGCAGTAGAAGTTAAAGTAATTGATAAAGAGTAATTGTAGAATGAGAACGATATATAAAATAGCAGCCTTAGTCGGCGTTTCAGTATTAACTACTTCTTGTTTTAACAAAGAGCGTCCAAATTACCAGTTTATGCCTAATATGTATGAATCGGTAGCTTATGAAACTTATTCGGAATCGCCTGCTTTTAAAAATGGAAAAGAAGGACAATTACCGGCAGAAGGGTCTATACCTAGAGGATTTACACCGGAGGCTTATCCAAATACTACAGAAGGATTGGAACAGGCAAGAGCAAATCTGAAATCTCCTTTAGCAGAAAATGAAAAGGATTTAGAAAAAGGAAAAGAACTATATGCAATTTACTGCTCTGTTTGTCACGGTGCAAAAGGAGACGGAAAAGGTAACTTGGTGAAAAGAGAAAAATTCTTAGGAGTTCCTGATTACAAAGACAGAGAACTTACCGAAGGAGGAATTTATCACGTAATTACTTATGGTTTGAATGCGATGGGATCTCATGCTAATCAGTTAACGCAACATGAGCGCTGGTTAGTGACAGATTACGTTTTAAAATTGAAATCAGAATAATAAATTGTAAAACTTATTTGAAAGTTTAGATATGTACACATTTTCAAAAAATCTGAAAACCTTGGCAATAGTCCTAATGGCATTAGGAATTATAGGAATTGCTTATGGGTTTTTCAATGCACCAAAGACAACTGCTGAAGTAGAGCAGATTCTGACAGAGCAAGCTCATCATGACGGAGGCGAACATCATTCAGTTTCTGAAGCTGATCACGATGCCCATCAAAAACATTTAGAGCACGTTTTGACTCAAATGCAAAATAAGCCGTGGACGGCGGTATACGTTGCTTGTATTTTCGTGATGTTGATTTCGCTTGGTATCCTTGTATTCTATGCTCTAAACTATGCATCAGCAGCAGGATGGTCTCCTGTATTGTTTAGAGTTATGGAAGGTTTATCTGCTTATTTGCTGCCAGGTTCAATTATCTTTTTTATACTATTGCTTGTAAGCTCATTCGGAGGTAACCACTTATTTATTTGGATGGATCCGGCTATTGTAGAGCACGATGTAATTATTCAAAATAAAACAGGTTATTTAAATGTTCCTTTTTTCTTAATCAGAGCGATAATCTTTTTAGTAGGATGGAACTTATATAGAGTTTACGCACGTAAACAATCATTGAAGTTGGATGAAACAGGGGATTTATCTTACCACAAAAAACTATTCAAAGCAACAGCTGTTTTTTTAGTGTTCTTTATTGTCACAGAGTCAATTTCTTCTTGGGATTGGATCATGTCAATCGATACACACTGGTATAGTACCTTGTTTGGATGGTATGTGTTTGCCAGTTTCATTGTAACTGCAATTACAGTTATAGCATTTGCCACTTTATATTTGAAGAGCAAAGGGTATTTAGAGCATGTAAACACAAGCCATATACATGACTTAGGGAAGTTTATGTTCGGATTTAGTATTTTTTGGACATACCTTTGGTTTTCTCAATTTATGTTGCAATGGTATTCAAATATTCCGGAAGAAGTAACTTACTTTATTTTTAGAATTCAAGAATACAATGTTCCTTTCTTTGGAATGTTATTATTAAATTTTGTTTTGCCGGTATTATTGTTAATGAATTCAGACTTCAAACGTTTGGGATGGATTATTTCAATGGCAGGTGTATCTATTGTGTTCGGACATTATATTGATTTTTATCTGATGATTAGTCCCGGTACAGTAGGAGGTTCATGGTCTATCGGGATTACAGAGATAGCTGCTTTGATGTTTTTTGCAGGACTGTTTATTTTTGCAGGGTTTACATCAATATCTAAAGTTCCGCTATTAGTTAAAAATAATCCTCTGATTGAAGAGAGTAAACATTTTCATTATTAATATTTAAAGCTAAACAAATGACAAGTTTATTAATATTAGCTGTTGTTGTCTTGTTAGGAATTGCTGTTTGGCAATTGACAAAAATATTTGAATTGACACAAGTGGGTTCAGGACCTGACGATGCAGCTTCACAAATTGCCAATGAAAAAGACAATAACATCAATGGTTATTTACTTTTTGCTTTCTTAGGCTTCATCTACATTATGACCATATTTTGTTTGGTAAAGTACGGAAGTTTGCCTTTGATGAGTAATCCCGCTTCGGAGCATGGGATATTGGTAGATAACCTGATGTGGATTTCTATGATATTGATTTTTATCGTTCAGATATTCACGCAGTTTTTATTACATTATTTCGCTTTTAAAGGAAGAGGAATCAAAGGAAGAAAAGCCCGTTATTATTCAGACAATGATAAATTGGAAGCGGTTTGGACTATTATTCCGGTTATTACTTTAACAGGATTGATTCTATATGGTTTATATGCTTGGAATGATATTATGTTTGTAGATGAAGAAGAAGATGTGTTGGTTGTAGAAGTTTATGCTAAACAATTTGCATGGGATGTTCGTTATTCAGGAAAAGATAATACACTAGGTAAAGCAAACGTTCGCTTTATTAAAGGTATCAATTTGGTTGGGGTAGATATGTCAGATCCCAATGCAATTGACGATAAAATGGCGAAAGAATTACGCCTTCCAGTAGGGAAGAAGGTAGTATTGAAGTTCCGTTCACAAGACGTCCTTCACTCTGCTTATCTCCCTCACTTTAGAGCACAAATGAACTGCGTGCCGGGAATGGTAACTCAATTTGCATTTGTTCCCACTGTAACTACAGCAGAAATGAGAGAACGTGAGGAGTTTGTTACTAAAGTTAACAACATCAATAACATTAGAGCAGAAAGAAGTCAGAAATTAATGGCTAAAGGAGAGGAGGCTTTAGAACCTTATGAATTTGATTACCTTTTATTGTGTAATAAAATCTGTGGAGCATCTCACTATAATATGCAATTGAAAGTGGTAGTAGATACACCGGAAGATTTTGAAGCTTGGTTGGCAGAACTTCCGACATTAGGCGAGCAAGTAGCTGCAGAAGAAGCGTCGAATGCTCCGGCTGAAGAACAGCCTGCCGAAACTCCGGAAGAACTTTCAGAAGTTAACACAGATAATGAGGCTATAGCTCAGGTAGTAAAGTAAAACTCACTATTAAATTAAAAAATATACTATGTCAGCAGTAGGACACGAAATAGTTAGCGGTCATGAACATGACCATCATGATAAAGGGAATTTCTTTACTAAATATGTATTTAGTTTAGACCACAAGATGATTGCTAAACAATATCTGATTACAGGTGTTATCATGGGAATTATCGGAGTGATGATGTCTCTTTTATTTAGAATGCAGATTGCCTGGCCGGAAGAATCTTTTACATTGTTCAAATGGCTATTAGGTGATAGAATGGCTCCGGATGGAGTAATGAAAAACGATGCCTATCTTGCATTGGTTACTATGCATGGAACTATCATGGTGTTTTTCGTTTTAACAGCCGGATTAAGTGGTACGTTTTCAAACTTGCTTATTCCTTTGCAAATCGGAGCAAGAGATATGGCTTCAGGATTTTTAAATATGTTGTCATATTGGATGTTCTTTGGATCTGCATTGCTTATGGTTATCTCTATTTTTGTTGAAGGAGGACCAGCTTCAGCCGGATGGACGATATATCCGCCGTTAAGCGCCTTGCCTCAGGCTATTCCGGGATCTGGAATGGGAATGACGCTTTGGTTGATTTCAATGGCAATATTTATTGTTTCTTCAACAATGGGATCTTTAAACTATGTTGCAACTGTAATTAATTTGAGAACCAAAGGAATGTCAATGGCAAGATTGCCACTAACAGTTTGGGCTTTATTTGTTACAGCTATCATTGGTATAGTTTCTTTTCCGGTATTGTTGTCTGCAGCGTTATTATTGATATTTGACAGAAGTTTCGGAACTTCGTTCTTCCTATCCGATATTTATTTGGCAGGTGAAGTTTTACATTATCAAGGCGGTTCTCCAGTATTGTTTGAACACTTATTCTGGTTCTTAGGACATCCGGAAGTATATATTGTAATTTTACCGGCGATGGGACTTGCATCTGAAATTATTGCTTGTAATGCGCGTAAACCTATCTTTGGTTACAGAGCAATGATTGCTTCTATCTTAGGTATTGCTTTCTTGTCAACCATTGTATGGGGACACCATATGTTCGTATCAGGTATGAATCCATTTTTGGGATCAGTATTTACCTTCACAACCTTGTTGATTGCTATTCCTTCTGCAGTAAAAGCATTTAACTATATCACTACAATTTGGAGTGGAAACATTCAGATGAATCCTGCAATGTTATTCTGTATCGGTTTTGTATCTACATTCATTACAGGAGGTTTAACAGGTATCATTCTGGGAGATTCAACTTTAGATATTAACGTACACGATACTTATTTTGTTATTGCCCACTTCCACTTAGTAATGGGAATCTCAGCTCTTTATGGAATGTTTGCAGGTATTTACCATTGGTATCCGAAATTGTTCGGGCGAATGATGAATAAGAACTTGGGATATATTCACTTTTGGGGAACTGTAGTGTGCGCATACGGAGTATTCTTCCCGATGCACTTTGTAGGATTGGCAGGTTTACCTCGTCGCTACTATTCAAATACAGCATTCCCGTTGTTTGATGATTTATACGATTTGAATGTATTGATTACCGTGTTTGCTTTGGTAGGTGGTGTTTTCCAATTGTTTTTCTTGTGGAACTTCTTTACAAGTATTTTCTATGGTAAAAAAGCCCCTCAAAACCCTTGGAGAGCAAATGGTTTGGAATGGACAACTCCTGTTGAACATATCCATGGAAACTGGCCGGGCGAATTACCGGTAGTGTACAGATGGCCATACGATTATAGTAAACCGGGATTACCGGAAGACTATGCACCGCAAAATATGCCTTTCTTGGAGGGTGAAGAAAAAATGCATCATTAATATAAAATAGTGATTTATATAAAACCAAACAGACCGCTTTAAAGCGGTCTGTTTGGTTTTATATTTATATAGTTAATAAGTTGCCTTTTACAGGATCTGCTTTTTGTAACGAGAAAATATTTTTTTAATGGAATGGTTTTACCTTAGTTTTTAAGGTATAAAAGGATTTAATCAATACACAAAAAAAAGTGTATAAAATCCTAAGAATGGGTGTGTAAAATTTTTATTCTGAATAAAACTTAGCCAGGACAAGTTGTCTTTTGATTCCTAAGCACAATCAACTTTTCAGTTAAGAGAACAATATCAAATTCAAAATATTGGGCTATATATTCAAAAGTTTTAAAAGTGTAAATAAATACGTGAGTTAAGTCTTTGCGATAGTACCAGTTTTTAAATTCAGTTTGACCTTTATATAAATGCGTTTTAATGATTAACAAGCCGCCTTTTTTTAAAATAGAGTTGAGCTTGTTAAGCTCTTGAAAAGGATTGTAAAAATGTTCAAATACTTCACAACTGAAAATATAATCATAGGTTTCGTTTAAATAAGAAATGTTTGGGTAAAAATAAGGATCGTAAAGATTTATTCGGTATCCTTTTTCTGCCAGTTGTTCGGTAACTACAGGGCCTTTTCCACAGCCATAGTCCAGACCAATCATTTCTCTTGTACAAAGTTTTAGAATGGTATTAGTGACAGGAGCAGTAAAGTTTTGATAACCTATATCGTGTATATCGTTATTGTGATATTCATAATGCTTTTTTTCACTTTCAGCATTAAAATAAAGCGCTTCATCTTTTACATATGCATGGCATGTAGAGCAAATATAATATTCTTCATCCGCTTTCTCAGTTAATAAAGTTTGACACAGGGTGCAATTCATTTTTAAATGCATTCAATTAAAGTAGGACTTTTATACAAACGAGTCGAAATATACACTTTTCTTTTCAGAATACGTGTTTACAATGTTTATTTATCATAGGCACTCTTCGGGATAATCTCAGCTAAATCATCTGTAACAAACATCAAAAAATACTATCTTTGTGGTTATGAATGAGCATTTGAACCCAACTAATCACAATTACTCTCCCGAGGAGATTGATGTAGAAAAAAAGTTAAGACCGCTGTCGTTTGACGATTTCGCAGGTCAGGATCAGGTGTTGGAAAACCTAAAGATCTTTGTTAAAGCAGCTAATCTTAGAGGAGAAGCTTTAGATCACACTCTTTTCCACGGACCTCCGGGACTTGGAAAAACAACACTTGCCAATATTTTGGCTAATGAGTTGGAAGTTGGTATTAAAATTACATCCGGACCCGTTCTCGATAAACCCGGAGATTTAGCAGGTCTGTTGACCAATTTGGAAGAAAGAGATGTACTTTTTATAGATGAAATCCACCGTTTAAGCCCCATTGTTGAAGAGTATCTTTATTCCGCAATGGAAGACTTTAAAATAGATATTATGCTGGAGTCCGGTCCCAATGCCCGCTCTGTTCAGATTCATTTGAATCCATTTACTTTAGTGGGAGCAACTACGCGCTCAGGCTTGCTTACTGCACCTATGCGTGCCCGTTTTGGCATACAAAGCAGATTGCAATACTACAACAAAGAACTTTTAGCAACTATTATTGAAAGAAGTGCTGCTATCTTGGGAGTGCCAATTGATTTGGAAGCTGCGATAGAAGTCGCAGGCAGAAGCAGAGGAACTCCCAGAATTGCGAATGCTTTATTGCGTCGTGTACGCGATTTTGCACAGATAAAAGGTAACGGGAGTATTGATGTAGAAATTTCACGTTATGCCCTTAACGCATTAAATGTGGACTCTTTCGGATTAGATGAGATGGATAACAAAATTTTGTTCACTATCATAGATAAGTTTAAAGGAGGACCAGTCGGATTATCAACTTTAGCAACAGCTGTTTCTGAAAATGCAGAAACGATAGAAGAGGTTTATGAACCTTATCTTATTCAGGAGGGATTCATCATGCGTACACCAAGAGGGCGCGAAGTAACAGATAAAGCCTATCATCATTTAGGAAGAAGCCGGCAGTCAAAACAAAGCGGATTGTTTGATTAAAAAAGTAGTTTTTGAAATGAATAAAGCAAAGTACAGTTTGATGATAAAGAAAGAAGCTTTGCGGTTGGGGTTCATGTCGTGCGGAATTTCAAAAGCAGATTTTTTAGAAGTAGAAGCACCGCGGTTGGAAAAATGGCTGAACCAGAATATGCACGGACAGATGCAGTATATGGAAAATCATTTTGACAAACGATTAGATCCCAGACTGCTGGTAGAAGGTGCGAAAAGCGTTGTTTCGCTAACTCTTAATTATTATCCGCAAGAACAACAGCGAGAAGACACCTTTAAAATTTCTAAATATGCTTACGGAGAGGACTATCATTTTGTAATAAAAGACAAACTCAAGGATTTACTGGCTTTTATCCAGGATAATATAGGTGAGGTTGACGGGCGCGTTTTTGTAGATTCAGCACCTGTATTGGATAAAGCATGGGCAGCAAAAAGTGGTTTAGGGTGGATAGGGAAAAATAACAATTTGATTTCACGCCAAAGTGGTTCTTTCTTTTTTATTGCAGAATTGATTCTTGATTTAGAGTTGGATGCTGACGGAATTACAACAGATCATTGCGGAACCTGTACCAAGTGTATTGATGCCTGTCCTACCAATGCCATTGAACAGCCTTATATTGTCAACGGAAGTAAATGTATATCTTATCTGACAATCGAACTTAAGGATGCTATTCCTGACGAATTTCAAGGTGAAATAGATGATTGGATGTTTGGGTGCGATGTATGTCAGGATGTATGCCCGTGGAATCGCTTTGCCAAGCCTCATTCCGAACCTCGGTTTTCCCCTAAAGAAGAGTTAATTAATTACAATAAACAGGAATGGAAAGAATTAACCCGTGAACTTTTTAATGGAATATATAAAAAATCTGCGGTAAAACGGACAAAGTATGAAGGATTAATGCGCAACATAGATTTTTTGTCCAGATAAGAAGCTTCAGATTTCAATTGTATTCCAAAAAGATTACCTTTGTTTGTAACACTAAATCAATTTTTATGAACAAAGAAAGTTTACGCAGAGAAGCACTCTTATATCATGCCAAACCAACACCTGGAAAAATTCAGGTAGTGCCAACCAAGAGATATTCATCGCAAAGAGATTTGTCGCTGGCTTATTCGCCCGGAGTAGCTGAGCCTTGTTTAGAAATAGCGAAAGATGTAAACAATGTTTATAAGTACACGGCAAAAGGAAATCTGGTTGCAGTAATTTCAAACGGAACTGCCGTGTTGGGATTAGGCGATATTGGACCAGAAGCGTCCAAGCCGGTTATGGAGGGAAAAGGACTTTTGTTTAAAATATTTGCAGATATTGATGTTTTTGATATTGAAATAGATACAACAGATGTCGAAAAATTCATAGAAACAGTAAAAAATATAGCTCCTACTTTTGGAGGAATAAATCTTGAAGATATCAAGGCGCCGGAATCATTCGAAATTGAACGTCGCTTAAAAGAAGAGTTGAATATTCCGGTAATGCACGATGATCAACACGGAACAGCTATTATCTCGGCTGCCGCTTTGCTAAATGCCTTAGAATTGGCGGGAAAAGATATTGCCGAAATAAAAATGGTAGTTTCCGGAGCAGGATCAGCTGCAATTGCTTGTGCTAAATTATATGTGGCTTTTGGCGTTAAACGCGAAAATATTTTAATGTTTAACAGTAAAGGAGTACTTAAAAAAGGAGATGCCCGTATTTCGGAACAGCAAAGCGATTTTGCTGTAGAACACGACATTACTTTTGCAGAAGCCGTTAAAAATAGCGATGTCTTTATCGGGTTGTCTACTGCTGGAGTGCTTACTCCTGAAATGCTGCAAACAATGGCTCCGAATCCTATAGTTTTTGCCATGGCCAACCCTCGTCCCGAAATTGATTATGATGTAGCAACATCTACCCGAAAAGATGTTATTATGGCAACGGGGCGTTCCGATTTTCCTAATCAGGTAAACAACGTATTAGGATTTCCTTATATTTTTAGAGGGGCTTTAGATGTGAGAGCCACCAAAATTAATGAAGAAATGAAAATGGCTGCCGTGGTGGCATTAGCAAAATTAGCTAAAGAACCCGTACCGGAGCAGGTTAATATAGCTTATGGTGAAACTAAATTTAGTTTTGGCAGAGAGTACATTATACCAAAACCTTTTGATCCTCGCCTAATATCTGTGGTACCTTTGGCTGTTGCTAAGGCAGCAATAGAATCGGGAGTTGCAGAATCGGCAATCACAGACTGGGATAAGTATAAGTTAGAGTTAGAAGAACGTTTGGGGTCTGATAATAAATTGCTGCGCATGTTAATCAATCGGGCAAAAATTGAGCCTAAAAAGGTAGTTTATGCAGAAGCAGACCATTTAGATGTTTTAAAAGCAGCTCAAATCGCTTATGAGGAAGGAATGACTATTCCTATCTTATTGGGAGATAAAGAAACAATATTAGAGCTCAAAAGAGAGATTGAATTTAACAGTAATGTTGAAATCATTGACCCTAAAACGGAAGAGCAAAGAGAGAGAAGAGAGCGCTTTGCCAGTGTTTATTGGGAAACGAGACAAAGAAAGGGAATTACTTTATACGAAGCACAAAAGTTAATGAGAGAGCGCAATTACTTTGCTGCTATGCTTGTTAATGAAGGAGAAGCTGATGCTATGCTTACCGGATATTCTCGCAGCTATCCGTCAGTAGTCAAACCTATTTTGGAACTTATACCCAGAGCGCAGGGAGTTTCAAAAGTGGCGACTACTAATTTGATGATGACTAAAAGAGGACCGATGTTTTTGGCAGATACGGCAATAAACCCGAATCCAAGTGCAGAAGAATTGGCAAAAATCGCCTACATGACAGAAAAAACAGTGCGCATGTTTGGGATGGAACCTGTTATAGCAATGCTTTCTTATAGTAACTTTGGTTCAGGAACAAATGACTCTCCTAAAAAGATGAGAGAAGCAGTGTGTATTTTACACGAACAATATCCGGAAATGATTGTAGATGGAGAAATTCAAATAGATTTTGCCTTAAATGATCAAATGTTAAAGCAAAAATTTCCTTTTTCTAAATTGGTTAATAAAAAAGTAAATACCTTGATATTTCCAAATTTGGATGCTGCTAATATTACCTATAAAATGTTGAAAGAGCTTAATCGTGCGACTTCAATCGGACCAATAATTTTAGGATTAGATAAAGCGGTACACGTATTTCAGTTAGGTGCCAGTGTAGATGAAATGGTGAATATGACAGCGGTGGCTGTTGTGGACGCACAAGTGCGTGAAAATCGCAAGAAAAATAAATAATCTTTAAATAAATGTCGCAATCTCTTTTCTGTTAGTAAAAAGTTAAAATTATTTGCTATTTTTGGAGAGAAAATTGGATAGAATGATTGCGCATATACAAGGAAGATTAATAGAAAAAACACCCACTCAGGTGGTGATAGATTGCGGGGGAGTTGGATATCAGATTCATATTTCCCTGCATACCTATTCACAAATAGAGCAAACAGAAAATCTGCGTTTATATACATACCTGCAAATAAAGGATGATGCCCACACACTTTTTGGGTTTATAGATAAAATCGAAAGAGAGCTATTTAAATTGTTGATTTCCGTATCGGGTATAGGCGGAAACACGGCTCGGAATATTTTGTCTTCTATTACAACAAAAGAATTATTGCAGGCAATTGCAGCGGGAGATGCCAAAACTATTCAATCGGTGAAAGGGATAGGCGTAAAAACTGCTCAGAGAGTAATTCTCGATTTGCAAGAAAAAGTAATCAAGCTATACAATATAGAAGAAGTTTTACCAATTATTAACAATACAAATGTTGATGAAGCGTTATCTGCATTAGAGGTGTTGGGTTTTGTTAGAAAAACTGCTGAAAAAACGGTGGATAAAATCGTAAAACAAAATCCCGATGCTTCAGTAGAATTTATTATAAAGCAAGCTTTAAAAAATTTATAAGTCTTGAAAAGCCATTTATCAGTTATAAAAACCTGGGTCTGTGTATTGCTTTTTTTGTTGTGTAATTCAGTATGGATTTATGCACAGGAAGAGGTGTATGGCGAAGGAGCTGTAAATGATACGATTCAACAGCCTACCTATGAGATAGGAAATGTGGAATTGCCGGATCCTGAAATTATTAAGGAATCTTATACCTATGATCCGCTGACTGATAGTTATCACTTTACAAAAACTTTTGATGGCTTTAATATGAACTTTCCCATCGTCATGAGTCGAGAAGAGTTTGAAAAACTCATTTTGCGAGCAGAAATGAAAAAATATTTTCAGCAAAAGTTCAATGCAGTTAATGGTCACTTGGAAGATGAAGAAGTTCAACGAGACATGCTTCCGCGTTATTATGTGAATTCAAAATTGTTTTCGGGAATATTTGGCTCTAATACCATTGATATTAAACCTTCCGGATCAGTTGAGTTTGATATGGGAATGCGTTACACTCGACAGGATAATCCGATGCTTTCGCCTAGAAATCGTAAAACAATGACTTTTGATTTTGATCAAAGAATCAGTATGGGATTGCAGGGGATGGTTGGAACAAGGTTAGCTGTAAATGCTAATTATGATACACAATCTACTTTTGATTTTCAAAATATTATGAAACTGGAGTATACTCCGGATGAAGATGCTATTGTGCAGAAGGTAGAAGTAGGAAACGTCAGTATGCCTATCAGCGGTTCGCTGATACAGGGAGCACAAAGTTTGTTTGGAGTAAAAACGGAATTGAAATTTGGAAAAACCACGATAACAGGAGTCTTCTCTGAACAAAAATCAGAAACAAACTCAATTCGCGCAGAAGGAGGGGGAACGTTGGAAGATTTTGAGTTGTATGCTTTGGATTATGACGAAGACAGGCACTTTTTTTTATCGCAATATTTTAGAAATAAATATGACGAAGCATTAAAGAATTATCCGTATATCAATAGCCGAGCGCGTATTACAAGAGTAGAAGTTTGGGTAACTAATAAGTTTAGTAGGATTAATCCGACAAATAACAATGCAAGAAACATTGTTGCAATTCAGGATTTGGGGGAAGGACGATTAATGGGAAGAGAAGATTTTGAGATTATATCTAATACCGATCCCGGATTTATTGTAAATATGCAGCTGGACGCTCCGTCAGATAACAAAAACAACCAGTATGATCCGGCAAAAATAGGAACCAACTTTTTGAATGAAAGTATTCGTACTAGTACATCAGGATCTGCGGGGTTTAATACAAAAGTACAAGAAGGAGTAGATTTTATAAAACAGGAAAGTGCCCGAAAACTAAGTTCAAATGAATTTACTTTTCACCCGCAGTTAGGATATATTTCGTTACAGCAGCGTTTGTCTAATGACGAAGTTCTGGCAGTTGCTTTTCAATATACTATTGGCGATAAGGTGTATCAGGTAGGAGAATTTGGTACGGATGGAGGAGATGTAAACGGTATTGATCCTAATTTGGGACCAGGCAATGAAAATGTACAAAGGTCGCAAGCGCTGATTTTAAAAATGCTGAAGAGTAATCTGACCATGGTTGAAGCTCCGGTATGGAACTTGATGATGAAAAATATCTATCAGATTCAGGGTGCGATGAATATTACTCAAGACCAGTTTAGATTTAATATTTTATATACCGATCCAAGTCCACTGAACTATATTTCTTCGGCGGGAGGTTTGCCCTTACCGGCAGACGTGGAAAAAACGCCTTTGTTAAAAGTATTTCACTTAGATAGGCTAAGTTACACGAACGATCCTCAGGAAGGAGGAGATGGTTTTTTTGATTTCTTGCCCAATGGAGCCATGCAAAATGTTTTTGACCCCAATAATCCGAATGGCACCGGAGGAATGAATAATAGCGGCGGTTATGGCGGGCAAGGAGGAAACTATGGAAATACAGGGGGCTATGGCGGAAATAATCGGAATCAGCAAAACAGCAATAATACTTTTGATGGAATTACGATAGATGCGTTAAACGGACGAATTATTTTTACTACTGTAGAACCTTTTGGAGAGCATTTGTTTAATAAACTGAAGGCAAACGTAGGTGAAGATTATAAGATTTCAGGTTCTTATAACGAAAATCAGAAGAAGTATGTGTTCAGAGAAATGTATCGAACATTAAAGTCAACTGCTCAGCGAAGTCAGAGCAATAAGAATAAATTTCTTTTAAAAGGAAAGTATTCCAGTGCTATGGGAGAGGGAATTCCGATAGGAGCCTTTAATGTAGCTCCCGGATCAGTAGTGGTAAATGCAGGAGGAAGGATTTTAGTGGAAGGAGTGGATTACACGGTGGATTATAATCGCGGACGAGTTATGATTTTGGATCAGGCATTGTTGGCGTCAAATACACCGATTGATATATCCGTAGAAAACAATACTTTTTTCGGACAACAAACCAAAAGGTTTTTTGGGGTAAACGTAGAGCATCAGTTCACAAATGATTTCGTGGTTGGAGCAACTTTTTTAAGGTTGTCGGAAAAACCAATGACTCACAAAACAGGATATGGAGAAGAAGCTGTGAACAATACGATTTGGGGTTTTAATACGCAGTATTCGACAGAAGTTCCGTTTTTAACCAGACTAGTTAATAAGTTGCCCAATATTGATACAGACGTAGAATCAAGAGTTTCTTTTAGAGGAGAATTTGCTTTTTTACAGCCCGGATCATCTAAATCCGACCAAATGAACGGAGAAGCAACTTCGTATATTGACGATTTTGAAGGAACACAATCCAGAATAGATATTAGGTCGCCGTTTGCCTGGAGTTTGGCAAGTACGCCAATAGGATTTTATGAATTAAACGAAATAGAAAAAGATTCATATGATGTGGTTGACGATAAGCCTTATTCGCTGGAATATGGTTTCAGAAGAGGAAAACTGTCTTGGTATACTATTGATCCCACGTTTTATGTAGGATCAAGACCATCAGGAATTGGAGACTATGATTTGTCTTCTAATAAAACCCGAAGAATTTTCAGCGAAGAGTTATATCCTACCAAAGATATTGCATACGGAGAAAGCAGGGTAGTCAATACGTTGGATTTAACATTCTATCCAAAAGAAAGAGGCCCGTATAACTTTAACCCGGAATATGTCAATACTGCAGTAACTAAAACGCCTAGACAGAGCTGGGGAGGAGTTATGCGTGCGTTGAACACAACCAATTTTGAACAGTCTAACATAGAGTTTGTTGAATTCTGGGTGATGGATCCTTATGTAGGAAAATCCAACGATGTAACCTCAGAAACGAATAAAGGAGAGTTAAGGCTGAATTTTGGATTTATATCAGAGGATATTTTGAGAGACGGACAAAAGCAGTATGAAAATGGATTGCCGGGAACAGGCAGTACGGTTTCAACTATTGAAACTATTTGGGGTAAAACACCTGCAGCGCCATCACTGATTTACGCCTTTGACGTAAGTGGCGAAAATCGCAGCTTGCAAGATGTAGGACTGGATGGAATTAACGATGAAGAAGAAAAAGTGAAGTTTCCTCAATTTGCTCATTTAGACGATCCGGCAGGCGATAATTTTATTCATTACTTAGATGCAGAAGGAGGAATCTTAGAGCGTTATAGAAATTATAACGGAACGGAACGGAATACACCTGTTTCCGGAACACGAGGAGGAAACAATCAGCCCGATACGGAAGATATTGACGGAGACAATACGATGAATACGATTAATGCGTATTTTGAATATAAAGTAAAAATAGAAGCTAATCCGGCAGTAGGGGAAAACTATATCACGGATATACGTGACACCTCTGTTCAATTGGCAGATGGATCTATTGCTCCTGTAAGATGGGTACAATATAAAATTCCGATTGATGAAAAAGGGAAAAAAGTAGGACCTATTTCAGATTTGAGATCGGTTCGTTTTATGCGTATGTATCTGACAGGGTTTGATAACCAAATAACCCTTCGTTTTGGAAGTTTGGATTTAGTTAGATCCGACTGGCGTCGGTATGACGGAAATCTGATGGATGAAGATAAACCAGAACCGCAAGGAAATAATACAGGGTTTGACGTTACTTCTGTTAATATCCAGGAAAACTACGACAGAAAACCAATACCGTACGTAATACCGCCGGGAGTAAAAAGAGAACAGTATTACGTAAATAACAGTCTTGTTGATCAGGATGAACAATCGCTTTCGTTAAAAGTGTATCCGATAGACATCAATAAAGCACCAAATGGTTTGGCTCCGGGAGACTCCAGAGGGGTTTTTAAAAGCTTTAATCTGGATTTGCGCCAATTTAAAAAGCTGAGAATGTTTATTCATGCCGAAGCTTTAGAGAATTCTTCACGTCGATTACGAGATGATGAAATGGTTGCATTTTTGCGTTTCGGAAGTGATTTTACAGATAATTTTTATCAAGTGGAAATTCCTTTAAAAGTAACTAATTTTGGAGAGAGACATGAAGAGCTGGTCTGGCCTATTGAAAACGAAATGGAAGTGCATCTGGAGTTGCTTACAAAGCTGAAAATAATGAAGATGAATGAAGCTTCTAACGATGCTCAAAATAATAAGATATTCTATAAAGAAGAAGATGAGCTGTCAGATGGTACTGTATCCCGACCAAATAAACTCCGTTATGGAATTAAAGGAAATCCTAACTTCGGAAATGTTCGGATGATGATGATAGGCGTACGAAATGATTTGGACAGAGTTGGAGGTGCAGAAGCTTTAGCAGGAGAATTTTGGTTTGATGAACTGCGCATGTCGGATATGGACAATAAAGGCGGTTGGGCTGCGACAGCAAGCGTGGATGCCAATGTAGCAGATTTTGCCAATATATCTGCCACAGGTTTTCGATCTACCATTGGTTTTGGCGGGTTAGAACAAGGACCTAATCAAAGGAGCAGAGAAGATTTTACCTCTTACAACATCGTAACCAATGTTAATCTGGGGCAGTTGTTGCCTAAAAAATGGGGAATTAACCTTCCTTTTAATTATGCTATCGGAGAAGAATTTATCACGCCGGAATACGATCCGGCTAATCCGGATATAAAATTAAAAACGATGAAATCCGTGGCAGCTTCGTCAGCAATAGCAGAAGAAATGGAAAAACGCGCAACGGATTATACCAAAAGGAAAAGTATCAACTTTATAGGAGTAAACAAGCAAAAGAATCCGGAAGCTAAAAAACGAGTTTACGACATAGAAAATATTACTCTTTCACATTCTTATAACGAGGTTAAGCATCACGATTTTGAAGTAGAATCTATGATCGATCAGCAAACGAGAACAGCCGTGGATTATGCTTATAGTTTTGAAAGCAAACCGGTAGAACCCTTCAAAAAGATGGATTTCTTAAAAGGAAAATACTGGCAGTTGTTCAGGGACTTTAATTTTAATTATATGCCTTCCAATATTACGTTTAACTCTAATATTATGCGGCAATATAACAAACAGCAATTCCGGTTGATTGATGTGGAAGGGATAGGCTTGGATCCGCTATACCGAAGAAATTACTTTTTTAACTACAACTACGGATTTAATTTTGATTTGACTAAATCGCTGCGCTTGACGTATACAGGAGGAAGCAGTAATATTGTGCGTAATTATTATGACGATCAGCGGAATGTGATTGAAAGCAATACTATTTGGGATGATTATTTTAACATAGGAGAAACGAACCAGTTTGCACAACAGGTACAGTTGAACTACGAACTCCCTTTTAGTAAAATTCCGTTTTTAGCGTTCGTTCGTTCAAGTTACGAATATACAGGAAACTTTAATTGGCAAAGAGCTTCAGATGCGTATTATACAGTAGAGTTGGAAGGAATTACTTATAATTTAGGAAATACAATTCAAAACTCGCTTACACAGAGGCTAAATACGAGCTTGAATATGGAAACGTTTTACCGTTACCTTGGATTGGTTAAAAAACAAAAGCGTTCAAATACCAATACAAAAAAAGCAGCCATTGTACCAGGACAAAAAGTAGCTCAAACCAACAACAATAAAAAAGAAGAGAAAGAGGGAAGCGCTTTAGGAGATTTTATGCTTGGACTACTGACTTCGGTTAAAAATATTCAGGTTAATTATTCCGAAAACAGCGGAACAATGTTGCCGGGATACATGCCTGGATTAGGTTTTTTCGGTTCCTCTAAACCTACACTGGGATTTGTATTCGGAAGTCAGGCAGATGTGCGTTATGAAGCTGCAAAAATGGGATATTTAACAGATTTTCCTGAATTTAATCAGGCTTTTACTCAAGTAAATAATAAAACCCTGAATTTTGCTGCTTCGGTCAGCTTAATTCCTGATTTGATAATTGATTTGACAGGTGAAAGAGTTAAATCAGAAAATTTTTCAGAGCAATATGAGGTTATAGACGGAATGTATCACGGTTTGGCACCTTATAATTACGGTAATTACAGCATTTCTACAATTTTGATAGGAACAGCATTTTCAAGCAGTACGCTAAATAGTTCTGCTCCATTTAATCAGATGAAAGACAACCGCCTTGTAATAGCAAATCGCTTGGCAGCGGGCAGGGGAATTGATATCAATAATCCAAACAATTTGGACAAAGACGGTTTCCCTATCGGGTATGGAAAAGGAAGTCAGGCTGTTTTACTTCCTTCGTTTTTAGCAGCTTATACAGGAACAGATGCAGGTAAGGTTTCGACCGGAATGTTTAAAAATATTCCGCTTCCAAATTGGAATTTAAAATATACTGGACTGATGCGTATTGGTTGGTTTAAAGATAAATTTAAGCGCTTTTCAATCCACCATGGTTACAGAGCGGCTTATACATTGGGTTCATTCAGTTCAAATTATGAATATTACGCCAAACCTAACGAGTTAAATCAATATGGAAATTATCCGGTAGAAACCGTTGTAAATACCGCTATATTGACAGAGCAGTTTAATCCGTTGGTGCGCTTTGATTTTGAAACCAAATCATCCATCAAAGTTCTTGCAGAAATACGACGAGACAGAACATTGGCACTGAGCTTTGATAATAATTTGTTGACCGAAACTACAGGGCAGGACTTTATGTTGGGATTAGGATATAGAATTAAAGATGTAGGATTTACCTCCATGTATGCAAATAACGGAGCAGGCGGAAGAATAGTAAGTGATATTAACATCAAGGCAGATCTGACGTTGAGTAAAAGAGAAACGATTATCAGGTATTTAGATTACGATAACAATCAGGTTGGCGGCGGACAGGATATGTGGTCGTTGAGAATTACGGCAGACTATATGCTGAGCAAAAACTTAACGGCTATTTTCTTTTATGATCACCAGTTTTCTAAAGCTGTGATTTCTACGATGTATCCAATTACAAATATCCATACGGGAATTACGATGCGTTATAATTTTGGAAATTAATATTAACAAGTGCAAATCATATAATATTTTATACATTTGCTAAAAATTAAATAAAATGAACATACCAGCTAATTTAAAGTACACAAAAGATCACGAATGGGTAGCTATTGAAGGAGATATAGCTACTGTAGGAATTACAGATTTTGCTCAAAGAGAATTAGGAGACATTGTCTACGTTGAAGTGGAAACTTTGGATCAAACTTTGGATAAAGATGAAGTTTTTGGCACTGTTGAAGCCGTTAAAACGGTTTCTGATTTGTTTTTGCCATTAACAGGAGAAATTATTGAGTTTAATGAAGGATTAGAAACTGAGCCTGAATTAGTGAATAAAGATCCGTATGGAGCAGGCTGGATGATTAAAATAAAAATTTCTGATATGGAAGAAGCTGCTTCTTTGTTGTCAGATGCACAATATAAAGAATTGATTGGAGCGTAAATTTTATCTCGGATTTGGAATATTATGGACGGGCTTCGTATTAATAGCTTGTCTGGCGGATGGAAATACTGTTCCTAAGTCGTCTTTTTTTAATTTTCCGAATAAAGATAAGATAGCTCACTTTATTTTTTATTTTGTTTTTTCAATAGTATGGCTGCGATATTTAATTATAGAGTATAAATATACTTCCAAAAGGGTGCTTGCAGGAATAATTTTTATTGTTGCTGCTTTAATGGGAGGAATAATAGAATTAATACAATACTATTTTACTTCGACCCGAAGTGCTGAATGGGCTGATGTTTTAGCAAATTGTTCAGGAAGTCTTGCCGGAGTGCTTATCGGAAAATCAATATCAAAAAAAGAAAATAAATTATAAATATAGCTCCAGAAATGGAGCTATATTTATTTAAAAAAGAAAAACAATGGAAGAATTAAAGCAATACATGGATTCAACCTATCTTAAAACAGCCGAACAGGCGGGGCTAAGCGAATCTGAAAATGAAAAGATTGTGGTTGATTTGATAAATGAGGCAATTGAGGAAAAATTTAAACTGGCGATGATTCGTCCTGAATATGTTAGATTAAGCAGACAATTGGTAGATAAAACAAATTCCAGAGTCTTGATTGGTACTGTAATAGATTTTCCTGAAGGAAACGGTGGCTTGGAAGCAAAATTAAAGGAAGCTCGTCAGGCGATAACTGAGGGTGCGGATGAGTTAGATTATGTGGTGGATTATCAGGCTTTTAAAAAGGGAGAAATTAATACGGTTAAAGATGAAGTTGAACAGTGTACGGCATTAGGATTGTCAGAAGATAAAACAGTAAAGTGGATTATAGAGGTAGCAGCTTTGACGGATGGTGAAATTATCAAAATCACTGCTCTGATAAAAAATGTGGTTTTGCGCAGATTTTCAGAGAAAGATTACGATAAAGTTTTTGTTAAATCATCTACAGGTTTTTATAAAACATCGGATGGCAAACCAAATGGTGCTACAATTCACGCTTTGGTATTAATGCTTGAAAATGCAGGTCCATTGCCTGTAAAGGCAGCAGGCGGAATAAGAGATAGGAAAACAGCTCTTGAAATGATAGGTTTGGGCGTAAAAAGATTAGGAACATCATCTGCTAAACTTATTGTAAGCGGCAGTGGATCTGCAGCAGGCTATTAAAAGGTTAAAAAGTACTATATTCCAAAGTTGACAACCTTGTTTTTGAGTTTGTTTTAAAAAATTGGAGTATATTTGCGACTCATTAGTAATAAATGAAAACAGCTTTAAATATATCTTCAGAAAAAACTATGTCTCTATCCCTGTTAAAAGATTTTAAGGAAATGACAAAGATGGGGCTGGCTTTAAGTGTTGTTTTTTCAACGATTGCCGGTTATCTTTTGGCTGTTCCGGACTTAAGAAGTATTAATGTTTTAACAGTTATAGCCTTATCTATCGGGGGATATTGTATGGTAGGAGCTTCTAATGCCTTTAATCAGATTATTGAAAAGGACTTGGACGCTAAAATGAAACGTACCCAAAACAGACCTATTGCTTCGGGACGTGTGAAGCAAAGCACAGCCTTTATTTTAGCTGTGATATTGACTTTGTTAGGATTGGGAATTCTCTATTATGTCAGTCCTAAAACAGCGATGTTTGGAGCTATATCAATCTTCTTATACACTAGCGTTTATACACCTTTAAAGCCTATAACTCCCTTATCTGTATTTGTGGGAGCTTTTCCGGGAGCAATTCCGTTTATGTTGGGATGGGTTGCGGAAAGCAATCAGTTTGGAATAGAAGCCGGGACTCTGTTTATGATTCAGTTTTTTTGGCAATTCCCGCATTTTTGGGCAATTGGGTGGTTTTTGTATGACGACTATCAAAGAGGCGGCTTTTCGATGCTGCCTACCGGAAAACGAGATTCTAAAACAGCCATGCAAACTGTTTTGTATACGATTTGGTTAATTATAGCTTCTGTTTTTCCGGTTACAGGATTGACCGGCAGACTTTATCTGACTCCGATTTCGGCAGGACTGATTTTGTTGGCAGGATTATGGATGTTATGGGCGGCGATACGGTTGTACAAACAAAAGACAGACAAGGCAGCCAGAAGCTTAATGCTGGTAAGCGTTACTTATATTTCGCTGATACAGATTATATATGTTTTAGATAAAATATTGAGATGAAAATGGATTTGACAGTTCAAGAAGAATACGTAAAAAAAGGCAAGGCATTTAAAATTATGTTGCTTTTTGCAATGGGAACTATCGGTATGGTCTTTGCTGGATTAACTAGTGCTTATGTAGTGAGTAAATCACGTCCGGATTGGCTTAGTGAGTTTCAATTGCCAAGTGCATTTTTGTATAGTACGATTGCCATTTTGTTAAGTAGCGTAACTATTCATATGGCGTATAAATCCATACAAGGTGATAATCGCAGAAATACTACATTTTATCTGCTTTCTACTTTGATTTTAGGATTGTTATTTGTTTTTTTGCAATTCAGAGGATTTGGAGAAGTAATTAGTGAAGGGTATTTCTTTACAGGAAGTGAGAGTACAATTACTACTTCATTTTTGTATGTTATTGTGATTGTACATATTGCGCATTTAACGGGAGGATTGATTTCTTTACTTTATGTAATTTATAATCATTTTAAACAAAAATATAACTCACAGCAGAACATAGGAATACAGCTGTGTACGTGGTTCTGGCATTTCTTGGATCTGCTTTGGATATATTTGTTTTTGTTTTTTACATTCTATAAATAGAAAATTTAAACTAAATTTGGGAACTTTTATATAACTAACAACTTTTTATGGAAGCGACAGTTACTACAGCAGCTACTAAAGAAAATATCTGGGACGGAGGAAACGAGCCTCTAAAAGTAAGCTACGGTAAATTGATGATGTGGTATTTCATATTATCAGATTCATTAACATTTTGTGGATTCCTTGTCGGATATGGCTTTACAAGGTATAAATTTATGGATACTTGGCCGATAGCTGATGAGGTGTTTAACCACTTTCCTTTTTTACATGGTGTAGACGCACCGATGTATTACGTTGCTTTGATGACGTTTATTTTGATTTTCTCATCTGTAACCATGGTGTTGGCAGTAGATGCAGGACATCAGATGAAAAAAGGAAAAGTAGCCACTTATATGTTTCTTACTATACTTGGCGGTTTGGTATTCTTAGGTTCTCAAGCGTGGGAGTGGAAAAACTTTATCCAAGGTTCTTACGGAGCTGTTGAAACAAGAGGAGGATCTATTTTACAGTTTGTAGGAGAAGATGGAAAACAAATCGCATTAAGTGATTTTTCTATTACAGATCCTAATAGAGAGGATGTATCTCTTACAAGAGCAAAAGGTACTTGGTTTATGAGTGGATCTTCTGCACCTACTTATTCTCTGGAAGAAGTTAAGGCTGGCTTTGAAGCAAATCCTAATTTGCGAATCAGAACTCAAAATACAACAGATGCAAAGCACAAACAGATCCTTTCAAGAGAGGAATCTTTGACTCGTTTAAACGATGCTGTTTTTGTTGTTGAAGGAGCAAATATGATTAGAAATGAATACGGACATAAAACATTTGCAAATTTCTTTTTCTTTATTACAGGATTCCACGGATTCCACGTATTCACAGGGATTTTGATTAACGTTATTATTTTTACAAACGTTTTATTGGGAACTTACCAAAAAAGAGGTTCTTATGAAATGGTTGAAAAAGGAGGGCTATACTGGCACTTTGTGGATTTAGTATGGGTGTTTGTATTTACATTCTTCTATTTAGTATAATTTATTAATTTTTGAAAAATATGGCATCAGAAACAGCACATCATTCAAATACAAAAAGAATTTGGACGGTATTCATCTTACTGTCAATTGTAACAATTGTAGAAGTGGTTTTAGGTATTTTTAAACCAGAATCCGTACACCACGTTCATATTTTTGGATTGAGTTTATTAAATTATATATTTATTATTCTTACTATCGTAAAAGCATACTACATCATGTGGGCTTTTATGCACCTTGAGCAGGAGACGAAAGCTTTCAGATGGTCGGTAGCAGGAACTTTGTCATTTCTTTGTGTTTATTTAATCACATTGGTTTTGATTGAAGGAGATTATGTTTACGAAATACTTCAAACTCAGCAGCAGAAGTGGATATTTTAATAAGATATTAGTATAATTAAGGCGGTTTATTGACCGCCTTTTTTTATTTTTGTAATCCGTTATAGCTTAGAAATGAAAAAATACTTTATTCTTGCTCTTTTGTTTATTATGCCGATAAGTGCATATCTCTTCTTTGCAACGGGCATTAATCAATTTAAGCCATTGCCTATAATTACAGAAGGAATAGACGACCTTCCTAAAGGAAATTCTATATTGGGAAATCAGCCTACATTAAAAGAAAAAATTACTGTTTTAGGGTTTCCGGGAAAAGAACTGTTTGATGATCGGGGAGATGCTTTTAATCTAAATCAGAAAATATATAATAAATATAAAGACTTTGAGGATTTTCAGCTGGTAATGGTTTTACCAAAAGGCAGTGAAGCAGAAGCTCAACGAGTAATTGATGAACTGAGTCCTATTTCAGACATGTCAAAATGGGATTATCTCTTTGTAGAAGAACAGGATTTAAAATCTTTTTTTAATTCTTTAAAATTAGTAGGAAAACTAGATGCTGATTTTTCTACACCAAATGTTTACATCATTGATAAATCAATGAACTTAAGAGGACGTAAAGGCAAAAATAAAAAAGGAGATACAGAATATAAAGAAGGTTATTCTTCGGTTTCTGCTGCCGAACTGCATAATGATATGATGGATGACGTAAAAGTAGTTTTAGCGGAATACAGACTTGCATTAAAGAAAAATTCACGATTAAAGAAGGTAGAATAATATGAGAGATAAATCGTATATATGGATATCATTTATTGTATTGATTTTTGGTATTTGGGCTGTGCCTAAAATTGTAAAAAAATTTGAAAAATCCGATTTATTATTAATCGGGGCAGCACCCGAATTCGAACTGATAGATCAGAATCAAAAGAAAATTACCAATAAAAATTATGAAGGCAAAGTATATGTTCTGGAATTTTTCTTTGCTAACTGCCCTACGATTTGTCCGATAATGAATCAGAATATGCTTAAACTTCAGGAAGAGTTTTACGGGAATCTAAAATTCGGAATAGCATCCATTACTATTGATCCATTAAGAGATACTCCCGAAGCATTAAAGCGTCATGCAGAAGAATTGGGAGTAAAATTACCCTTTTGGCATATGATGACGGGAGATTCAAAATATATTTTTGAGCTTTCAAATAAATTTAATTTATATGCCGGTGCCAATCCCGAAGCTCCCGGAGGTTTTGAACATTCCGGTTTATTTGCATTGATTGACAAAGAGGGAAATATCAGATGTAGAAAAGATGAAAACGGGAATCCGATAGTTTATTATGACGGTACAGCCGATGAAGGCATAGAAATGATAAAAGAAGATATTAAATTATTGCTTGGAGAATAAAAATGGAAGGAAATAAAAAAATCGAACAAAAATATAAGAAGTGGATATGGATTTTGTCTGTAACCATACCTGTCGTTGTTGCGGTATTATTTAGCGTCAATTTGCAAAAATTGGGATATGATGTGAAACCTTTGTCCTTTTTGCCACCGATTTATGCCACTATAAATGGTATTACGGTTTTGCTATTGGTAAGCGCAGTTATAGCTATAAAAAAAGGAAATAAGAAATTGCATGAAAACCTTATAAAAATATGCATAGGCTGCTCAATAGCATTTTTAGCAATGTATGTAGCCTATCACATGACTTCAATTGAAACAAAATTTGGAGGAGAAGGAGTAATACGCTATGTGTATTTTTTTATTTTGTTGACCCATATTCTCTTGTCTATTGTAATCATACCATTTGTGTTGATTACTTTTGTTAGAGGAATTTCAGGAGCTTATCAAAGACATAAAAAACTGGCCCGAATTACATTTCCTATGTGGCTGTATGTAGCAGTTACAGGAGTAATAGTGTATCTTATGATTTCTCCTTATTATGTAAATTAAGATTTAGAAATATGAAAAAAATAAATCTGATTTTACTGTTCTTATTTTTTCCCTTTTTTCAGAATCTATTCGCTCAGTGTGCCATGTGTAGGGCAGTATTGGAAACAGAAGATGGAGGAGTAAAAGCAGAAGCGGTAAATAATGGGATTATGTACTTAATGGTTTTTCCGTATCTCTTGGTGGCTTTCGCTTTGTATTTTAGCTATAAAGTGTACAAGAAAAAACATAAGTGATCGATTTTAAAAAAACCGCTGAACAGCGGTTTTTTTATTGTAACATTTTTAGGTTTTTAGCGTCAAATAGATATTTAATGAAACGCAATATGATCAGATTTTTTAAAATAATGTACTTTTTATCGATATGCTTTGCATTTGGTCTAAGTACATTTGCTCAAAATAAGAAGTGGTCTTTGGATGAATGTATCAATTATGCTATAGAGCATAATGTTCAGATAAAACAATATGAATTAGAAGCTCAGAGTGCAGAAATTAATAAACAGCAAAATATAGGAAACTTTTTTCCAACGATTAATGCCGAAGCTAATCATTCCTGGACAATCTCCGATCAGATGAATGTAACCTCATTGACTACTTCTGTTGCCGATTCAAAAACATTTCAAGCATCAAATTTTGGAATTAGTATAGGAGTAGATATTTACGGAGGAATGCAAAACCAAAATAAGCTGGTCAAATCCAGATTGGCTTTAGTAGCTGCAAGATATCAGGTTCAAAAAATGAAAGAAGACGTTGCATTAAATGTCGTTAATTCATATTTGCAGGTTTTGTTTAATAAAGAGTTGATAAAAACAAATAAAGTTCAGTTGGAGTTTGACCAAAATCAAGAAGTCAAAACGCAGGAATTGGTAAACGCAGGAGTTGTACCGGCAGGCGATTTACTGGATGTTCAGGCAACAGTTGCCGCTGCAAATCAAAGATTAATTGCATCTCAAAATGAATGGGTAATGGCAAAGCTAAATTTGGCTCAGCTATTACAGATTGATGATTATGAGAATTTTGATATATCTGATTCAGATTACGAAATAAAGGATGAACTAATATCAAGTTATACAGCCAATGAAATTAAAGAGAGAGCATTTGAGTCGTTAACCGATATAAAAACAGCTGAAATAAACGTGGAAACAGCTGAAAAAGATGTTCGGATTGCTCAGGGAGCATATCATCCCAAACTTAGAGGTTTTTATAACTTTGGGACTAATATTTATTATCAGGATAGAATTGTTGGACAAGAAATATTGTCTTCGACCAGCCCAATCGGCTATGTGGAAGGAACTAATCAAACGGTAATGCAGCAAAATAGAATGACTGTTTTTGGAGGACCAGAATCTTTTTTTACGCAGTTTGACAATAACAAAAGTTCAACTTTTGGATTGAGTTTGAGTATTCCTATTTTTAACGGCATGCAGGTAAGGAATTCAGTCAAATTGTCTAAATTGGCGTTAGAACAAATTCAAAATGAAAAAGAAGTAGCGGTTTTAAAGCTGGAGCAATTAGTTTTCAAAGCTTATACTGATACCGAAAGCGCTTTAAAAACGTTTGAAGCCAGCGAACTTACATTAAATGCAAGAGAAAGATCTTTAGAATATGCTCGCGAACGTTATGCGGTGGGGTTAATCAATATTTTTGAGCTCAACCAAAACCAAAATATGTATGTTGCGGCTCAGTCCGATTTTTTAAAATCAAAATATGATTACATCTTTAAAACAAAAATTTTAGAATATTATTTTGGGATTCCTCTCTTTAAAAATGAATAGGTTATGAAAAGAAAATATATCATCGGACTTATAGGTTTAATAATTGTTATTGCAGTAATGGCAAGTCAGTTTTTTAATAAAAAGGATAATGGAATTGAAGTTGAAATCTTAAAAATAAAACGGACTGATATTGTAGAAACAGTAACAGCCACCGGAAAAGTACAGCCAGAAATAGAAATAAAGATTTCGCCGGAAGTATCGGGAGAAATTATTAATTTAGCTGTAAAAGAAGGGCAAATTGTGCAAAAAGGACAATTATTAGTAGAAATAAACCCGGGTATTTACGAGTCAAATGTAGATAGAATGGCTGCGCTTTTAGCGACTAGTAAAGCTGGTTTAGAACAGGCTACTGCACAACTCAAAGAAGCGAAGGCAAATCATGAAAGAAATAAAACTCTATTTGAAAAAGGTGTAATTTCGGGTTCAGAATGGGATAAAGTGGTTTCTGCTTATGAAGTCGGAAAAGCTACCCAAAACTCCTCTTATTACAATGTAGAAAGTTCTAAAGCAGCACTTCTGGAAGCACAGCAAAATCTGCTTAAAACAACAATATATTCTCCTGCAGATGGAACAATTTCCAGAGTTGATGTAGAATTAGGTGAAAGAGTTTTGGGGACTCAGCAAATGGCAGGAACAGAGCTTTTACGTGTTGCTAATCTCAATAGTATGGAAGTAGAAGTAGATATCAATGAAAATGATGTAGTCAAAGTTAAAGAAAATGACAGAGTACGTATTGATGTAGATGCTTATCCTAAAAAAGAATTTCAAGGAGTAGTAACCAGTATTGCAAATTCCGCGTCTAATACTACTGCATCGGCAGATCAGGTCACTACTTTTAAAGTAAAAATTAAAATTTTAAAAAGCTCTTACCAAGATTTATTGGATGGTAAATTAAAAGATTATTCTCCGTTTAGACCAGGAATGACAGCTGCAGTAAAAATTGTAACAAAAGAAAAGAAAAAGGTACTAACCATTCCGATTAGTTCAGTAGTCATGAGAAGTGAATCTGAAGTGGACAAAGAAAAACAAAATACAGAGGCAAAAGAGTCATTAAAAGAAGCTGTGTACATCAATGAAGATGGAGTGGCGAAATTGAGATTTATTAAAACAGGAATTCAAGATGATACAAATATTGAAGTAGTTAGCGGTTTGGAAGAAAATGAGGAGATTATTACCGGACCTTATTCTGTGGTTAGCAGAACATTAAAACAAGACGATAAAATAAAAAGAGAAGAGCCTAAAAAATAATGAGTACGATATTAAGCATAGAAACAGCAACAAAAAACTGCTCGGTTTCGTTATCGGTTAATGGAAAGTTAGAAATATGCAGAGAAATAGCAGAAGAAAATTTTTCGCATGCAGAAAAACTACATGTATTTATAGAAGAAATCTTAGCAGATAAAAGAAAAGAGATTAAGGATTTAAACGCAATTGCAGTGAGCTATGGACCGGGGTCTTACACGGGATTGCGCATTGGAGTTTCGTCGGCAAAGGGGCTGTGTTATGGACTGAATATTCCGTTAATAGCTTTAGATACGTTGGAAATTTTAGCTCGGCAATTAGTAGTAGAAAATGGATTGATTATCCCTATGCTTGATGCAAGAAGAATGGAAGTTTTTTGTTCAGTTTTTGATAAAGATTATAATTGTATTCAGTCTGTAGAAGCAAAAATTGTAGATGAAAACTCTTTTGCAGAATTGAAAAATGATGAATTGAATATTCATTTTATTGGTGATGGAGCTGCTAAGTGTAAATCTATTTTTACTGATGATCAATTTATTTTCCACGATGAAATAATTCATCCTTCAGCAAAGAACATGTCGGCTATGGCTTTCGAAAAATATCAAAAAGGAGAGTTTGCAGATGTAGCTTATTTTGAACCTTACTATTTAAAAGATTTTGTATTGCCCGGTAAGAAAAAATAAGGGAATATTTATTTAAGAGTAGATTCTGAAAAATTTTTGTTTTGACGGTTTAAAAATTTTACAGTGAATTACTGATTTCTCTTGCTTTAAGCAAGATATAAGAAGTAGCGATGTTATAATTGTCGTTTTCTACCCAAACTTGTACATTATATGTTATTTTGGTATCAAGAAGTTCTTTTATCAATATTCTGGGTTTAGGTTGTAAAAGTATTTTGTCGTATTTTTCAAGTTCAGTTTGTAATTTTTCTATGAATTCACTTGTGTTTTTAAGTAAGTTGGTTTGAACTAAAACTTCTGCTCTTAGCAAATTATTTTGAGAGATATTTTTAATTTTTCCGTTTGACAATACGCCATTAGGAATATAAATTACATTGTTTTGATAATTGACAATTTGAGTAGAAAAGATATGTATATTAATGACCTTGCCTGATTCTCCTTGAGCTTCAATAATATCGCCTATTCTAAAAGGCTTAAATAAAATAATTAATACACCTCCTGCAAAATTGCTTAGTGATCCTTGGAGAGATAAACCAATAGCTAAACTCATCGCTCCGATGATAGCCACAAAGGAACTGGTTTGAATGCCTAATTTGGAAGCAATTATTACAAAGAGTAAAACGCGTAGCCCCCAAATCAATACATCAGAAATAAAACTGGCGAAAGTAGGATCTATTTTTCTACGGCTTAAAATTTTGTGTGTAAATTTTTTGATTGCTCGAATAAGCCATAATCCCAAAGCTAAAATAAAAAGAGCAGTTACAATTTGTGGTATGTACTCAATTGTGTTTTCAACATAATGAGTTAATAGAGTATCTAACTTTTTCATTTTATTACAAAATAGTATCAGTTGTGAATTCTTGGTATTCTACAGGAGCTTGACAAGTAAAATTACTACAAAAATAAACTAAAGTTTTATTAGTGCCAGTATATCCTGACAAATAGGGGATCGAAGTTTGTTGATTAACCGGAAATAAAAATGCTTTAGTTAGTAACTTTGACCGAAGGTTTATACATTTTTCAACAGCATCCGAGCCCACTATACTTATTTCAATTGGATTTTGTAGATATAAATCAGCCAAAAGCCAATGAGAATATGCCGAGGGGAAGTCGATATTTGTCTTTACAGTTTCTATCATTTTTTTGGCAATTTCTGTATAGTAATTGTTCTGATATAAGACACCCATTTTTAATAAGTTTAAAGCCATAACTGCATTAGAAGAGGGGATGACGTTATCTTCTGTTTCTATATTTTTTACAGGAATAGAAGAAGTGTCTTGGCTAAAATAAAAGAAACCGAAGGTTTGATCTAGAAAATAGTCTAGCGTAAGATTAAGGGCGTTTTTGGCATCAGATAAATAATGGTCTCTTCCCGTATGTTCAAATAAGGCAATCAATGCTCGGATATAAAAAGCATAATCGTCTAGATAGGCAGCAATAGAAGCTGTTGGCAATTTGTATGTATGTAGTAGTCCACAGCTTTCGGTCCACAGCTTCTTTTGAATAAAATTCATATTTTGGATTGCTATATGCAAATACTCATCCTGATGAGTGGCAGTATAAGAGTCTAATAAGCCCTGAATCAACATAGCATTCCATGCTGTGAGTGTTTTGTCGTCTAAACGTGGCTTGATTTTTTTATTTTTTCTGTATTCTAGCAAATTGCTTTCCCAATCTTTCTTTTTAGCCTCTAATTCTCTGGTTGAAAGATTGTTTTTTGAAGCAATGTCCTCTAATTTTTTGGACTGAATGAATACGTATTCTCCATTTTCCCAATATCCGTATTCATTAATATTAAAAACTTGTTTAAATAAATCATAATCATGTAGGATGAGAGTTTTTAATTCCTCTTCTTTCCAACTGTAGTAAGCACCTTCTTTTAGTATATTATCATCAGTTAAACTATCCGCATCTAAGGCGGAGAAGTATCCGCCTTCATTATTATACCAATTGTTATTTATAAATGAGATGGTTTTTTCAATCACTTGTTGGTAAAGTGGATCTTTAGTTCTTTTATATGCATCTGCATAAACTGACAAAAGTTGAGCATTGTCGTAAAGCATTTTTTCAAAATGAGGAATGTGCCACTTTTCATCTACTGAATATCTTGAAAATCCACCTTCAACCACATCAAAAATTCCTCCCCAAGCCATTTTGGTTAGTGTAAGATCGATGTATTTTAAAAGAGAGGTATCGTTTTGTATAACGCCCCATTTTTGAAGATAAAGAAGATTGTCAGGCATCATAAACTTGGGTGTTCGCATATATCCGCCATATTCATGGTTAAAGCTCTTTTTCCATTTTGCAAGAGCTTCTTCCAGCTGAAAAGCATTATTATTGCTTGGAAGAGGAGCCAAACTTAATATGGTTATTCCTTCTTGAAGTTGTTTGGCAAAATCTTCAGTAATTTTGGGCTGATTTTTAAATAATTTGTATAACTGAGAAAGTGAGTCTAGCCAAACTTCTCTTTTAAAATAAGTGCCGCCCCAAATAGGTCTTCCATCCGGAAGACAAACAACGTTTAAAGGCCACCCTCCTTGTTTTGTCATCAGTTGCACAGCTTTCATGTAATAAGCATCAGCATCAGGATGTTCTTCGCGGTCTATTTTTACAGCCACAAAATGAGAGTTCATTAATTCAGCTACTTCTTGGCTCTCAAAACTTTCGTGCTCCATAACATGACACCAATGACAAGTAGAGTACCCTATGCTGATTATTAAAAGCTTATTTTCTGTTTGTGCTTGTAATAAGGTATTGGGATTCCACGCTTTCCAATGAATAGGATTTTGGGCGTGTTGTAGTAAATACGGACTAGATTCTTTAACTAACTCATTCATGGATATTGCTGTAAATGATGTAACACAAAGGTAAATATTATGGTTGATACTGACTTTTAAAAACGAAAGATAACATTAAGTTAACTTTGAAATGATTTATTATAGAGAATTTTGCAACTCATTTTAAAGTTACTGTTTATAACATGGAACAGATTTTCGTTGTAATGTTAATAGCTTTAGCAGTATTGGCTATTATAGACTTAACAGTGGGAGTAAGTAATGATGCGGTTAATTTTTTGAACTCGGCTTTAGGCTCTAAAGCGGTTTCGTTTAAAACAATTATGATCGTAGCTTCGTTAGGAATATTGATTGGAGCTGTTTTTTCGGGAGGAATGATGGAAATAGCTCGCAGCGGTATATTTATACCCAGCATGTTTACTTTTAATGATGTAATGATTATTTTTCTGGCAGTAATGATAACGGATGTTTTATTGCTGGATGTATTTAATTCATTAGGGCTTCCTACTTCAACAACAGTTTCTATTGTTTTTGAATTATTGGGAGCGGCAGTTTGTTTGGCAGTACTTAAAATTATTATTTCAGAAGATAATTGGGCAACTCTGCCTTCGTATATTAATACCGAAAAAGCAACAGAAATCGTAATTGGAATTTTGTTGTCAGTACTGCTGTCTTTTGCACTTGGAACAATTGTGCAATATATTTCTCGTTTGATTTTTACATTTCAGGTTGATAGAAAATTAAAATATTTTGGAGCTATATTCGGCGGAGTAGCAATTTCGGCAATTACATTTTTTATTCTGATTAAAGGACTCAAAGGTTCTAGTGTTTTGTCATCAGAAGCATCTTTTTGGATAGATAGTAATCAGTGGACCATCCTCATGTTGAGTTTTGTGGTATGGACAGCACTTTCTCAGGTTATAATGAGTGTTTTTAAAGTAAATATTCTTAGAGTAATTATAGTTATAGGAACTTTTGCATTGGCACTAGCATTTGCCGGGAATGATTTGGTAAACTTTATAGGCGTTCCTATTGCTGCTTTTCAGTCTTTTCAGTTTTTTTCTGCATCAGGACAAACACCAGATACTTATATGATGGGGAGATTAGCAGAAGAAGATGTAGTAGCACCTTTTTATTTTTTGCTGATAGCCGGACTGGTAATGGTTTATACGCTTTGGACTTCTAAAAAAGCCAGAAGTGTAATTGAAACAGAAATAAGTTTAGCTCGAGAAGATTCTTCGTCATCAGAAGAAAAGTTTAATCCTAACATTCTGTCTAAAGTTATTGTTAGAGGAGTGGTTCTGATAGGAATGGGAATAAACTATTTTTTGCCTCAATCTTTACAGATTAAGATGGACAGACGTTTTGAAAAACCACTTTTAACTAGACGTTCCAAGAAAGATGAACCTGCATTCGATATGGTAAGAGCTTCCGTTAATCTAATGGTGGCAAGTATATTAATTTCAATAGGAACATCAATGAAACTTCCGCTTTCTACTACCTATGTAACATTTATGGTTGCTATGGGAACTTCATTTGCAGACCGAGCCTGGGATAGAGATTCAGCAGTGTACCGGGTGGCAGGAGTTTTTAATGTGATTGGAGGGTGGTTTGTAACGGCTATTGTTGCGTTTATAGCTGCATTTGTCGTTGCCTATATTTTGAAAATAGGGGAGATTTATGCTCTGATAGGGATGTTAATTTTGTTGGGGATTTTATTGTATAGAAGTAATAAAATGCACCTTAAAAAGACAAAAGAAAAAGAAGCTTTGGATTTAAAATTAAATCAGGTTGATATTGTTACCATTCAAGAAGTAGCATCGGAAAGTTCTTCGCAGATTGCCGGAGTGATAACCCAGATAAATGATTGGTATACTGCTATTATTGATGGTGTTGCTATACAAGATTTAAATAAGCTTAAAAAAAGCAGAAAGCAGTTAAAAAAACTCGAAAAAGAAATTGACAAGCTCAGAGGGAATGTGTATTTTTTTATTAAAAACCTCGATGAAACCTCTGTAGAAGCTAGTAAGTTTTATGTTTTGACCTTAGGATATTTGCAGGATATGATTAAAGCCATGAGCTTTATTGCCCAAAATAGCTATTTGCACGTTGATAATAATCACAAAAAATTAAAATTTAACCAAATCAGAGACTTAAAACATATTGATAATAAACTTCAGGAGTTATTCGATAAAATTATAATCTTATTTACCGAAGAGAATTTTTCAGATATCAACCAAATCTTGAATGATAAAGATGAATTGATTTCTTCAGTAGACCGATTAATTCAAAAGCAAATAATCCGTATCCGTACAACAGAAACCAGTCCTAAAAACAGTAAGCTGTATTTTTCCATCTTATTTGAAACTGATGACTTGATGAAATCTACTATTGGTTTATTAGAATTGTTTAAAGATTTTGATATAGAGGCAAAAAGGAAGTCACTTTTGTAGTTCGAAAAACAAAAAGAGCGTTTGTTTCAACGCTCTTTTTATGGCTTGTGTTTTACGTTTTATTGTTCAGGATATTTATAATAAGTTTATTATAGGATGCTTAATGAAATTACTGCATCAGTAGAAGTAGTATAGGCCTCTAATCTGTACTCTTTTCCATTATAAGAAAATTCTACTATTGAAGGTTTGTCATTCCAGCCAACACCTCCTCCAGGATGATTGATATAATCATTTCCAATACAAATTTCAAGTGTTTCATGGTGATACCACAAATCTTCCGTTTCCATCCCCGATGGTGGCAGTGGAATCCATTCTCCTGAGAGTGTATTAGGGTCTGTTACTCCTTTGGGTAAAAAAGGAAATTTCAAATGTTCATTGATTACAGGGGTTCCTGTTACAGGATCCGTTACAGTCGCTTCAAAAGAATAAAATTTACCGTCTTCAGATAAAAAACCTGCTTCAACATATATATTCGAGGAAGGGTTAGCGATATGGAATACTGTATTTGGCAATGCGTAGGATGTGGGGAGTTGTCCCAAATTAGTGTAAAAATCAGATGAATAAGAAGCAGTAAAGACAGGTAAACATTCTATAAGACTGAGGTACTCCATTCCATTGGCCAGAACATTTGGATAATTAGAAACAGGAGTTAGGGCCCAGCCAAAGTGATTACCATCATCAACTCCATCAAATCGAGCTAAACCAACATATGGCACAAATTCTAAATCTAAGTCGGACTCATTAATAAAATGATAATTAACAAGAGAACAGCATATACCGTTGAGAAAAGGAGACTCGTAAGGAATTCCCGGATCATTGGTATAGGCCGTTGGAAGAGTATCTACTGTCTCTTGGACATACTCATCACTGCAGGCAAATAGCATAAAGAAACTTGCAATAGTTAAAATTGTTTTTTTTCATAATCATTTAAATATTTAATATTCATTATTTTAGATTTATATATGATCTATTATAAAATAATAGGTGTCATCCATATCATTTCTTTCATATGAAACTTTTATCCCCATAGTAAGATCTGTAAAAACAGGAGTTACTCCTGGTAAAAAATATCTAACTTCATAAAAGGGTTGGGGTATAGTTCCTCCTGAAAGAGGAATTTCAAAATGCACATCCTGAATATTGTATAAACAAGAAAAGTCAGGATTATTATAATTCTGATTAACAGAAATACTAACTGGATTCACAGGGTAATCATCAAGTGATACTATTCCCGATACAGGAAGACCTATTAGCTTAAACTCTACAAAATAAACTTTGTGATAAGGATAGACATCTGAATTTACGCCATATTTTAAAAAATAACCTATATCTGAGGGGTCTAATAGGTCAATAAAAACTTCATCGTTTAACTCTTGGATAACAAGGTCGCTATTAAAATCTATTTTGTCTGCACTATATTGATTGGTTATATAATCTGTACTTTCAGGAATTGAAAGAAGAGCATCCATATACTCAGGGCCATAAGACGTATTTAAAGTAAACCCACCCAGAATAGAGTTTGCAAATTTTGGTAGCATTATAAATTTTGCTTTAACTTCAAACCCCGTCCTATTAATAATAGCATATTGCATTGATTTATAGGGAACAACTTTAGCTTCTTTCGTTAAATTGTTATTCGTGTTATTATCATAATCCTCAGAGCAGGCAACAATAAAAAGAACAATTAATAAGAATGAAAATGCTTTTTTCATAAGAATAAATTTTAAAATTAATGGTTAAAATTTACACAAAAGGTATGCCGATTCTTAAAAAAAATCAAAATTTTTCAGATTGCTCCCCATAAAAGCAGTATCCGTTAATATAAAGAGGAACATTATTTTCGGAATAGAAATAAGTTGTTTTTAAAGTAAAGTATTACCCGTAGTGCATTTGTATAAGTATTGAATAAAAGTTATGCAATTTTCTAAAAAAGAGTGAATTGCAGTTACCACACAAACAATTCAATGCACAACTTTACAGCAAATTACGATAAAATTTTAGATGTATTAAAGAAATTAGGTCTTGAAAGTGAGAATTTTTTATATCAGATACGCAAACCTAAATTAACAGATTTAAGATTAATCGCTATAAATCTGACTTCAGAATATATGAGTATTGATAGTGAGCATCAACTTTTTAGAATATTACCTGCTGATATTAAGTTACTTATAGAACGAAGTGTTTATAACAGAAGAAAAAGAAGGTTATTTACATATATGGAACGTATTAGAAAACTATTAGCAGAAAAATTTAATGATTCTGAAAAATATTTTATTGTAGACAGCATGCCTTTAGAAGTTTGTAAATTATCAAGAAGCTCACGTAGTAAAATTTGCAAAGAAACCGATTATGCACTTCCAAACAAAGGTTACTGTGCCTCACAGAAAATGCATTATTATGGCTATAAACCTGAGTTCGATTATAACAAGGCTAATTGATTAGTTATTACTTTCTCATATCTAATTGCAGGTTTCTTAGGCAAGAAATGATATGCAATAATTCCAGCGATAAGGTTAGTAAAGAAATT
>NZ_SOAG01000005.1 GCF_004364575.1 Myroides indicus | reverse complement strand
AATCAAAAGGATTATAAACCACAATTTTATTTGTTCAAAAAACAACGAAAGAGAATTGAAACCTTGTTCTCGCAATTGTGCGACCAATTTATGATGAGACGTAATTACGCCAAGACATTTGAAGGTTTCAAAACCAGATTATTAGCTAAAATAACGGTGTTAACAGTTGTACAATTCATCAACAAAGAATATTTCAATAGGAATATCAATAACTTAAAAGTGAGTATTATTTAAAATGCACAACGGGTTTATCACTTATTCTATATCAAACGAAACAATGCAGAAGTGTAAGAAGTATACTATTATCTTTTTTGTAACTATTTTCAGTTTACTGAAATTGGTTAATTTGCATTGTTATACCCATAAAGTAGATCACATTTATGGAAAACCTTGTCATATATGTGAACTCGTTTTACTGGACAATAATACTCCATTACTATTAAGTGAAGAAGTTCTATTTGTTGTATTAGGGATAGTTATCATTAATTACAGAAAACCTATTTATTACTCTTTAACTATATTACATAATAATATAGTTAAATATTTCTTTTCTCGTCCACCTCCTGTATTAAATAATTGATTGGCAGCTTTTGTGTTATAAACAGCTTTAGTAGTATTAATTATTTAATTGATTTAAGACATTACTAGTGTCTTATTTTACATTTATTATGGTAGAAATAAAAGTTGATAGGAGTGAGCAGTTGCTTGCTTCTGGTGCTGATATTGTTCCTGAATCTGTACTAAATGAGAATATAATTTCCAAGAAAAATTTTACATTAGATTCTTTTTCAACCGAATCAATAACTATTGTAAGAGGCGAGATAGATGAAAACTATCTTCTTTTTTTCAATGAAAAACTCACAGAATCAGGTACTGTTGTTTTACATTTTCAGATAGAGGGGGAGTTGTTTAATAATAGAGAAGTTTTTGAATATAATTGCAGCAGGGCTGAGCAACTAATTATTAGGTATCCTAGTTCTCCTGTTATCCATAGTTTTAGAGTAAAGGGAACATTTTTTCGTATTTATATAAAAAGTAGTTTAGTAGATAAGTACTTACAACAATTTGAAGCCTTTAACTTTGAAGAAAATGAGCCTTATACCTTTACAAATATTCATCCAATGCCTATAACAATATGCATGGATTTGTTGTTGCAAAAATTTATTAATAATAAAAAAGAAGGTGTCTTAAGAGCTATTTATTTTGATAGTATGATTCTCGAACTAATGCTTTTACAATTAGAACAAATACAACAGCACCACTGCTCTTTACAATGTACTCAAAAGAAGCTTCACATCGATAAGATGTATAAAGCAAAGGAGATACTTATTCAAAATTATAAAAAACCACCAACATTAAAGCAGTTAGCCATTGAGCTTGGTACTAATGATTGTACTTTGAAAATTGAGTTCAAAAAGGTTTTTGGAGTGTCAGCTTATGCTTTTTTATCAGATTATAAAATGGGTATTGCTAAAGACTACCTCTTAGAGAATAGATTATCTATTGCAGAGATTAGCGAAAATCTGGGATATAAGAATGCAACGCATTTTACAGCAGCGTTTAAAAAATATCACGAGATAACTCCCAGTGGATTTAAAGCGCAATATGGAAGGTAATTTTGCTACGTAAACTAGAAGCAAATATAAGTTTTACTTATTTCGTCTTTCTTATTTCGTATATAGCCACCACTTATTTTAGAAGGCAGACTACTTTTACAATTAATGATTGTTAATGCCTAGAATAAATATTTGATAGCTATACTTTAATTTTTTTCAAAGTTGTATCGTCCCAATGTCAGATATCTAAACAAGAAGAATTAAAAGTACTTTCTCAGGCGCTTATACAGTAACTACGAGATAGTTAATATTGAATTTATTAATTGGTTTGTAAATGGCTGAAAGTTATAGTTAGCTTTCAGTCATTAATCTAATGTTAAAAATTAGATCAATTGAATATGTAACAAAAAGGATAATTCAGGCTTCAGTTTTATGAAGCTAATTAATCGACATTGATAAATTGATAAGTTCTGATTACTTATTCAGTAAGTATTTAATCAAGTGAGGAGAAGTAGTTTAAAAAATTAAATGAGAAAAAATAATTAAAAAAAAGTTACCAGTAAATATCTTAAATGGTTTTCTTGATGCACGTAAGACAACAGTACTCAATCATATATTACATAATAAACAAGGATTAAAAATAACAGTTATTGTTCCATCGTCGGTGTCACTGAGCTTGTCATTGGAAGGTGTGATTGAAAATTATGAAGAATATGATGATATTATTCCTTCATCAAAAGAGCGCTTAAAGAAATTGAAATTAAGGAAGTTAATTTATGAATTACGACAAACCCTGAAGAAAAGCATCGAAATCGTCCTCCTTATCCAATTCAAATTTTTGTTTCAAACGGTATTTTGCCATGCGGACGCTTTTGGGTGTAACATTTAAGAGTTCGGCTATTTGCTTGGTGGAAAATTGGAGGGAAAAATAAGCACAATAGCGCAGATCGGTTTGGGTAAGTTTTTCAGAGGCTTTATCCTGTAATTGCTTGAAAAACTCTGGATGAATAGCTTGTATTTCTGAGCGGATCAGGTCAAAATCACTGTTGATTCTCAGTTCTTCTTTGATAAATTGATTGAGCTGGGGATGTTGGCTCTCGGCAGTTGCTATTTTTTCTTTTAATTCCTTGAGCGATTCGGCGCCACGTTCTATTTGCAGCATCCCGACCATCAATTCCTTTTGCAATTGTTCTTTCTCCTGTGCGATTAAAGTTTGTTCAGCTTTTAATCTTGCCGCTTCCTCATCTTGAAGCTTTTGCCGTTCCAAAGCATATTTTAGCCTAAATCTATAAGCTATAAACAAAAACAATAATCCTGTTATAGTAATAATTGCTATGGCACTATACAGCCAAGTCTGTCTTTTTTGAAAAGCATTCTTTTGGTGTAGCAATTCCAATTCTTTATTCTTTTTGTCATTCTCATATTGCGCTTCCAGCTGTTGAATGATTTCGGTCTGTTCCGAGTCGAAAACCTTTTTATAAGTCGCCACATATTTTTTATAGTACTCCAAGGCCTGTTCAGGATCTCCCTGTTTTTCCTGAAGTGTAGCCAGTAGTTCCAGGTTTTTTAGTTCCAGGTAGTAGTTCGGTGAAGGGAGGGAGTCTGCAAGAACCCTTTGTGTCAATAATGCTTGTTCAGCTGCAGCCCAATTGGCCGATTGCATATGGATTTTGCTGAGTATTGCATATGTGTTGGCCTGCATCTCAATATTATTGACTTCTTTTGAAGTTTGCAAAGCAAGATTCACGTATTCCATTATATCTTTTCTCTTTAAAGAAGAATCATATTCCAAGTACAGATTCGCTAGATACAATGCAGATAGTGCCACAACACTTGGATTCTTGGTATAAGTCTGATGTTGCTTGTAAAGTGAAATGGATTGTTCAAAAGCATCTTTCGCCGCCTGAAGATGGATAGTGCGCCCCTTTTGCTCGAATAGATCTACTTCATAGGTGCCTTTGATCTGCCAAGCTTTAATCTCGGCGTCTATATCTTTGCTTTTTTGTGCGCTTTCTAGTGCTAGCTCAGCGTATCTAGATGCTTCCTTTTGATTTTCGCGCTCCGCATATATTCCGAACTTTAGGTAGTAAATACTTGACAGATACTTTTGTCCATCATTCTCTTCCAACATGGGGATAGCTTTTTCCCAACTTTCAAATGCCTCTTCAGGTTTGTTTTGTAAGTTTTGCAAATAGCCCATTCTGAAATAGGCAATTCCTTTATAAAGTTCGGATGCATTTTGTGCATGGTAAAGCATGCTATCCGCAGCTTGTTGTGCAGCTATTCCATCCCTTTGGATCATTTCAAACTGAACCTGTTGTGACCAGGCTAAGCAGAGACCATCTTCGTACCGCTGTTTTTGGGCAAGTGCAATGGCTTTTTTATTGGCTTCAATAGCCTTATCAAGTTGGTCTAAAGGGGTGCTATTTGCCAATTGACACAAGCTTAAAATTCGAGTTTGGGTGTCTAATTGAGAATTGGATAGCAATACCTCCAGCGAATCACTAGCTGCTTTTTGAGCAAGCGCAGGCGTCCATAAAATGCATAGGAGCTGAATAAAAAATATATAAAAAAGCCAAGTTCTTCTCATCTTATTTCTACTTGGCATCAAATATAGAACAAAAAATAGAGCTTCTATTAAGCTTACATAACACATTGATATTCAGTGTTTGTTTTTGCATGTAGACGCTTTGTAGACGCCATAAATAATGAAGTTGTCTACTTATTAGCATATTTTTGCTCATGTTAATTAGTTAATGCCGCATCATCCCTAATGATAGTTGAGGTATGGGCGAACAATTGAATCAAAAGGGTGCAAAACATTAAAACCTATCGCTTTTATATCACACAACTTCAACCGACCTACTTATTTTTGCTGAGTCTGTTGGGAGGTTTGTTACTGATGATAGCTATTCCTGTTGTGTTCTTATTAAAGCATCAGGGGCAATCCATTTACATCCTATATCTGATGGGCTTTGTACTGATGGCGATGACAGGCGGTATTATACAAAGCGTTTGGAGATGGCGAAAAGTTCGTGCAAAACATGCGGAACCTGAAAAGATAATTCTAAGAACAAACCGTCTCGATTCTCACTATTTTGGTACTATTCGATTTGAGGACATCAATAGCTATAGCATAAGGCAAAGCTTACCATGGATAAATTGGAATATGGCTTTTCCAACTCTAAAAATAAAATTACAGAACGAAAAAGTCATTCGGTTTCACCCCAAGCCTGACCAAAACAACACCGAATTGGAGGAGTACTTAAAATTCTTATCTGATTTCACTAGGTATTGGGAGGTTTATAAACAGAATTTGAATAAAGAAACTAGTTTTTCTTCAAAAAAGACAATCTCCTCTCTTTCACCGCAGGGAAACGAATATGAGCCAGCGATGCGGGCAATTGCTAAAGCTCGGAAGAAAAAACTACGAAAGAATATTGTAATTCCTTTTAGTTTTATTATTGGTTTTGTCTTGTTTGCTCGATTTTTTGGCGGCAAAATAATCGAATATTACAAAACAAAACCTATGAGAGATATGATGACATATTCTCAGCAACGTATAGACCAGTATCCCGTATTGTTAAGAAATGCAATTGCGGAGGAGGGCGCAATATATATGTACACCAACGATAGCTTAGCCAAGCTTCGCTTAGTTCCCTATATCAAGAGTACAAAAATTGAGGAGCTAGATCAGTTGAACGCACTGAATAAAGATACGCAGATCCTGAACTTTTTGACTCATACGAAAGAGAGAAACTTCTATCTGTATCTACAAAATGAAAAGGGAGCTTGGAAACAACTTAAAAGCTCTGAAATAGGAAAGCCAAAAAAACTTAAATCTATCAAGTTTCTATTGGACAATAGCGAGGAAAAAGATACTGCCTCAAACTTAGGTTTACAACTTGTTGGAAATTTTATTTTCGAATCCGAAGCAGAACTTAAAAAGCAGCTGCATCGACATGCACCCAAGTTTAACAATCGCAGCCATTCTAAACAGCTACAAGCTTCTCAACCGAAATGGTACCTTATAGCTATGGAAAGTGAAGGAATGGATCTAGAAAGTTTTCAAATAGCCTCAAAAACTATTGTCGAATTTTTAAATAATGATCAAGATATTACTTCTTCATTTCATCTGTATAAGCATAACGGAAATGGGGATCCAGTTGAAACTCCCCCAGAGGAAATCACAGATTCTTCAATAAAAGAATTGCAAGAGACAATAGAAATAAGAAAACGTATTAAAGGGACATCACATAAAAATCAATAGAAATTCGGATGAGAAAACATACACTTAATATAGGTTCACATTGGTTAACTAATTTGATTATCGTATTAGGTATGCTTAAGTTGGCAAAAGCGCAAACCAGCTTTATAGTAGATGATTTTTTGGAAGAATATTATATCAAGTTGACTGTAGAGCCTGAAACAGATGACTCCGAAATACAAACCGTAAGATTCCATGTGTTTGACAAACAGAGTGACAAAAAACTTACAACCTCTTCTGCAGATTGGAGCAGTCGATACTTCACACAAAACTTCCCACAAGCAGAAGGCATATCTGTACCCTATCAAGAGCAGTCTTGGTTTTTGTATGAAGATATTAAATTTGATAGAATTAAAGACGTTGTGCTTCCTCAAACTTATATCGTGCTTTTTGAGAGCATCCCCTCACAGGGATTTGTAATATTTAAAAAAAATTGAATAAGCTGAATTAAGAAAACTATGGTAGGAATATTATACTTGATCTATTACTTTGCCATTACGCTCTGGTATGTTTACCTCTTAATAGGAGGGCTGTTACTATTCTTAGCTAAAAAGTGGTTTATAGTCACTACTTCTTTAGGCGGTAAGATAGGAAGTGGCTTCCTGATCTTTATAGGTGGATTAATCCTGATGCTAGGAATATATGGTGCTTACGTTTATTTAGACAATCAGGTGTTTTATAAATGGCGGGCGGAACTCAATGATCGTAAGCTAGAGCGTACACAAAACACGGTGTTGGATACAGATTTAGACTTTCCTAGGCTTTCTTTACCCAAAGGGACACGCATAAGATGGCGCAATAGATTTGATGTTAAGAAAAAAGAACACGCTACTTTAGACGATATTTGGTGGGTAACACTTTCAGAATCTACAGATTTTTTTGGGTTTGTTTTTGATAAAGATTGGAGTGTGTATCTAAGGGAAGAAACTATAAGAGGTCATCTGCTGGATGTCCAATATATAGCAGGGTTGCCCGTGTGTGGAGAAATTGTTCTCAGCAAAGAGGGAAAGCCAATTCAGGCACATATTGCCGAGAACACAAAACTTAATGGACAATCTATAGCTAAAAACAGTATAGTTTATTTTGAGGTGGATGAAGAATCTCAAAAGAAATACATTCGGATAGTTCATCCTGAAGGTAGAGACTGTGAGTTTACATTTGAGTTGAAAATAGATAAAAAATGATTAGAAACAAACAAACACTTAGCAAAAAAGAAAGAAAAGACTTAATCATGCGTTATCGTTCTGCGCAAGCAAATAAGTGGGTAGGTCTGATACTTACTGGTTGTTTAACTTACTTAAGCTACCTCCTTATTCGTTTGGTTTATGATGAAATACGGTCAAATCGTTACAGCATAAAAGATGCGGAGATCATTGATTTAGGATTAGTAGTATTAATTTTTGGCACGCTTGCTATCTTCACGGTATGGATTACGATATTTGCTTTTCGATGGATGTTCTTGGCATATCGCAAGAAAGCAATATTGTTTGAAAAAGATAAAATACACTCTAAAAAAGAAGTGATCCGAGGGCAGCTGGTCGGAGTAGGTGGACGCAGGCAAGGATTCAGTTTCAAGTTTGATAATGGTGAGGAAGTTTCCGTTGATTTTAGTTATCTCATTTCTGGAGGATATAGGATAATCAATTCAGCTATATTGACAAATGCTGAAGTAGAAATCACTAGACTCCCTCACTCTCTGCTGTGTTATGGAGTGCGTTATATCCAGCTCTCGGAACAAAAGCAGGAATTAATGCAGGGAACACAAAAACAGGTAACAGTATCCGGAACAATTACTTTTGCCTTTGTTTTTGAGGTAGGATTGAAAGTTAAATACAAAGGAATCATCAAATTAGATAGACCACAAATGATAATACAGATTGGAAACTATCCAATAAAATTGGCTGTAACAGAACTTCCGATTCCTGGATCCTATACGAAGCAAATAGTACAGAAATACATGGAAATAGAACTATGAAAAATTAAAAACAGATGGAAAAAGCAAGTTTTAAATTTAGATTGATCAAAGCCAAATACATTTACAGACTACTTGGTACTATTATAGGTGGATTTGCACTGCTCATATCCCTACTCTTTATTGAAAGTTTTTTCTTAATTAAAAACTCTAGTTATATTGAGTCAGCTACTTTTTTTATTATCCTCTTGATAGTAATGATTTGTGGGTATTGCGTTTTTAAGATTATTCAATCTACACGCCAAGGACGCGAAACCGTAACTCTGTCTCCATCTGGAATACAATCCAAAGTATTTGGAGATATTCCCTATGCAAAAATTCACTCCTATTGGATAGACCTGAAGTTCACTTGGTTGAATTGGGATAATCCTGCTCCGGGACTAAAGATTCGATTGAAAAATAATACTTTAATAGCTTATGATCTACTATCCAAAAACAATGAAGAAGGAAAACAAGAAGCAGAGGTGTATTTTAGTTTCGTACTACAATTTATGGATCAGATGAAGGCTTTAGATACGCAAGGTGAATTGTACGAATCCTATTTTAAAGCCTTAGCCAAAATTGAAAAAGCAAGAAAACGAAAAAACAATCCACCCGTTTATCTCTATGCTATACTCCTGTTTGTTTTTGGTTTAATCTTATTCTTAACAGCGCTCGTTAGATAGATAAGGATAGCATTAAAGGGTACTTACCAATTCAAATTCAATTAGGTTTCTTTGAAACTGCTAATATTGAACTAAGTACTACTAAAAGAAAAAAATAATATAACTATAAGCCACAATTCTCTTTATACAAAAAGCTAGAAAAAGAATTTAGATTTCATTTTTATAGTTATGTAATCAGTTTATGATCAGACATAATTACGCTCAGTCATTTGACGGATATAGAACTATAGATATTAACTAAGATAACTAATTTAATAAAAATGCGGTATATGAATAAATTAATACTGCTAATTTTTTTTAATAATTTAAAGAAACGGGTTGTTTAAAATATATAATGGATTTTATTAATACTAAATTTAAGTAAAATAAATGAAGATAAAAAACGAATTATATTATTTTATAAGGCTATTCTTCTTATGAGTTTAAGGTTTACATATAATTGAGTCCTTAAAAAAAATTATCTGCTGAAGAGTTTTAATGCATCACCTATATTAGCAACAAAATTAACATGTTTTCCTTTGTTACTTTCATAGATAAAATCCCTTAAACTATTACTTGTAAATTTTGAAAAGTCTCCAATTATTACTAGATAGACTCTATAATTAGAAAACTTTTGAAGAATATCTCCCGCAATTTTGTTTTTTAAATCAAAAAAGTCTGTGGTTAGATTTTTCTGATGAATAATTACTTTATCAATATCTTGGAAGTATACATTCCCTAACAATTCCAGTGCATCTTCAGTATGTTTAATTATTTCTTTATCTGAAATTATTTCTGCAATTGTTGTATTGTTTATTTTGTGAGTTCGAATATTCATTTTTAGTGATTCTTTTAATTAAGATAGATAGAGCTTTATTAGTTTGTTTAAAAAACATACATAAATTTTTTCTTTAGTGATAGAATGCTTCATTTATTACCACAGATAACAAAAGTAAATATATTAATCAGGTACAAAGTTTATGATATTAAATGGTACAAAGCAAAACATTTTGTCAGTTTAAATATTCATCGTAATATTGCGATATGTAATAGCGTATTAAACAATGGGAGTAACAAAATCAGAATTATTTAGTGATAAAAAGAATAGATTGTCGCTTATGTTTAAGGTTTTAGGGCATCCGGCAAGACTTGCCATTCTTCAGTATATTATCAATCAGGAGGCTTGCATTTGCAATGATTTAGTAGAAGAGCTTGGTTTGGCTCAAGCCACTATTTCACAACATTTAAAAGAGCTTAAGAATAGCGGACTTATCAAAGGAACAATTGAGGGTAAATCCGTTTGTTATTGTATTGACGATACCGTGTGGAATGAATTTTTTAAAGAGTTTGAATTATTCTTCACTCAAAAAATAGAAGCAAGGGATTGTTGTTAATACTTTTTATGTATAATCATCGTAATATTGCGATTATAAGTAAAACTAAAATAAGTAGAGTATGAAATTATCAGAAGTAAAAGCAGTTTTAGCAAATCTAGATCGAGTAGATTTTCAATTTGAAGATGGAACGTTTGTAGCAGAACACTTCCATATAACAGAAGTAGGTCAAGTAACAAAAAAGTATATTGACTGCGGGGGGACAATAAGAGAAGAGGTTAAAGTAAATTTCCAATTGTGGAATGCAGATGATTATGAACATCGCTTAAAAGCAGGTAAATTGCTTAATATTATTCGCTTGTCAGAAACAAAATTAGGTATTGTTGATGCAGAGATTGAAGTAGAAGTTCAAGGTAAAGAAACAATAGGAAAGTATTTCTTAGCATTTAATGGAACTCATTTTTTATTAAAAAACACATTGACAGCTTGTTTGGCTGAAGATGCTTGTGGAATTACACCAAGTAAACAGGCAACTCCAACTAGTTGTTGCGATCTTAACGCTGGATGTTGTTAATCTTTAATAAGTAAAAGATGTATAAGGCATTATCAGCTACAATTAGTACTATAGTTGAATCACAAATGATAAGTGATAGTAGAAAAGAAGTTTTGGCTCCCTTGGTGGCTTATATTCAATCTAAGCTTGATTCAAAATCTCCAATTCGAATCAATTTTATCTGTACACATAATTCAAGAAGAAGTCATTTGACTCAGATTTGGATGCAAGTAGCGGCTAGTTACTACGGTATTCCAAATGTTACTTGTTATTCAGGAGGAACCGAGCAAACAGCTATGTATCCCATGGTTGCTACAGTTCTGAAAGAACAAGGACTTGACGTGTTTAAAATTGCAGAAGGAGAGAATCCTATTTATGCTATAAAGTACAGTGATAATGGAGTTCCTATTATTGGGTTTTCTAAGAAGTACGACGCTGCTTTTAATCCAAGTGGTGATTTTGCAGCCATAATGACTTGTTCACAGGCTGATGGAGGTTGTCCTTTTATAGCAGGTGCTGAGCGAAGAATCCCTATTACATTCGAGGATCCTAAGGCATTTGATGGAACAGCAAACCAACAAGCAGGATATTTTAATCGAAGTATTGAAATTGCAAGTGAAATGTTTTACATCGTATCACAAATTAAAAAGTAGGTTATGCAAGTTAGAATGAAATTTTTAGATCGATACCTAACTCTTTGGATTTTCTTAGCTATGGGGATTGGTGTTTTGATAGGCAATGTATTTCCAGGTGTTTCTAATGTAATGGATAAACTGTCTACTGGAGCTACCAATATTCCGCTGGCTATAGGGTTAATCATCATGATGTATCCTCCACTGGCTAAAGTTGATTATAATCTGTTGCCCATGGCTTTTAAGGATAAGAAAGTACTGAGCTTATCTCTTTTCTTAAACTGGATTGTAGGACCTGTTTTAATGTTTGTTTTAGCTATTATTTTCATGCGGGATGAACCAGATTATATGGTCGGTCTAATTCTAATTGGTTTAGCAAGATGTATTGCTATGGTAATTGTATGGAATGATTTAGCGAAGGGCAATAGAGAATATGCTGCCTTGCTGATTGCCTTAAATAGTGTTTTCCAAGTGCTGTTTTACAGCTTCTTTGTTTGGCTTTTTATCAACGTACTACCTTCTTATTTTGGATTTGCTGAGTATGCTATTTCAATTAAGATGAGCGATGTTGTACAAAGTGTGCTTATTTATTTAGGAATTCCTTTTTTGGCAGGATTTTTAAGTCATAAGTATTTCATTAAAATAAAAGGAGAGGATTGGTTTAAGCGTAAGTTTATCCCTTTTATCTCACCCTTTACTTTATATGCTTTACTGTTTACCATTGTGCTTATGTTTAGCTTAAAAGGAGAACAAATTGTTCAGTTACCTATGCAGGTAGTTAAAGTTGCTATTCCACTTGTTATCTATTTTGTATTAATGTTCTTTGTTAGTTTCTTCGTAAATAAGTCAATGCAGGTGGATTATGATAAAAATGCGGCTATTTCTTTTACTGCAGCTGGTAATAATTTTGAATTAGCGATTGCTGTTGCTATTGCTGTATTTGGAATTCATTCGCCTCAAGCTTTTGTTGGAGTTGTCGGACCTTTAGTTGAAGTTCCTGTGTTGATTCTACTTGTACGAGTGAGTTTATGGATGAAAAAGAAGTATTATACAAAGTAAGAGCATTTTTGCAATCTCCAACGTTTGTAATGCACAACAAGGATAATAATATCACTTTTATTCGATTTTTGAAATATAAAAAAACCGTCCCGATTTTTATAAAAGAGACGGTTTCCTTTCTGATGTTAAACAACACCAAAGTTTATTATTTAGAAATTCCTCTTGAGATAACAATTTTCTGAATTTCAGAAGTTCCTTCGTAAATCTGAGTTATTTTAGCATCGCGCATCATTCTTTCAACATGATATTCTTTTACATATCCGTTACCGCCGTGAATTTGAACAGCTTCAACTGTAGTGTCCATAGCAGTTTGAGAAGCATATAGTTTAGCCATTGCTCCCGAAATGGAAATATCTTGTCCTGCGTCTTTCTCGGCAGCAGCTTTAAAACAAAGCATTCTGGCAGCTGAGATATGAGTAGCCATATCTGCTAATTTGAAAGCGATAGCTTGATGATTTATAATCTCTGTCCCAAAAGCTTTGCGTTCTTTGGCATATTTTAAAGCTAATTCATACGCTCCCTGTGCAATTCCCAAAGCCTGAGAAGCAATTCCGATACGCCCTCCGTTTAAAACATTCATTGCAAACGTAAAACCAAAACCATCTTCTCCGATGCGGTTGGCTTTAGGTACTTTTACGTCTGTAAACATAAGAGAATGAGTGTCAGAGCCTCTGATTCCCATTTTTTGTTCTTTTAATCCAATTTCAAAACCTTCCCATCCTTTTTCAACGATAAAAGCATTAATCCCTTTGTGTTTTTTTTCAGGATGAGTATGTGCAATTACAATATAGTAAGATGCAGTTCCGCCATTTGTAATCCAGTTTTTTGTTCCGTTTAACAGGTAATAATCTCCCATGTCAATAGCGGTTGTTTTTTGAGAAGTAGCATCAGAACCAGCTTCTGGTTCTGATAAACAAAATGCTCCGATAACTTCTCCTGAAGCCAAAGGCTTTAGATATTTTTGCTTTTGTTCCTCATTTGCATATTTCTCTAAACCAGCACATACCAATGAATTATTCACAGACATAACAACAGCAGCAGAAGCATCAACTTTAGCAATTTCCTCCATAGCTAAAACATAAGATACGCTGTCTAAACCACTTCCTCCATATTGCGGATCTACCATCATTCCTAAAAAACCCAATTCTCCAAGTTTTTTAACTTGTTCTGCCGGAAAAATTTGCTTTTCATCTCTTTCAATTACACCAGGCAATAACTCTGTTTGCGCAAAATCACGGGCAGCCTGTTGAATCATCAACTGCTCTTCTGTTAATTTAAAATCCATTATAAGTATTTAATTTTGTTTAGTTATTTTAAAGACCTCAAATATATAGGAATAAAATTAATTTTTCAATGAACATTATGTAAATTTATGGCTATGAAAAATCAGTATAAGGTTATAGGCGTTATGTCCGGAACTTCTTTAGACGGAATTGATCTGGTATATGTCGAATTAATTTATGAAAATAAACATTGGAAATTTAATATTTTAGAAGCAGAAACCATTGAATATTCTCAGCTGTGGAAAGAGAGATTAGAAAAGGCATTGCTGTTGGACAAAGAAGAAGTACTGCACTTAGATGAGCGATATACCGTACACTTGGCAAGCGTAATCAGACAATTTATTGAACAGTATAGTTTAAAATACATAGATGCAGTTTGTTCGCACGGGCATACCGTATTTCATCGTCCGGATTTAGGGTATACTTTGCAAATTGGAAATATGCCTGTTTTAACCGACTTGCTTCAGCAAAAGGTTGTGTGTGATTTTAGGGTTGAAGACGTGTCTTTGGAAGGACAAGGGGCTCCGTTAGTGCCTATTGGCGATCGCTTATTATTCGGAGAATATAAAGCTTGTCTCAACTTAGGAGGATTTGCTAATATTTCTTTTGAAAATGAACAGAGCAGAGTAGCATATGATCTTGTTCCGGTTAATGTATTATTAAATGAACAAGCACAAAAAGAGGGAAAAGCTTATGATAAAAACGGACTTTGGGCTGAAAGGGGAAAAGTAGATAATAATTTACTGAAAGAACTGAATTCGTTGACATATTACAGAGAACTTCCTCCAAAATCGCTTGGAATGGAATTCGTAAATAGTTCGGTTAATCCCATCCTGAAAAAATACAATTTATCCGTATCTGATTTTTTGGCAACATTGGTGGAACATATTGCTATGCAGATAGCCGATGGAATTCCGTTAAATAATAAAAGTAGGGTATTGGTAACCGGAGGAGGAGCACACAATAATTTTTTACTTCACAGAATTCGACATTATTCTCCCGAGCTTATTTTTGAAAAACCTAAAAATTTAATTATCGATTATAAAGAAGCTTTGATATTTGCGCTTTTGGGAGTACTTAGGTTGCGAAATGAAGTGAATGTTCTCGCAAGTGTAACAGGAGCAGAAAGAGATCATAGCTCGGGCAAAATCTATGATTTTTTTGATGAGAAACAATAAATTTATTAATGTAGAGTTAAAATGATAAATATTCCGTTTGTTTGCGGAAAGAATCCTCGTAAAGAGAAAAAATATACTCAAAACATTTATATATTTGACACTCAAAACAAAAATATTTTCCTATATAAACGCAATTTGTAACGTTTTGGATTTTAAGCCATTATTTTAGTGATATGAAAAAAAATAAAACGATACATTTTTATAAGTTATATTGAGGAACGTAATTTGATATTGATAATAAACATTAATCAAACTTAAAACTAAATTATTTATGTTTCATTTTTTACAGGTAGACACAACAGCTACAGCAGAAACATTATCGAATGCAATTGAACAGGGAAATCATGCAGCAGGTAAAGAATTGGCTTTGAGCGAAATTATTTTCAGTGGAGGTCCTATCGGACAAGCTATTATGGTTGTAATTTTTATCATGCTCTTTTTAGCTGTTTATCTTTATTTGGAGCGGTTTTTTGCTATTAAAAAGGTAGCAAAGGTGGATGAAAATTTTATGGCTCAAATTAAAATGTTTTTATCTCAAGGAAAAATTGACCAAGCTAAAATGTTGTGTGCAAATACCAACAGTCCGGTTTCAAGGCTGATAGCTAAAGGAATTTCTCGTATAGGCAAACCGTTACAGGATATTAATACAGCTATTGAAAATGCCGGAAAATTGGAGGTTTATAAAATGGAAAAAAATATTAATCTGCTGGCAACGCTTTCCGGAGCAGGTCCGATGACCGGTTTTTTGGGAACTGTAGTGGGAATGGTTATTGCCTTCCATGAAATGGCGGCCAACGGGTCGGCAAGAATTGATATGAGCGTCTTGTCAGAAGGAGTATATACTGCGATGATGACTACCGTTTTTGGTTTAATCGTCGGTATTATTGCTTATGTAGGTTATAATCACTTAGTGAGTAAAATTGATAAAATTATTCATCAGTTAGAAGCAAATGCTGTAGAGTTTTTAGATTTATTAAATGAGCCTGTATAATGAATATAAGAGGAAGAAATAAGATAACAGCCGAGTTTAATATGTCATCAATGACAGATATTGTTTTTTTGTTGTTGATTTTCTTTATGGTGGCTATTACAACTATGACAACAACGAATGCTCTGGATTTGGTTTTGCCTAATTCTGACGGAAAATCTGATGCAGTAGAAACAGTTGCAGTTAGTGTAGATAAGCAATCCAATTATTTTATAGATCAGGATGAATTTTTACCTGAAACTTTAGAAGAAGGCCTAAAAGCAAAATTAGGAGAACAGGAAGAACCCAATATTGTTTTGCACGTGGCTAAAGGTGTTCCCGTAGAGGATGCCGTCTTTGTGATGGATATTGCCTATAGAAATAATTATAAAATAGTATTGGCGGTAGAGCCGAAATAAAAATGAAAATATTACAGACAGAAAGTGAAAAAAAAGCATTTGCAATTACTTCCACAGTATTTGCTTTGCTATTTTTGCTGTTTTTTTTCTACAAAATATCTCAGCCGGAAGAAGAGCCTTATTTAATGGGAGGAGAAATTGCTATTAGTTTCGGAAATAGCGAGTATGGAAAAGGAGAAATTCAGCCTAAAGAAATTGTGCAGATCCAGGCACAGTCTCAAACTGTATCTGTTCCTGAAGCAGCCGAACCAATAGTAACGCAAAACAAAATAGAAACACCTGTTGTAGCCAAAACAGATAATATACCTAAAACAGAAACTAAACCTGCTCCAAAGCCGGAACCAAAATCAGATCCCAAACCCAGTAAAAGTACAACTGATGCTTTGGAAAGCCTGTTGAGCGGACAAAATACATCAGGAGCAAGAACAGGTCAGGGAAATTCAGATGCAGAAGGCGATCAGGGAAAATTGACCGGAGATATGTATGCTAATACAACTTACGGAACAGGTAGAGGAACAGGCGCGGGAAGTGGAAGCGGTTTAGGCTGGGGATTGACAAACAGAAGTTTGGCAACACGCGGAAAAGTAGAACCAAATTGTAATGAAACCGGAACCGTAGTAATCGAAATAAGAGTGGATAAGAGCGGCAGAGTTATTTCTGCACAACAAACAAAAGGAACTACCAATTCAGCATCGTGTTTGGTTGATGCAGCTATTGCTACAGCAAAAACATTTAGATGGAATTCAGATGATAAAGCACCTGCAGTTCAAATAGGATTTATTGTAATTAACTTTAAAGTAGGAACTTAAATTTATGACTTATCAGGATACGCTGAACTGGATGTACAGTCAGTTGCCTATGTATCAGCAAAAAGGAGCAGTGGCATATAAAGCAGATTTGTCTAATGCTGTTAAATTGTCAAATCATTTAGGAAATCCGCAAAAAGAAATAAAAACTATTCATATTGCCGGAACCAATGGCAAAGGATCAACTTCATCTATGATTGCTTCTGTACTTCAGGAAGCAGGTTATAAAGTGGGCTTGTACACTTCTCCGCATTTAAAAGATTTTAGAGAGCGAATAAAAATTAATGGCATAGAAATTCCACAGTCTTTTGTGGTTGATTTCATTGAAAAAAACAAAGCATTTTTTGAGGCAAATGCACTCAGTTTTTTTGAAATGACAGTAGGTATGGCTTTTGAATATTTTAAGGTAGAAAAAGTTGATGTAGCGGTTATAGAAGTAGGCATGGGAGGAAGGTTAGATGCTACCAATATTATTGAACCACTGGTTTCAGTAATTACGAATATAGGAAAAGATCATACAGCTTTTTTGGGAAATACACTGCCAGAAATAGCCGGAGAAAAAGCAGGGATTATCAAAAAAGAAACTCCTGTTGTCATCGGAGAATATACGACTGAAACAAAACCGGTGTTTATTGCAAAATCTAATGATCTCAGAGCTCCTATCTATTTTGCGTCAGAAAGCTTTGCAGAAAACCAGTTTGAAACCGATTTAAAAGGGAGTTATCAAAAATATAACGTCCGCACAGCAAGACAGGCGATTGATTTGCTCCGTACGCATTTTAAAATTTCTAAACAGGCGGAGAAAGAAGGTTTGATGCATGTAATTGATAATACAAATTTACAGGGCAGATGGCAAATTTTAGGCAAAAATCCTAAAGTGATAGCAGATACAGCGCACAATGAGCATGGCTTAAAAATAGTTGTTGAGCAGCTGATGTCGGAAAAATATAAAGATTTGTATATTGTTTTTGGTGTAGTTAGCGATAAAGATTTGGATTCTATTTTACCTTTATTGCCTAAAACAGCAAAATATTTGTTTACCTCTCCAAAAATTTTGCGTGGAATGGATGCATCTGTTTTAGCTCTAAAAGCAGCAGAATTTGGATTAAAAGGAGAGATTGTAAATTCAGTTTCAGAAGCTTATGAAAAAGCAAAATTATTGGCTACGCAAGAAGACTTGATTTACATAGGCGGAAGTACATTTGTAGTTGCAGAAATTTTATAAAAAAGATAAGAAAAAGCTTGCAAAGTTAAAATCCCGTTGTATATTTGCACCCGTAATCGTTCAGACGGTTACACGTTCTTAAGATAAGAAAAAAGGGCGATTAGCTCAGTTGGTTCAGAGCATCTGGTTTACACCCAGAGGGTCGGGGGTTCGAATCCCTCATCGCCCACCATTTTTTCTAAAAGCATACCGTATATTACCGAAATTAAAAAATATTCGGGCGATTAGCTCAGTTGGTTCAGAGCATCTGGTTTACACCCAGAGGGTCGGGGGTTCGAATCCCTCATCGCCCACACATTTACAAGAATAAAAGATATTTCGGGCGATTAGCTCAGTTGGTTCAGAGCATCTGGTTTACACCCAGAGGGTCGGGGGTTCGAATCCCTCATCGCCCACATAGTTAACGAAGTTACTTTTTAGTAAAACCTAGTAAAAACCTGCATTTTATAGAATTTGCAGGTTTTTTGTTTTTAACTATTACGTCAAAAACGGAAAGGGATATAGAATATTAAGGCTATGAAAAATCTTTGCTATCTTCATTTTTTTTAATGAAAAACACTTAATCGGATTTGTTTATCGCTTTTAGTATGTAAATAAATTATTCAAGCAAGAGTTAAGAATCGGCAAAAGGCATTGTTTAATGCCGATAAGCTATTTTCAAGCAGATTGGCAAATTACCTCGCAATCATTACAGTCCAAAGCAGTTTATTTAAGAGCAGTTCATGATTAATAATTACAAACACTTACAAAGCCTATGCTTCTCTGAATAGACTTTTTGGCTTTATTTTGGAAATAAAACTAAATGTGTTTTAAAAGCAAATAGGTGAAATTTGAGGGCAATTCAATAGAAGATAGAAAATAATTATAATTTATTTGTCAACTAAAACATTCTTATTTAGTATATTTTTTAAAAATAGGTAAATTACCTATTGACTATAAGCTTTAGCAATGTGTATATTTGTTAATAAAACTTTTAATTATGGAAATAAATAGAGATTCTTCAGATGTTATTACACTAGATCAGGCAATTGAATATACACATGCTTTTCAGGAAAACAATCCGGGGGCTATCAAATCATTTTTTGCGGGAAGCAATAAACTTAATCTTATTTTAGAGCAGGAAAACTGCATAGGGATTCGTATTTACAATGGTTATGATGCAACATCCGGAAAAAATAATCTGGTGTTGGTAGGGGTAGATATACAGGGAGAAGATATAACACAAGGTGTTATTCTTGAAAATTTATCGCCTTGTCCTAATATTTGTCCTCAATACAGTGTTTTGATAAAACTTTAATGTTGTATTATTCTATTACATATGCAGCTCTTTTTGCTGGAATAATTCCTCTCATTGTATTATTCCTGAAAAAAAGAGCTTTTGTTGTTTCAGATTCTATTCAACCCTTTGTATGGCTTACTTTTATTGCAACACTATATGAGGGGATAGGTACTTTTATTCTTAAAGTTAATACAACTTACTGGTTTCAGATATATTCATTATTAGAGTTTTTGACTATATATTATTTTTTTTACAAACTACTTCGCTCTTCCTATAAAAAAGTTTTTACTATATCTTTCATTGTATTACTAACTACATACATCTTGTCTTTTTATTTTTGGAAAGAATATCAGTCGCTTGTGGCAAATGCTATAAATAAAATAGCAATAACATTGTTTGTTTTCTTTTTTTCGTATATATGGTTTAAACAGCTTTTTCAGAAAATGGAGATTCCGAATCTGCTTAAGGACTCTAATTTCTATTTTGTTTCCGGATTGGCAATATATTATTCGAGTACTTCATTTTTATTTTTGCTAAGTTGTTTTATATTTGAAAATAGAGTGTATCTTTTTGATATTTGGCTGGTTAATATTATTGCAACGCTTATTTTGAGGACTTGTTTAATTATCGGGGTATGGAACATGAAGCGGGTATAAAAATATTTTTTTGGATTGGAACAGTAATTATGTTACTTTCTGTTTTGGGTATTGTTTTAATTGTTTTGCTGTATCGTACCAAAGTACACAATATGAACAGGGAGGAGTCTGATGCTTTACTCCATATAACTTTGGAAACCGAAAAAAAAGAGCGCAAGCGGATTGCGTCCGATTTACACGATAGCGTTAGCGGAGATTTAAGCGCTGTGCAAAACTATATTACCATCCTTTATCGCAAAGAAAAAGACGATTTTAAAAAAAGTATATTTTTGGAAGTAGAAAGTACACTGAGCAACATACTTGCCGATATTGGAAATATTAGCTATAACCTTATGCCACCAATGTTAGATAGCTTGGGATTAGTTTCAACGTTGAAGAGCTATTTTGAAAGAGTGAGAAAATGGAACGAAATTGATATTAATGAAGAGTATTATGCAGAAAATATAGATATTCCGTCAGCACAAGGCTATGAACTGTATAAAATAATACAGGAGTTGGTTACCAACGCAATCAAACACGGTAAATGTAGTTGTATAGATTTTGCAATCCGGGACAAAAGTAAATATATTATTCTGGAAGTTACAGATGACGGCAATTCATTTGATTTTTACAAAAGCTTAAAAATCTCTTACGGAATGGGCTTAAAAAATATAACTTCACGAATTAAATATATGGGAGCTCAATTGATGCAGATTCCGGTTGACAAAGGAAATAAAATACAAATCCATTTAAAAAAGCAATTATAGATTCAACATTATTTATTAATATATTTGACTATGTTACGAATAGCAATTACAGACGATCATACTTTATTTAGAAAAACTCTGGCAATTTTAATCAGGGATTTTAAGGATATGGCTGTTGTTCTTGAAGCATCTAACGGAGCAGAACTTTTAGAACGGTTGGAATACATACCGGTTGACATATTGCTGTTGGATTTGCAAATGCCTGTAATGGATGGTTTTGAAACGTATCAAAATATTAAAGAGCGCTTTCCTCATATTAAAACGGCCATACTTACCCTTATGAGAGATACAGATACAATAAAAAAAGTAATCAGGATGGGGGCACAAGGTTACTTTACTAAAAACACACCTCCCAAAGAGTTGGAAGATGCAATCTGGAATCTGAAAGACAACGGTTTTTATTTTGAGCAGGGTTTGGCTTCTGTCATAGATGAAATCAAGGTCAATTTAAATGTTGACGTTGAAAGTATGGAAATCCAGTTTACGGAAAGAGAACTGGAGATTATAGAACTAACCGCAAAAGGAGTCAAGCCCAAAGATATTGCAAATAACCTAAATATAAGTACCAGAACAATTAACGCCCATAAACAAAATATACAGCGAAAATATAATTTTCCCGATATGATGTCTGCTATTTTATATTGTGTAAAATATGGAATAATTGATTTAAATAAAATAATTTAAATATACCTTCCTCTGTGTCCTTTACACATAAATCAATAAAAAATCACTTGTTTACCCTGTGTTTTTGGTTTTATAACTCCAATTAACTTAATAAATAGTTAATTTACCTATTGACTTGCTTGTTAAAGCTTTCTAAATTGCACTCATAATTTAATCTTACTAGCAAAAATTGTAACGATTTCGCCGGAATTTTGATTCCATTAATACGATAAAAAAAAATCACAGCTTTATAATTTTTGTCATAGAACTTTGAGAAGAGATAATTTATACAGATACTGTATCTAACAGTGATACAGCATATTTCAAATAATTATTAACCTTTAAATAATCTAATTTATTAAGTATGATTACAAATCAAAAAAGTCTTAATTATGACAAAAACTACCAGATTGCTCTTTCGGGCATTGGGCATCATGCTGATTGTCCTGTGGTCTTTAGGTATAAAGGCGCAAACAGCACACAACCCTGTCCTGACGTGGGATCAGGAAGTGGGGTGTATTGAGTATGATTCTGAAGGTCAGGATCAGTATAAAAATCTTTATGAGCAGATTTCTTTAGGTGTATGTATTCGTGTTTGCGGAGAAAGTACGGTAAACTACAGTTTTTCTGCCAATGATGTTGTCAGCGTTGAGTGGCAGGCTACCGGAGGTACTGTATAAAGCAGCAGTAATACTAACGCCACTGTATTATGGGGTAGCAACGGTAACGGAAGTTTAACACTCACTATAACGTATGAGGACAGTACAGTTGAGGTATTGACAATTTGTATAGAAAAAACGATCAATCCAACCGCTGAGTTTAAGTTTGACGGACCTGAACCGGGACAAAAAAGCTTCTGTACTTTTTCACCTATCTCTTTTAATAATCTTTCAGTTGACAACGGAGGTTCACCTATTGTCAATTACCTTTGGGACTTTGGAGACGGCACTACCTCCAGCCTTTTTGAACCTACACACGCTTACGACCATCCGGGAGTGTATTTAATTACTTTAACGGTTACCAACAGTTGTAATTGTAGTTCAACGTATAGCTGGGAGGTAAACATTGCAAACGCTTTGGAATTTGAAGTTTCCTGTCCTTCTGTGGTTTGTCACGGAGCTCATGAAACGTACAGCGTAACCGACGGTTGCGGTGGTGAATGGCGAGTAGAAGGAGGAACAATAATAGCAGAACACGGTACGTCGGTAGAAGTAGTTTGGGATCACGTAGATCCGGAAGATGGCTTTGGCTATGTATACTACCTCTCGCATTGTTCTTGCCCGCATTGGACTACGGTAAAAATTCCGGTCATCCTCGATACAGCAATCATTAAAGGATCCGACATAGTCTGTCAGGATGGTCAGGGGCGTTTTAAGCTCCCTCAATGGCCGGCAACAGATTTTAAATGGAAGATAGACGGAGATCCCAATCATCCTATGCTGGTATATACAGATCAGCGCAACGAAATTGTGGTAGACGGAGCAATGCCCGGAAATTACGTTTTAAGCGTTGAATATAACAACACCCTGATAGACGATGGATTTTGTATAGGAAATGCCGATATACCTTTTTCGGTACTGGAGCGACCGGAAATTATAACGGGTGACGAACTTACCAATTGTCAGGGAGCCACTATGTCTTTTGAAACCCATAATGCGGTATCTGTGCGATGGCAGATATTGTTAGACGGAAATGTGGTACAGACTTCTATCGGAACTCTAATTACCCATTCTTTTAATACCCCGGGAACATATGTTATCACAGCAGATTACGGCGGATGCATGGCAGATCCTCTGACGGTGGAAATTGTAGAAACACCAGTTATAACCGGCACTATCGACGGACCGGATCACGTATGTATAGATACGCCTTATACCTATACGCTGAGTGAAGAAGAACCGGGCTTTATTTATTTGTGGAGCGTGGATAACGGAGAAGTTATTGGCGACAATAGCGGAGCACAGGCAGATATACAGTTTACCAGTACTCCGGCAACGGTAAGTGTGGTTAAACAGATTGTAAAAAACGGAAAAACGTGTAGTTCTGATCCAGTTGAGTTTACTGTTAATGAAGCAGTTATTAATCCGTATATTATCAATGACAGCGGACAGGCAGCATTTTGTTCCAGCAGTAGTGCTACATTTACGGTAGATCTGGAAGGGATAGTACCCGATCTTGTAAGTTGGAGTATTTTGAGTAGTACAGGAGCGGACAATTTTGGAAGTATTATTGATGGTATTCACGACCATACGGTAACTGTAAGTTTTAACGAAATCAGTACTTCTGCAACGGGAATTTTACAGGTGGAAGTAGTTAAGTGTGGTGTGATTTTTACACAAACCCGTACGATTCAGCTGATAAACAACCCGGTGGTTACTATTGGCAGCATACCGGATATTTGCCCTGCAGCAGGCAGTGTGCATATTCCTATTACGATGACTCCGCCTGCTCCTGCGCAGGTACGGGTACTGATAGACGGCGTTTATCAGAATACCTATAGCTATACAGGAAGTGGCAGCCTGACCATAAATAACAACTTTACCAACAATACGTCTAATAATATTTCCAGAACGATAGAGCTTGAACTGGAAGTGTGCAGCAACAGAGTATCAGCGTCAAAAACCGCAATTGTATTTCCAAAAACAGAGCTGTACATTTCACCGCTATACAGTTATGTGGTATGTCCGCAGGAATATGGTTCTATTAATCTGTCGGCAACCGTATCTACAGGTATTACAGCCTCTATGATATTTAAATGGTTTAAAGGAACAACTTTACTGCAATCAAGTACCAGTCCCAATTATACCATTATCGGATTGAATCCGGGCGGAAGCTATTCGTTGGAGGTAACCGATAAAAACGGCTGTCTGGTCAAATCAGATAATATCCTTGTAACGGAGAGCTGCGGAGGCAGTCCGGGACCGGATGGTTGCACCGTTTCGCCAAATCCTAATGCCAGTGTATCGGCAGAATGGACAGGCTGTAACCAGATTACGGCAGAGCTGGATGCTGACTATCCGCCAACATCCATTTCGTGGGCGGGCAGTGAGCACCTTACCGTAACGGGAGGGCAGGGTACAGATACAGCAACCTTTACAGGTACGGTGCCGGGAGCACATGCAGTTACGGCATATCTGGATTACGACGGCTGTACTTTGATTAGGACCTATACGGTTGAAAAAAAATACGAAGCCAAGCTGGAAACCGCCATTAGCTGTAACGGCGATGGTACGTACAAAGTGGTGCTGCACAACAACACCCTAACGTATAATATACCGCTTAGTACGCTGAGCTATGCTTATTCCGGACCGGGCGTTTCGGCAGGAGCATCCGGCAACAGTACGACCATAAGCAGCATAGGACCGGGTACCTATACTTATACCATGAAAGTAAACTCTACCCAGGGTACGCCGGAATGTGAAACTTCGGTAACGGTAACTTTAGAACCCGAACCGGATCCGAACTTTACGCTGTCGCCGTTAAATTATTGTTCTGAGGAGGTGATTACTTTAACCACACCGGATTATAACCCCAACAACACCTATGAATGGAGCTTTAATGGCACATCTTTTATTACAAAGGAAGAACACACACCAGTTCAGTTTGCGAAACCGGATGATTATCAAGTTAGTTTAAAAGTTACTACCCTTTATGGTTGTACTTACACATCAACTAATACTGTTGAAGTAATTATCAATGAAACTGATTTAAGTACAGGAACTATTTTGCCCGTTAATCCGGATTATTGCGATGGTAATGCTACACCATTAACTTATGAATCGCCACTGGGGTCAACACCTCCCGCCGATGTCATCTGGATGCGCGGTGATCAGCAAGTAGGTACGGGCATGACCTATCAGCCGGTACAAAGCGGAAGTTACTGGGTGGTATTGGTGGATGACAAAGGGTGTAAGAACTATGAGATGGTGTTTTATCCTAAAAATTATGTTTTGCGTCAGCCTCCGTTTGCTATTATCAACGGAAACACCAGTGTGTGTTATGGCGGAGGTACTGTTTTGGTGGGTATAACCACAGATAATGTGGTAGAACACCGCTGGAGCGGACCGGCACTGCCGGCGGGGTATAATACGTGGGTAAGCGGAAGTACCAATATGACGTTAACCCTAAACGGACTGTCTCCGGGTACGTATAACTATACCTTCCATACCCGTGCGGCAAGCGATCCGCTGTGTACCAACAGTTTTACGGCAACGGTGGAGGTACATCCTCCGGTAACCCAGCCAGCCATTAGTTACACCGTGATTAATTGCGATCCGTACACCATCCGATTAACGGCAACCGGACCGGTAACAGGGGTGTATAACTGGAGCAACGGCATGACCGGAAAGGTGATAGAAGTAACCCACGGCGGGGCGTATAGCGTAACCTATACCGAAACGTCCGGATGCAGTGCTGTTGGCTATCTGCAGGTGCCTCATAACCCAAACCGCGCATTGTGGGTAGTACCGGATGGCTGTTATACGGTTTGCGATGCGTATTTGTTAGGACCTTTGGGCGTTTATGAAAATTATAAATGGGAAGTAAACGGGGCGGTTACCCAAAGCGGAACTTATTTTATTCCTAACCAGTCAGTGAATACGGGTGGCATTTACCAGTTAACGGTTACTCAGGACGGTTGTACCTTTGGCAGCAATACTCCTTCTATTATGTTTGACCTGGACAGATGCCCGCCAAATGACTGTGGATTTGAACCTCACTTTGAAAGGATGGAAATTATACCGGGCGGAATCAAGTACTACGTTCAAATGAATAACCCAACGGGCAGCCCGGTTACGGTACACCTGAACAGTGCTAACGCTTACGGAACATTTGTTCCGTCTGTGCTGGTGCTTAATCCGGGCTTCAACTCTTTTGTGGTTGATTTTTACGTCAGCGGTGCTTATATGCCCGGAGCGCCGGATCTGTTTGTGGTAAGCGGACCAAATTGTGCAGACACCGTACCGGTAGAGCTGCCCGATATCTATAGTAAAACCACAACAAACGTAGCCACGCAGGCTGCTTCGCTGATACTGTCACCCAATCCTGCTTCACAAAATACAGTGCTGACGTTTAGCACGGGTACTAAGTACAAAAACGCAGATGTTATTGCAGTTTATGACCTTTTGGGCGTACAGCGGTACAAACAGAAAGTAAGCGGCAAAACGGGCGAAATCACACTGGATATCAGCCATTTTGCTCCGGGAACATATATTGTTATACTGGAAGCAGACGGCAAACGCATTGCGACCGAAAAATTGATTAAAAAATAACCTGTTTAATTCAAAAACGGTGCTAAGAGCTTGACTTTTAGTGCCGTTTTTATTAATTTTAGATTTTATTAACTTTTTTTTCTGTTATCCCCACCGAAGCGGAGGGATCTTGCAAAATATAATTATCATTTAAAAACTAACAAACTATGAAACAAAAAATACACATATCCTTTTATACTGAACCGTCACTACGAGTAGCGGAGCGTATCGAGAAGTCAGCATCTCATTTTCAAATTCCCAAATTAATAAATTTCCAAATCCTTCTATTCTCCATTCTCCATTCTTTATTTTCAATATCTGTCAACGCCCAGCAAACCCAACCCTACCAGTGGCAATGGGCAATGAACGGCGGAGGAAGGTGGGGGGGATTAGGAGGGATAAACGATGAACAAATCCATGATATAAAGGCGGGAACCGATAATAATTATTATTTTATAGCTACTTTAAAAGGACCCCGCGAAACAATTTATAACGGAGCATGGACACCCTCAACCCACTTGGACGGCGTACCGGTTCCGGCATACAATACTTCAAATGCTCGGGAAGGAGGAACTAAAGATATTTTTTTGTTTTCTACCACTTGTGAGGGAGAAGTACGGTGGAGCCAGACCATAGGCGGGTGGATGGATGACGATGCATATAATTTAGTATTAGATAACCAAAACAATGTATATGTAGGGGTTAATGTCAGGAATGACAGTCCCGGTGATGGACCGGGGATCCGCCCCCCTTTGCACTTTACAGAAACTGATTCCGTTCCTTTTGCAGATCTGAAAAATGGGAATGCAGAAATTCCACAGGAAGGGTTTAAAACAACCTATCTGGTTAAATACAACAGTGACGGAAAACTGGTAAAAAGAGTTGCTTTGCAAGGTGACGTAAATAGTTCTAATTTTCAATCCAGGGTTTTGGACTTGGCAATCAGTAATAATAAAATACATTTTATTGTCGCCTTCGATACCGGTACACATTTAGACGGTAATGTAACTGTTATAAACGATACCACCAACCATTTTAAATTTTTGATAGCACAATATGACCTCAATTTAAATTATGTAAATAGTTTTGAATTGCCTGTTGCGCCAAATACAGGTTTTGATGCTTATGGACGAACTCGTTTTGCTTATGATGAAAACAAAAAACAATATTATATTGCCGGAATGAGAGGAAATATAACTGGTTCTGTGCTACCTTTTTCTTATGAAAGTAAAGCATTTGTAGAACGTTCGTTTATATTAGCTATAAATGATCATGATGGTAGTGAAGTATGGCGTAGGGAGATTTATTCTCAGCTTACGGGCGGGGGAAATCTACCCCCAAATTGTATTTTTTCCTTGGTTGTGGATAAAGACTCCGATGTATATGTGGGGGGGAGTTTTTTTAGGCGTCCCAATGAAAACAACGTTAAAATATATGATCCGACCGATTCATCTGTTCAACCCTATTTTTTTACCCCCGGAGCTCACGGAACGGTTCCTATGATTATCAAATTTAACAGTGATGGCGATGTACAATGGGTACAGGCTACAGCAGCTTATGCAGGAAGTGGCAAAGGAGTTGCACCACGTTATGGTAAAGGCATTGCAGTAAAAAATGATGAAGTTGTACTTGGAGCACAGGGAGGGGGGGATTTTTGGGATAATATAGAAATAGTACGTCCAGTAAAAAATTACCAACCTGATCCTATATTAGTTCGTTTTGACAAGCAGTCCGGAAAAGTGTTAGGTGTACACGACATAGCGGGAGAAGCTATTAGCAGTAAAAGAATGACAGCCGTTGCCGTGGATAATGACGGCAATTATATTGCCGGAGGTAGCTTTGATGCCAATTTGTTTTGGGACAACGATTTGGGGTTAGATCCTTTAATCAGTACCGGCGAAGCCGATTTTTTTGTTGCCAAACTGGCAAACAGCGAATGCGGTTCGGGCAATATGGGTACGGATGAGTTTAATAAACTGTCATTTAATGTCTATCCCAACCCAACCACGGGGATTGTTAATGTGGAAACTACAGATACCCTGTTGGGTTACACGATATATGATATGAGCGGTAAAGAGATTAAACAAAGCTTGTTTGCAGGCAACAACCAGATAAATCTGGAAAACGTCAGCAACGGTGTGTATTTTATTGTTATTACCACGGTTGAAGGCAATAGTGGAACGGTTAAGGTGGTGAAGCGGTAGGTTTTACACTTTAGACAGTAACTTATAAGCAAACTCTGGCAGAGTTGTTAAACATAGCAAAACTTAAAATTAATTATACACTTTAGAGAAAACTCATCCATAAATTGTACTTAATTAGTATATACCTAATTCATTGATTATTCATAAATTTGTATATAAACAAAATCCTGTGAAGAAACTGTAGTTTTCCTCCAATATGATTAGCAAGAGAAGATTACAAAATCAATTAAACATATAATGAAAATAAAAAATAAAATTTTAAGAGTATTATTTTTCACGGGAGTTATTACCCTTATGAATTCCTGTACATCTATTCCCAAAAATGCTAAAGCAGTTGAAAATTTTGATGTTAATAAATACTTAGGAACCTGGTACGAAATTGCCCGTTTTGATTTCCGTTTTGAAAAGAATCTAAACAATGTTTCTGCTCAATATAGTTTAAACGAAAAAGGAAATGTCATTGTACTCAACAGCGGCTATAATTTTATAGAAAAAGAATGGAAAAAAGCAGATGGTTTAGCTAAGTTTAGAGGAAATAAGGATACTGCAGCTTTGAAAGTAAGTTTTTTTGGTCCTTTTTACTCTGGTTACAATGTAGTAGCATTAGACGGAAATTACCAATATGCTTTGGTTGCAGGAAAAAACCTGGATTATTTATGGATTTTGTCAAGAACAAAAGATATTCCTGAAACTATTAAAACAGATTATTTAAAAATTGCAGAAGAAATAGGATACGATACATCCAAATTGATTTGGGTAACACACGATAGAGATGACAATCCATTTTTGAATGAAAAGTAAAACGCTTTAACACGAAAATAAACAAAAATCGTACTATGTTCAATCTATTCTCATTGTTTTAATTATCAATGACATAGTTATGGTTTGCAAGTATTACATTGGTTGTCAATTTGGATAAATGAGCTTCTGATTAAAAAAAGTGTATCATATAGCCATCGTATTTGGAAAAAGGATTAGGTTGCCCACTTAAAGCGAACTTGTTTACGAATGAATATTTGGTTTTATATTTATAATTAATATTCAAAAAGATGCAAAAAAATACAAGTCAAGATTCTATACCTGTTGTAAGTATTCAGGGATATCGGCAAGAGCAATCGGCGGGGCGGGAGGAATTGCTGTTTAACGAATTGCATGGTAAACGACATATTGATAAACCACATAAGCACGATTTTTTTATCATCATACTTTTTGATCGGGCTTCTGGAACGCACAGTATTGATTCTAAAGATTACACAATTGGCAATCGGGAAATCCATGTTTTGTTTCCGGGACAAATTCACAAATGGGATATTAACGACGGAACTATTGCCTATCAATTAATGATAGAGCGCGCTTTTTTTGAGCAATTTGCCCCTTTTTTTCGATTTTCTTTTACCAATTATCAAAATCATCCGGTTATAAAATTAACAAATAATGCCTTTGCAATGTTGATGTACGAATTTGATGCCATTAAGGAAGAGTTAAACAATGATGATTCGCTGGTACATTTGATTAATGCACGGGCTGCGGTTATTGCAGCAATAGTAAGCAAGCAGGCAGAGCACACTTTTACGGAATTTAAAGTATATCAATCCAATCCGAGGCTGGCTAAGTTTAACATGCTTATTGATGAATTTTATAAAGAACAAAAGTCGGTGGCTTTTTATGCGGAACAATTGCATATTTCTGCAAATTATCTCAATATTTTATGCAAGAAAAATTTAAAAGTTTCTGCTTCTGGACTCATTCAGCAGCGCGTTTGTACCGAAGCGAAAAGATTGTTACAAATTGAAAGATTATTGTCAATTAAAGAAATTGCCTTTGAATTGGGATATGCTGATCACGCTTATTTTTCTAACTTTTTTAAAACACAAACAGGTGTTACGCCAACTGAATTTCGAGAGAAAAATGCTTCTATCTTATTTTGACTTCTTCTTTTTTAATACAATTGGATTGTCAGGAAAATGACAAATACTTGAAAACACTCTAAAAAGATAAATTTTACAAGCATTCGCAGTTTTTATGATAGTGTGAGTAATATTTATATCGCGTACTTTGTGGTGAACATAAAATAAACTCATTATGGAAAAGATAAACCTATCGCGTAAAGATTTTTTAAGAAACTCTAGTTTAGGACTTGCCGGGTTAACACTTGTTCCGGGGATGTTGCATGCAAAATCACAATCAGCTAAAACTGCACAAAACGAAGATGAAACACTTTTAAGTCAAATAAAATCAAAAAGTTTTAAATTAAAAAACGTTCGGTTAGAAACTGGCTTCGAATATGAAAATGATGAAGTCATCGGAACAAAAACAGAACTTTTTACGATTGATATAGCCGACGGAAAAATTAAAAAAATAAGTGCTAATCAAACTGATATAAACGCAATTGATGCCAAAGGCTTGCTTATGCTGCCATCGTTTAAGGATATGCACATCCATTTAGACAAGACTTTATATGCCGACCGATGGCGTGCGGTACGCCGTTCGGGTGGAATTAAAGGAATGATAGAGCTTGAACAGAGAACGCTTCGGAATATGCTGAAAAACTCTACGTATAAAGCAGAAAAATTGATCGAATTATTGCAGTCTTTTGGAACAGGATTTGCCCGCAGCCATGTTAATATTGAGCCTACTTCCAAAATGGATTCACTAAAAAATCTGGAAATCGCTTTAGAAAACAAAAAAGACAGCTTTGGCGCGGAGCTGGTTGCTTTTCCTCAGCACGGATTATATTATACCGATTCGCTTCCGTATATGAAAGAAGCTGCAAAAATGAACGTTGACTTTATTGGCGGGCTGGATCCTTCAACTGTGGATGGCTCAATTGGAAAAACGATAGATACAACCGTTCAATTAGCATTGGATTACAATAAGGGAATCGATATTCACTTGCATGAATCAGGAGAGTCTGGATTTAAAACTATTGAATACCTAATCGAGAAAGTCAATGAAAATCATTTTTTAAAAGGAAAAACATTTGTCAGCCATGCTTTCGCACTGGGGACTTTAGAAAAGGACAAACAAGAAGAAATAGCAGAAAAATTGGCTGCAGCACAAGTTGGCATTATTTCTACTATCCCGTTTGGCGGATTAATTATGCCTATTCCAATATTGTTAAAACACGGTGTAAAGGTGATGACAGGAAATGACAGTATTATAGATTATTGGAGTACGATGGGAACCGGAAGTGTTTTGCAAAAAGCTAATTTAGCTGCCCAATTATATGGACAGGTTACTGAGTTTGGATTATCCAGAATGTTAAAACTGGCTACAGCAGGACCAATTCCTTTAGACGACAAAGGTGTTCAGCAATGGCCAAAAGCTGGCGATGATGCTGATATAGTATTGATAGATGCAGGCTGTTCTGCAGAAGCAGTTTCAAGAATGTCGCCTGTACATTCGTTGATTTATAAGGGGAGTATAGTTTATTAATCTGATAGTAGAACAGAAAAATGAAATTAATTTTTATAGCATTGGCAATGATGGTGACGATAGCCTCATGTCATTCAAGAACAGACGATGTAAATACAGAAATTATGAATGAGGAGAATATTTTAAAAGCAGTTAAAAAGAACAACCTGCAAATGGTTGCTAAAGCTTTGGAAAACGGTGCAAATGTAAATACTGCGGACAACAATAAACGCTCGATATTATTGATTGCAGTAAATAACAAAAGTTTTGAAATGGCAAAATTACTGGTAGAGCATGGTGCAGATGTTAATCAGCAAGCGGATAATTTGGACAGCCCATTTTTATATGCCGGAGCCAGCGGACAAACTGAATTGGTTCGGCTTTTTTTAGATAACGGAGCTCGTTTTGATGTATTTAATCGGTATTACGGTTCAGCTTTGATTCCCGCTTGTGAACGTGGTCACGTAGAAACCGTACGATTATTGGCAAATACTAAAAGTTATCCTGTCGATCATGTGAATCGTTTGGGTTGGACAGCTTTGATGGAAGCCGTTATTTTAGGAGATGGAAGTAAAAAATACCAGCAAATCGTTCAAATTTTAAAAGATGCAGGAGCTAAAATGGATATTGCGGATTACGATGGTGTAACGCCTTTACAGCATGCCGAACGGAAAGGTTATAAAGAAATTGTTGCAATTATTAAATCGTAAATCGTTTGTCAGATGATTTATAGCATTTATTAAGGTCTGTTTACAAACTGGTCTTTTTTAAGGTAAATCAAAGTTTGCTGGAGTGTACTGTACTGGTTGAAGCTTATGGTTGTAAGTATTTTTGCTTTATGTATTGCCTAAAAGTGTAAATAAAACTAATCAAGGGTAAAACCGAATAATGCCGGCAGCGGATTGTATTTTATGAGAGTTAATACTGCAGTGGCTATCTCCCGAGCGCTTAAAGTGGATAAGAAAGAAGTGTTTTTTGCGCTATAAGTTACATGCTCAGAACTAACAGCATTTAACTAATAAATTATAAGGGGAAACTTAAATACCAATCTCAGAAAAGTATTATTTCTTTGATTTTTTGTAAATTAGACCTTATAAAAATATAAAGATGTCAAAAACGTATAAAAATACTACTGTTTACGAAGCTACTGTAAATCGTTTTGACTTTATCTATTCTAATTTCCGAAAAGTATATGTGTCTTTCAGCGGAGGAAAAGACAGCGGTGTGATGCTTAATATGGCTATTGAAGCAGCCAGACTTCATAACAGATTGCCTGTTGATGTTTTGATTGTAGATCTTGAAGCGCAATATCATCATACGATTGATTATATTATGCGGATGGTATCTCGTCCGGAAGTGAGAGCATATTGGGTTTGTCTTCCTATTCATCTGCGCAACGCGGTAAGCCAGTTCCAACCTCACTGGATATGTTGGGATAAAGAAAAACAAGGTGCTTGGGTTCGTGAATACCCTGATCATTCTTCAGTGATTAAAGATCAAAATTTTTTTCCGTTTTTTCGCAAGGGAATGGAATTTGAGGAATTTGTTTTAGAGTTTGGCAAATGGTTTGCACAAGGCGAAGATACTGCTTGTTTGGTTGGAATTCGTACGGATGAAAGCTATAATCGATACAGGACGATTACAAACTTTTCAAAGAAGCGCTATAAACTCCAACAATGGAGTACGGGGATAGCTCCTAATCTTTTTAATTTTTATCCTTTATACGATTGGGCTACAAAGGATATATGGATTGCTAATGGAAGATATAGCTATGATTATAACAAAGTGTATGACTTGATGTATCTGGCGGGTGTTCCTTTATCCCAGATGAGACTTTGTCAGCCTTATGGAGATGATCAGAGAAGAGGCTTATATCTCTATAAAATACTGGAGCCTGAAACCTGGACAAAAGTGGTTACCCGTGTGGAAGGAGCTAACTTTGGAAACAGGTATTCGGAAAACAAAAGAACCATATTTGGTAATTTCAGAATGACGCTTCCCGAGGGACATACCTATAAAAGCTATTCTCGGTTTTTACTCAATACAATGCCTCCCTATTTAAAGAATCATTACCTTAAAAAGATAGATAAATTTCTTGAATACTGGAAAAATCACGGGTTTGAAAATGATATTCCGGAAACTGCAGATCCAAAACTGGAATCGCAGCGTAAAGCCCCTTCTTGGAGAAGAATATGCAAAGTACTGTTAAGAAATGATTACTGGTGCAAAGGTCTTTCATTTTCCCAAACAAAAGGTGAAATGGAAAAGCAACTAAATATATTTTTAAAATTACCTCATTACGCAAATGATAACACAAATACTGGAACAGAATAAAGAAGCCTCTTTTGACGAAAAAGTGGCGATATACAATAAAATCACTAAACAGCTATATGAATTTATCGGATTGGAACATCCGGCACTCAATATTCAGCTGGTACCTATGGATTGTGTGGAAGGAAACGATTATAATCCGAATAAAGTGGCTCCGCCTGAGATGAAGCTGTTGGAATTATCTATACGCAAAGATGGCTTAACGATGCCGGTTGTAGTAGCAACAGAGAAAAAAGATGACAATTGGGTTGTTGTTGATGGTTTTCATCGTACAACAGCATGTAAAAATATACCGGATATAAAAGAAAGTCTTAAGGGATACTTGCCGGTGTCCTATTTAAATAAAACGATTGAAAACAGGGTAGCATCAACAGTCCGCCATAATATGGCTCGTGGTACACATCAAGTGGAGCTATCGGCAAAACTTGTTGCATTTCTTAAAAGAAATGACTGGACTAATCATAGAATAGGAGAAGAACTGGGGATGGATCCGGATGAAGTGTTGAGGTTAAAACAGATTACTGGATTAGCCGAAGCTTTTCAGGATAAAGAGTTTTCCCGATCATGGGAAGCGAGATAAAGAAAAGAAGAAAGGATATATTTATTTTTATGTTTGGAAAAGGGAGATTTGAAGTTTTAAAATAATACTTTTAATTTTACAATATGAATAAGCTTATAATTTGTATTTTATTATTGCTGTTTCCATGTATTGGTATTGGACAGAATAATATTAATGATTATTTAAAAGGTTATATAGAACATTCGGGAACATTTGAACAAAATGCTTCGGTGATCCAGAATGACCGTTACTATCCAATCATTGAAGTAGAAATAATCGGTAAAAAATATAATTTTCTATTTGATACCGGCGCAATGATGACTGTTGTTTCTGACAAAATAATTGATATTGATAAAATAAAAGAAGATAATAAAATTACAATATCAGGCGGAGCTTCTACCGATGAAAAAGCAAAGCAAACAGAGGCTTATACGGTTATTGAAAATATAAAAATTAATGATATTGAGTTTAATGATATTTTATTAGCCGTAGTCGATTTGGATCAGATTAATAAGCATCTTTGCACTAAAATTGATGGGATTATAGGGATGAATCTTATAAAACTTTGCAATTGGAAAATAGATATTTTTAACGGAACCGTATCCTTTTCTGACCGAGTTTTTGAACATCCGGATCAATCTAAAAAAATTGCTTTAAGCTATCATCAGGGCTTATTGCCTTTGGTAGATATAAGTCATCGCAGAAATAAATTTAAAGCATTATTAGATACAGGTTTTGATGGTACACTTCAGCTTTTTTCTGATTTTAAAACAACAAATAAAATGAAAACCAGAAAAGGAGAAGGATACTATACGTTGACGATTAATCAAATGGAAAGCGGTAAAAGAGAAGAAATTATATTAGATAAATTGTCTATAGGTGATGATTTTGAAATTAAAAATGTTACAGCATATATTTTGGATGGTAAACCGCTTTTGGGAATGGGCATACTCAAAGAATATATTACCTTATTAAACTTTGCAGAAGACAATATGATATTAGTTCCGAAAAGCGCTGAATCGGCTATTGGAGTTCATAGAGATTTTGGTGCTAAATTCTGTATAAACAACAGAGATGAATTGCAGGTTTGCTTTATGTGGGATGGTTCACAACTTAAAAAGAACGGAGTTAAAGTTGGCGATAAAATTACAGCAATTAATAATAATCCGATTGACAGAATTACGGAAGAACAATATTGCAACTTTACTAAAATACAAAAAGAAGACAGTATTCTAACCTTGACTTTTAAAACAAGAGACGGCGAAAAGACTATAGAAATACATAAATGAACAGGATGTTTATTGTAAAAAATATTAAAGCTTTATAATTAATTATTATGTAGTTTATATAAATAAAAACCGCCTCCTTAAAAATTTAAGAAGACGGTTTGACCAACTTACAAACAACATATTTCTTTTTCAGTGAAATAATCTCTTTTATTTGCTTCTCCTCGATATCCCTACAGTTTAAGCTTTCTATTTGTTGTAATTCCAAAGGCAAAGATCACACTGAAAATGTAGAAAGTCAATAGGTAATTTACCTATATTTTAGGGTAACACTGTTAAATTTAATGCTTTTAAAAGTTCTTGTTTTATATAGTGCTGTATAATAATCAAAATATTACTTATAGAAAATAGAGGTTTAAGATATTGTTTTTAATTTTATATATAGTTGATTATCAGTGTTTTGTTATAGATTAATTGCGTTTTTTTAAACCCGGTCTGTATGGAATCTTGAAACCGGTCTATCTTATTGTTGAGGTTATCTAATATTTTTGAGTTGTAAACAAATTTAAAATTACCTATGCAGACAATTCAAAGAGCAATTATCAGAAATAATTGGACTAAAGAGGAGATAGAGGCAATATATAACAAGCCTTTATTGGAACTGATTTATGAAGCAGCTACAGTTCACAGACAATATCACAAGCCAGATGAGGTACAGGTAAGTACACTTTTATCCATAAAAACCGGAGGATGTCCGGAAGATTGTTCGTATTGCGGACAAGCAGCAAGATATCATACCGATATTAAAGTTCAGAAACTCTTGCCTACAGAAATGGTTGTTGCACATGCTCAAAAAGCCAAAGAAAATGGATCTTCTAGATTTTGTATGGCTGCAGCTTGGAGAGAAGTGAGAGATAATAGGGATTTTGACAGAGTGATAGAGATGGTTGAGCAGATAAATGATTTAGGACTGGAAGTGTGCTGTACGTTGGGAATGCTTACCGAAGATCAGGCAAAGCGTTTGCAGGAAGCCGGATTATATGCTTATAATCATAATTTGGATACTTCTGAGGAGTTTTATGATGAAATTATCTCCACCCGAAGTTTTAATAACAGGCTGAATACACTTCAAAATGTAAGAAAAGCAGGTATTACTTTGTGTTCTGGAGGTATAATTGGCTTGGGAGAAACCGATAGAGATAGAGTTTCATTACTGCTGACTTTAGCTAATATGGAAACACATCCGGAATCTGTACCTATAAACGCATTAGCTCGCGTGAAGGGAACACCGATGGAAAATATGCCTAAAGTTGATATTTGGGATATGGTGCGCATGATTGCGACTGCACGAATTACTATGCCAAAATCGATGGTGCGCTTGAGTGCAGGGCGAATAGAAATGACAGAAGTAGAACAGGCATGGTGTTTTATGGCAGGCGCAAACTCTATCTTTGCAGGAGAAAATAAAACCTTATTAGTTACCCCTAACCCTGAATTATCTTTAGATATGCAGATGTTTAATCGGCTTGGAATAAAACCAATGCAAAATAGTAAGCAGGAAACAGAAACTGTTTTTTAATTTTTTTTGGTAGAAAAACACGTACAAGATTTATTATATTTTTTATTGTTGTATGAATTGATTGCAGGAAAACAAGGCTCGTGACCGGAAGGAGAAATGCAATTGTTTGATCCTAATATTAAAAAATAAGTCTCAATGTTTGGAATTTCTGTAAGATGTAAAAGAGTAAGTATGACAGATTGATTGGAATAGGTGCTTTTTAAAAAATATGAATTATTGTGAGTAATAACCTCAATATCTTTAATTTTTCCGGAGCAACCTGTAGCACTTTTAAAATAATTAGCGAGTTCGTTTTTTAACTCTCGTTCTTTGATTAGAAACAAGTATTGAAATAGAGTGTCATTTGCAAAGCTTAAAACTTTTGCCAGATTTTTTTCGTTTATTTCATAAGGTCTGTATACCGTTGAACTATTTTTTTGACCAAAACATACAGCAGAAACTAATAAAAGAAAGAAAATGCAGCTCTTCATACCTTCTAAAATTTGAAAAGTTGAGTACAAATAATGTTCCACAAAAGAATAAAGGTAATTTGAAGCAAGATTTAATTTTTAAAACAAGATAAAAACTAATGATTTTGTACTATTTTTGGTGCAAATAACAACACATAAGTATGATTCTTAAGTATAAGGGAAAGACAAAAGATGTATATAGCCTTTCCGACAATCAGGTTCTTTTGAAATTTAAAGATGATGTAACGGGAGAAAACGGAGTTTTTGATCCGGGTGCCAACACGGTAGGTCTGACAATTGACGGAGCAGGAAAAAGCGGATTAAAAATGACTAAATATTTTTTTGAAGTTTTAGCTCAAAAAAATGTTTTGACACATTATGTTTCAGCAGATTTAAATGAGGTTTCTATGATTGTAAAAGAAGCTGTTCCGTTTGGAAAAGGACTGGAGGTAATTTGCAGATATCGAGCAGTGGGTAGTTTTTTGAGAAGGTATGGTGCCTATTGTACCGAAGGGCAAAAACTGGATGCTTTGGTGGAAGTTACCATCAAAGATGACGAAAGGGGAGATCCTACGATTTCAGATGATACTTTGGCGGAATTAGGTGTTTTAAAACGGGAAGAATACGCCGTTTTAAAAGAAAGAACTAAAGAAATTTGCCATATCATAAAAGACGAGCTGGCGAAGAAGGATTTAGAGCTTTATGATATTAAATTAGAATTCGGAAGAGATAAAGCTACCGACGAAATTATCTTGATAGATGAAATTTCCGGTGGAAATATGCGAGTTTACAAAGGAGGAGTTTATATATCACCTTTAGATTTGGAAAAAGAATTTTTAGGATAAAATACATTTATTAAAACAAATAAGGTCGGAAATTTTCCGACCTTATTTGTTGTTACGCAGGATTATTATTGGTATCGTTTGTAATATCAGTAACTTTTGATCCTGTTTCTTTAGCTTGCGATGTTTGAACGTTAACATCTGCGTCACGGGTAGCTTGTTTAAATTCTCTAATTCCTGTTCCAAGCCCTCGCATTAATTCCGGTATTTTTTTACCGCCGAATAGTAAAAGAGCAATTGCAACAACAACTATGAGTTCTGATGGAGCTACTCCGCCTAAAGGAATAATTGTTGAAATCATAACAAATTATTGTTTTAAATGATGAAAACAAATTTAAAGGATTGTTTTATTACTGAAATTATTTTTAACAGAATATTAATGTGTGTTTTATGTAATTCAAGATAATTGTAGTCTGAATATTATACTGTTATTTTGGTTACATAATTGGAATTCATAATGCGGAGAATGCCCATATAATCCATGTGAAAAGGAATAGTATCACCTACTTTGAGTCCTCTTTTATTATTTCCCAAATCAAACACAATCATGTCAGAACTCGCTCCTACAAGCTCTACTTCTTTCCAAACGGGAGTGATGTGCTCCGAATCTATATCGAGTAACCCCAAATCAATAATAGCTCTGTAGTTGACAGAATTTTCCCATTCCGGATTAAACTCTACTTTTTCACCTGTCATATTAATGCCAATGTCTCCTTCAGGCATCATGGGCTTTTCGTATAGTTCTATTATTTCTGCGTGAAGCTCAAATATGTTTTGCTTCAGATTTTCATATACTCCGCCATCATAAGCATTAGTTCCCATAAATAAAGTTTCTCCAATTCTAAAGTGATTGATTGTTTTTGGCATACTATCGTTTAAAATAAGAGGAATTGTTACGGAGGCACCGCCTGAGAGATAGGGAATAGGATGATTAAACTTTAACTCCAAGAGTTCTTTGTATAAACTGAGCTGTATTAATTTGTCCTGATTGGGCAGAACGCCATACATACACGTAAGATTGGTTCCTAAGCCAATAATCTTAATATTTGGCAAGTTTATTACTTGTTTATAAAATTCGGTCAGATCTTCTCTTATTACGCCTTCACGAAGCTCCCCCAATTCTACCATAATCACTATTTTGTGAATTTTGTTTTGTTTGAACGCTTCTTCGGATAAAAGTTTTATCGTTTCTAAATCTGTATTAAAACTGATATCGGCGTATTCTACAATCTCGTCTATGCTTCCGTTTGGTGCAGGCTTAATGTAAATTGTTTCTATATCAGGATTTAAGCTTTTAATAGCTTTTAAATTTGAAACTCTCGAATCACAGATTTGCGATGGATTCATATCCAGCACTTCTTTTAAAAAAGTTTCGTCTCCGCATAAAACTTTTGCTACAACTGCCCATTTAACACCTGATTTGCTGAATAAATCATCTAAATATCGATAATTGTATAATAGTTTTGATTTATTTAAAGTGATAAATGCCATTTTTATCTGTTTAATCTCATTTCGATATATTTTTTCTCAAACCCTTTTTTCTCATATAAAAATTGAGCAGGATTAGATTCTTCCACATGCAAAGCGATAGCTCCGGAGCATTCTTTTTTTAATTGATCCATCAAAAGGCTGCCAATGCCTTTTCCTCTTACTTTGGAATCTGTAGCAATGTAAACTAAAATATGGTCGGGAATAAAACCACTCATAAGCGTATTTAAGATTACAGCTATTCCTACAATTTTGCTTTGTTCGTCTTTGGCGGTTAAAATAAACCCTCCGGGCTTATTATCTATACCTAAAGCATAGTCTAAAGCCTTTTTTATATCTTCTCTTTTATCTCCGTATTGTTCTAAATGCTGATATAGGAAATCTACGTAATATTGAACTTCAGTTGAATTAGGTTGTTGATTTTTGTCTTTTTTTTCAACAGTAAACATAATGTGATTTTTGTGCTTACCTGACTTAAAAAAGTCCCCCAAAATTAATTGCTAAAAAAGGATGGAGAAAATTCAGAAAAAACTAAAAAATAGTTTGATGTAGTTGATACTTTTGCATGTCAAATAAGCTTATTAAACATGATTTTTATACTACAAAAGTATTGGAAAATAAATAAAAAGCCAAATATTTTACCAAAAATATAAAATATTTGGCTTTTTGGTTGAAAATAAAATTGAATTATCTTTTTTTAATTGAGTTGGAAAAATTAAAAATCCAAACGAAATGTCTTGCGTCTTTTATGTATTTCCGGACTTAAATTTTTCCAAAGCTGTTGTATTTTTGTATTTTCTTCCAACATCGGGTTTGTTTCGATAAAAGTGATGTTGTGCTTTTTGAAGCAATTGTATATTTCTTTAAAAATCAAGGCAGTAACCCCCTTGTTTCTGTATTCAGGATCTACGCCTATTAAATAATATTCAACATGATTATTTTTTTTCATAGCCTGAAGAATATGCCAAAAGCCAAAAGGAAATAATTTTCCATTTGCTTTTTGAAAAGCTCTTGAAAAGGAAGGCATAGTAATGGCAAAAGCAATCATTTTATTGTGTTTGTCCATAACACATGAAATAAAGTCAGGATGTATAAAAGATAAATACTTTTTTTTGTAGTGTTCTACCTGAAAAGGCTCGATAGGTACAAAACTTTGTAAATCAGCATAGGTTTTATTTAATAGCGCAAACATTTCATCCACGTAAGGCATTAATTCTTTTATTGTTTTGAAATTTAAGTTTTTAACTCCGTAACGCTGGGCAACTATGTTAGAAATATGATTTATTTTATCTTCTTGAAACGAATCTATATCAATTTTGTATTCAACCCATTCTGCTTCCGGTTTTAACCCTAATTTTATCATGTGTTCCGGGTAATAAGGCAAATTATACAGACCTATCATAGTAGCAATGTAATCAAAACCTTCTGTAAGCATACCCGCTTTATCCATATTAGAAAAACCCATTGGTCCTTCCATATATTGCATATTGTGTTTTTTTCCAAAATTGGTTACTGCATTTAAAAGTGCCTTTGTTACTTCGAGATCGTCAATCATATCAAGCCAGCCGAATCTGACTTTGGGTTTGTGTAAGTCATTCACTTCTGACCAATTAATGCTACAGGCAACCCGCCCTACAATTTTATTGTTTTTATAAGCTAAAAGAAGCTGAACACTGACGGATTTGAAAATATCGTTTTTTTTGTTGAAACTTCTAATTTCTTCTTTGATAATCGAAGGTACCCAATAGGGATTATCTTTGTACAGCTTAAAGGGGAATTTGACGAAATCTTTCAGGTCTTGTTTGGTTTGAACTTCTTTTATCTGTATCATAGCGCATAATTACTTGTCTTCTGCTCTAAAAAAGAGAGAATACAAATATAACTTCTTTTAACTATTTGGCAATTTTGTATTAAAAAGCAATTTTTAAAAATCGGCTATTTATGTCTTTTTATGGTTATAACCTCATTTAAATTTTGCATATTAGGATATCTTTTGACCGAAAAAATATCTGCTTCATATTGTGTAGTATAATGATTGTTTCTATTCTTATTTTTTTTATTTAAAACGATAGTATTAAATATTATAAAACCATTTAAGTTAAGTAAAGATTTAAGCTTGTCTATAAAGTATTTTTCAAATAAAAAAGCAGGCATCTCTGCATCTTTAAAAATATCAATTACAATCAGGTCAAAAGTAGCTTCTGTTGTCAATACATATTCAAAAGCATCCATTTGCATAATGGTGTGATTTTCGGACAGGGCATCCAAATTAAAGTATTCATTAGCTACAAAAATAATAGCAGGATCTAATTCAATACTTGTTATAGTCCCTTTAAATTTTATATCTTTTCGCAGTAAATGAATGATACTGCCGCCACCTAAGCCTAAAATTAGCGCATTTTCCATGTTTCTAATTTTAGAAAAGCCAACATATTTTAATCCTTTTCGCAATACTTTTTCAAGATTTCCGAAAGAGTAATTAGTGTTTTCAGTATCTAAAACCAAACGTCCGTTATTCCACGTTATTTCAAGCTGTTTATTAGTTTGAGAAGGAATCTTCTGTTCTATAATTGGCGTAAAAAAACTGAGTAATTTCTTTATCATAGCTTAACTATTCAGACAAATATAATCCAAAAATATATTCTGAAATAATTGAACGATGTGTTTTTCAAGGCTACTGAGCATTGTATTTTTTAAATGTTCCATTTTTGTAAAAAACAACAATATTTTCTATTTCAGAATTATTATTTAATTCTTGTAGTTTAACAGGCTTATTATCGGCGATAGCAGAGGAAGAATTAGAAATGTTACAGCTGTTTTCATTTTCTTTTTGAAGGGTAATAGTTTGTTTTTCGAAATTTTCTTCAAGAGGAAGAGTAGGTGTTTCTTTTTGATTTAAAAAGTTATTTTCACCTTTTAAAAGCCATTCTAAATTGAACTCAGGATAGCTTTCATTTATTTTTAAAATAAGATCTAAACTAGGCTTATTTCTGCCAGATAAAAGATGCGATAAACTTGATCTTTGTACCCCGATTTTATCCGCAAAAAAGGAGGCGGAGATATCTAAATAGTCCAATATAAATTTAAGTCTGTTTACAAAGCCATTCATCTTTACATTATTTAATTATACTTTCTTTTGTTGTTTACAAATGTAATTAAATAAAATTTAATTTTTGTAAAACGCAATTATTTAAAAGTGTTTAATATAAAGTTAAGCTTTATTGTAACGTATTTAATGTACTGGATTATATGTTTTTAAATAAAACAAAACACGTAGATTTGTTTTTATATTGAAAAATTAATTTAGAAAAAGAGATATTGTTTACAAATGTAATTTAAATCAAAAACGAAGATGTTTACAATTGTAAAAGATAAGTTGTTTACATTTGTGATAGTAGAAAATAATGCAAAATGAACTATTTGGACTTAATCAAAAACTATACGTATAAACATCTTTCCGGAAGGTATATTCCCCTTGAAAAAATTAATCCTTTTTTGAGTATTCTGAACGGTAATTTTAAAGTAAAAACGGAAGGATTTTCTGTAGAAAATAGAGCAATAAAAACAATTGAATGGGGGGCTGGAAAAAAGAAAATTTTGATGTGGTCGCAGATGCATGGAAATGAATCTACCACAACGAAAGCCTTAATAGATTTTTTACATTTGCTCAATCAGCAAAAAGAAACTTTTGTAGCGGAATGGTATAACGAATTCACTTTTTTAATTGTACCGATTCTAAATCCAGACGGCGCATTTAAATATACCAGAGTTAATGCTAATCAGGTAGATTTAAATAGAGACTCCGTCAATTTGACCCAGCCGGAGAGCAAATTGTTGAGAAAGCTGTTCGATGAGTTTAATCCTGATTATGCTTTTAATCTTCATGATCAACGTACTATTTTTGGTGTGGGAAACTCTGAAAAACCAGCTACAATTTCGTTTTTAGCTCCTGCGTTTGATGAAATGTGTTCATTAAATCAGTGTCGAGAAAAGGCAATGAAGTTAATTATATCAATGAATCAGGAAATTCAGAAAGTGATACCGGGACAAGTGGGGCGTTTTGATGATGGGTTTAATATAAATTGTATAGGAGACTATTTTCAATCCAGAAACGTGCCTACTATTTTGTTTGAAGCGGGACATTATCCTGACGATTATGAACGCGAAAAAACAAGAGAAATAGTGTTTTTAAGTTATTTAGTTATTTTAGATTCTATAAAAGAGCAAAAATATCTTAAAAATGATACAATGGATTATATGGAGATTCCTGAAAATTGTAAAAATTATAATGATATTGCATTGAGAAATGTTATTGAGCCTCAAACAGGAGAACAATATATAGTGAAAGCTCAATATTTAGAAGTTTTGGAGGATGAGGAGATTAAGTTTTGTCCTGTAATTGTTGAAATTGAGAAAAAAGAAACTAACTTTGCACATTTAGTTTTAGCAGAACAATGTGTGTTTTTAAATTCTCTTTCAATTAAAGAGGATAAAATAGGTGAAAAACTAGAGGAAGTTGTAGATTTATCAAATATAGGAGTTAATTATTTGCTAAAAAAATAATAAAGTCTGTCTTTTTTATCAAAAAATGATTTTTATTCAGTATTATTGTGCAAGATTATAGATTAGAAAAAAGATAAATAATTGATTTATGAGTAAATTTCGTTTAGATGAAATCGATCACCAAATCTTAGATATGTTGATTGATAATACGAGAGTTCCTTTTACAGATATTGCAAAAAAACTTTTGATTTCTGCAGGTACTGTTCACGTACGTGTAAAAAAGATGGAAGATGCCGGAATTATTCAGGGCTCTTCATTGACTTTGGATTATGAAAAATTAGGATATGCATTTATTGCGTATATCGGAATATTTTTACATAACACTTCACAAACTAAATTTGTTTTAGAGAGAATAAATGAAATTCCGTTTGTTACTGTAGCACACGTTACAACAGGTAAGTTTAATGTTTTCTGTAAAATCAGAGCTAAAAATACTCGTCATGCCAAAGAGGTAATTTATATGATTGACGATATCGATGGAGTCTACAGAACTGAATCGATGATTTCTTTGGAAGAAAGTATCAATGATAAAAAACGATTGATGCATACTATTTTTAAAGAATTGTAGTAAAATTTAAAAAATACAAATAATCAAAAACTGCCTTTTGGCAGTTTTTTTCTTTTGTAATGTAGAACGAACTATGGATTCTCTTACACAAATTATTTTAGGAGGAGCGATAGGAAATGCTATTGCTGGAAAAAAATTAAAAAATAAAGCTGTTTTATACGGAGCTATCGCAGGAACAATACCGGATTTAGATGTTTTAGCCATTTTGTTTACTGATCCTATTTCGGCATTAGAAATTCATCGCGGTTTCTCTCACTCTCTTATATTTGCTATTTTTGGTTCTTTGTTATTTGGCTATCTTGTTTATCTGCTTGAAAAAAAGAAAGGACTTGCTTTTAAAGAAGCTGTGGGGGTCTTTTTCTGGGGCTTTGTGACTCATTCCTTATTAGACGTATTTACTACCTGGGGAACCCGGATATTGTGGCCATTTGATTATCCGTTTGCATTTAAGGCTGTTTTTGTAATAGATCCCTTGTATACACTTCCGTTTATGTTTTTTTTAATTCGTTCTATGTTTGAAAAAAACAATGTTGCCAAAAGAATGTATTGGAATAAATTGGGGTTAATTGTGAGTACTGCTTATCTCTTTGTTGCTCTGCTATTAAAAGGGATTGCTTTTTACGCCTTTACATCAGCTTTAAAAGAAGAAAATGTAGTGTATACGTCCATTTCTGTAAAGCCTACGATTGGCAATACGATTTTGTGGAATGGAATTGTAGAGACACAGGATTCATTTTTGATTGGAGAGTATTCGTTTTTTGATCACTCTTCAATACAATTTAGAAGTTACCCTAAAAATCTGGCATATGGTGAAAAATTGGAGAATAATAAGATAGTTGAAAGATTAATTCAAATATCAGAGGGATATTATACATTTTCAGAAAAGGAAAATGAAATTTATTTTAATGATTTACGATTTGGATTGCTAAAAAATGACGATGAAGACCTGCAATTTGCGTTTAGTTACCGCTTTGTGGTTGACGATAACGGCAAATTAACGGTAGAAGAGGTAAAAAAAGAGCGAAAGGATGGAGTTTTATTGTTAAAAAAGCTATGGGAAAGATTGAAAGGGATATAGCCTTAAGTATGAAAATACAAATAGATACCCTATATTTGAAATTGAAAATTGATGACTATGAAAATGCTAATATCGCCAGCTAAAAGCTTGGATTACAATACGGAAATACCAATTAATAAATCTACAAAACCTGCTTTTTTAAAAGAATCTAAAATAATTAATGAAGAACTAGTATCTAAAACACCTATGGATTTAGAAGAGCTAATGAAGATTTCTTCTAATTTGGCAGAGTTAAACTGGAAGAGAAACCAGACCAGAACATTTTCTAAGAAAACAGGTAGGGAAAAAGACTTTAGACAAGCCGTATATGCATTTAACGGAGATGTGTATGTCGGGTTGGATGCATATAGTCTTTCAGAAGCCAAAATGGATGTTTTGCAGAATAAGCTTCGGATACTTTCCGGTTTATACGGTATATTAAAACCACTGGATGAAATAGAACCTTATCGATTGGAAATGGGAACTAAAATAAAAGTGAAAACCAGTGAGAATTTATATGAATTTTGGAAACCTGTTATTACCGATGCGTTGAACAAGGAAATGAGGAAAGGAGAATTGCTCGTAAATTTAGCAAGCAATGAGTATTTTAGTGCAGTGGATAAAAAAGCGTTAAAGTCAACCTTAGTTATTCCCGAATTTAAAGAATTGCGCAACGGAAAATTAAAAACAATAAGCTTTTATGCTAAAAAAGCTCGCGGACAAATGGCGCGTTATATTGTTGATAATAACATTGATGATGTTGAGGGGATAAAAGGGTTTAATGTAGACGGATATATCTGGAGCGAAGCAGAGTCAAAAGAAAATAATTTAGTATTTACAAGATAAGATTAAAGACCAGAATTAGTATGGAAACAATACATTACATTAGTTCCGATGTGTTTACTATCGAAAAACTGAACGAAATATTGGTTCAAAACCAAAAAATACAATTATCAGAAGAAGCTCGTGCAAACATTGTTAACTGCAGAGATTATTTAGATAGAAAAATGGAGACACAGCAAGAACCTATTTATGGAATCAATACAGGATTCGGTTCATTGTACAGTGTTAAAATAAATAACGAAGATTTGACTAAACTTCAGGAAAATCTGATGAAATCTCATGCGTGCGGCACGGGCGAACTGGTTCCGGAAGAGATTGTAAAGATTATGTTGCTTTTAAAAGTCAAGTCATTAAGTTATGGAAACTCCGGAGTACAGCTGGAAACAGTAGAAAGATTGATTGATTTCTACAATAATGATATTTTGCCGGTGGTATATAATCAAGGATCGTTGGGTGCATCAGGAGATTTAGCACCTCTGGCGCATTTAACTTTACCTTTAATAGGAGAGGGGGAAGTATTTCACAATGGATTTCGCCAGCCTGCTAAAAAAGTACTCGAGAAATATGGTTGGGAATCAATAAAACTCAAATCTAAAGAAGGGTTGGCGCTGCTAAACGGAACGCAGTTTATGGGAGCGTACGGCTGTTATATATTGATAAAGTCGCAAAGACTTTCTTATTTAGCTGATCTTATCGGAGCAGTTTCTTTAGAAGCTTTTGATGGAAGGATTGAACCTTTTAACGCCTTGATCCACTATGTTAGACCACATAAAGGGCAAATTGAAACCGCTCAGTTCTTTACTGATATTTTAGAAGGATCAGAATTAATTTCAAGATATAAAAAACACGTTCAGGATCCTTATTCTTTCAGATGTATTCCTCAAGTTCACGGAGCATCAAAAGATACAATTGACTATGTAAGTAAGGTTTTTAAAACAGAAATTAATTCCGTAACAGATAATCCCAATATTTTTCATAACGAAGATATTATCGTTTCCGGAGGAAATTTTCACGGACAACCCTTGGCATTGGCATTGGATTTTTTGGGAATTGCCTTGGCGGAATTGGGTAATATATCAGAAAGGCGTACTTATCAGTTGATTTCAGGATTGAGAGATTTGCCTCCGTTTTTGGTTTCTGATCCGGGATTAAATTCCGGGTTTATGATTCCTCAGTATACTGCAGCAAGTATTGTTAGTCAGAACAAGCAATTGGCAACACCGGCAAGCGTTGACAGTATTGTGTCTAGCAACGGACAAGAAGATCACGTGAGCATGGGATCTAACGGAGCAACAAAAGCGTTGAGAATTGTGGATAATTTAGAACGTATTTTAGCAATAGAGTTAATGAATGCTGCTCAGGCTCTTGAATTTAGAAGACCAGCAAAGTCAAGTGATTTTATTGAGTCATTTGTAAAACTGTATAGAGAAGAAGTTTCTTTTGTAGACGTGGATCGAATTTTACACTATGATATAGAAAAATCAATTGCTTTCTTAGGATCTTTTCAAATAGAACAAGATAGTTAAAAAAAGTTAAAAAATAAAGTAAAAAAACAGCGTCTATTTTAGTGAAAAAGGGGCTGTTTTTTTATTATATGTCTATATTTGTACAATATGCTTTAAAAATATATTCTTTGGCAACAATAAATAAACAGAAAATATTAAACGACCCTATATACGGATTTATATCAATTCCAAATTCTTTGTTATATGACTTGATAGAACATCCGTTTTTTCAACGATTGCGCAGAATCAATCAAATGGGAGTTTCTTATCTTGTATACCCAGGAGCGCAGCATACTCGTTTTCATCACGCTCTGGGATGTATGCATCTGATGCAAAAAGCTGTTCAGGTTTTGAGATTTAAAAATGTAAAAATATCAGAAGAAGAAGAAACAGCCCTATATGTTGCTATATTGCTCCATGATATCGGACACGGACCCTTTTCTCATGCGATGGAAAGAAGTATTGTGGAAGGGGTGCATCACGAAGAAATTTCCACTTTATTTATGAACCGATTGAATCAGCATTTTGAAGGAAAATTAGATTTAGCGATTCAGATTTTTCAAGGAAAATATCACCGTAAATTCATGTTGCAGTTGATTTCAAGCCAGTTGGATATGGATAGAATGGACTATCTGAAAAGAGATAGCTTTTACAGTGGAGTCGCAGAAGGTAATATCAATTCGGAGCGATTAATTCAAATGTTGAATGTGGTAGATGACGAATTAGTAGTTGAGGAAAAAGGAGTTTATTCGGTCGAGATGTTTTTGGTGGCAAGGAGATTAATGTATTGGCAAGCGTATTTACACAAAACCAGTGTTTGTGCCGAATTAGTATTAGTGAGAATCTTAAAAAGAGCAAAAGAACTGACTCATAAAGGAATAAAATTATGGGGAAGCGATTCGCTTTTGTTTTTTTTAAACAATCAGATTGATTATGAAGAGTTTGATAGCAGAGCATTGGATAAGTTTGCCTTGCTGGACGATTCAGATATTTTAGGAGCTTTAAAAATGTGGCAATTTCATGAAGATTTCATTTTGTCAAATCTCAGTAAAATGATTGTTAACCGAAAATTGCTTCGGATTGAAATTATGTCAACTAAAGATGAAATAAGTAAAACAATAGAAGCCAAACGGGCAGAAGTAGCTCAAGAATATGATTTGTCTGTAGACTCCGCCAAGTATTTTGTGTTTAAAGGAAAAATGACTAATCAGGCATATCGCAAAGATAAAGAGCCTATTATGATTTTAAAAAAGGATAGCAGTGTAGAAGACGTTTTAGTTGCTTCGGATCAATTGAATTTAAAAGCACTGACTAAACCTGTAATGAAGTATTTTGTGTGTTATCCAAAAAATGATTTGGAACGTTAATTTTCAATTATATTTTATATTTTTGCCAAGATGAAAATAGCAGCAGAACAAATAGCATCGGTATTAGGAGGAGAGGTTGTGGGAGACGCAACAATTCAGGTAAGTACTTTGGCTAAAATAGAAGAAGGACAGGAAGGATCAATATCTTTTTTGTCAAATCCTAAATATGTCCATCACATTTATACCACTAAGGCTTCTGTAGTAATTGTAAATAAAACGTTTCAACCTGAATATCCGGTTTCAACGACAATGATAAAAGTAGACGATGCTTACAAAGCTTTTTCAAAATTATTGGAATATTATAATCAGGTAAAATTAATGAAATCCGGAATAGAACAGCCTTCTGTAATTTCGGAGGGAGCGGTTTATGGGGAAGAATTATACTTGGGAAGTTTTTGTTATATTGGCAAAAATACAAAAATAGGAAATAATGTTAAAATTTATCCTAATACATTTGTTGGAGATAACGTTATTATAGGCGATAATACAATTCTATTTGCTGGGGCTCGTATTTATTCCGAAACTGTGATTGGAAATAATTGTACGGTTCATGCCGGGGTTATCATTGGTTCGGATGGATTTGGTTTTGCACCAAATGCAGACGGTACTTACAATAAAGTTCCTCAGATTGGAAATGTAATTATTGAAGATAATGTGGAAATCGGTGCGGGAACTACTATTGACAGAGCGACCTTAGGTTCTACAATAATAAGAAAAGGCGTAAAGCTGGATAATCAAATCCAGGTTGCACATAATGTAGATATTGGCGAAAATACAGTTATTGCTTCTCAATCAGGAGTTGCAGGATCTACCAAGATTGGTAAAAATTGTATGATAGGTGGTCAAGTAGGAATTGTGGGACATTTGGTAATTGGTGATAACGTAAAAATTCAGGCGCAATCCGGAGTTACGAAAAGTTTGGAAAGCAATTCTGCTGTGCAGGGATCGCCGGCATTAAGCCATGCAGACTTTTTGAGATCGTACAGCCACTTTAGAAATCTGTCTAAAATAGCTGAAGACTTGGAAAAAGTTAAAAAGAATGTAATATAGAGGATTAATAAAACCTATCAAAATATTAAAAGATTTTATTATGGTTAAACAAAAAACCATCCAGAATGAAGTAACCTTAACAGGGGTTGGATTACATACGGGGCAAGAAGTGGTCATGACATTTAAGCCTGCCCCAGTGAACAATGGGTTTACTTTTGTGAGAATGGATTTGGAAGGACACCCGGTTATAGAAGCAGATGCTAATTATGTTGTAAACACTCAGCGAGGAACTAATTTAGAGAAAAAAGGAGTACGTGTTCATACAACTGAGCATGTTTTGGCAGCTTTAGTCGGTTGTGATTTAGACAATGTCATTATAGAATTAAACGCATCAGAGCCTCCTATTATGGATGGATCATCTAAATATTTTGTAGAGGCTGTAGAAAAGGCAGGAATTAAACCACAAGAGGCAGAAAGAGAAGAATATGTTGTAAAAGAAGTTATTTCATATGTAGATGAAAATACTGGAAGTGAAATAATCGTAATGCCTTCTGACAGTTATCAGGTAACTGCTATGGTAGATTTTGGGACAAAAGTATTGGGAACTCAAAATGCGACTTTAAAATCTTTGACAGAGTTTAAAACTGAAATTTCGGAAGCCAGAACTTTCAGTTTTTTGCATGAATTGGAAGCTTTACTGGCTAATGGACTGATAAAAGGTGGGGATTTAAATAATGCTATAGTATATGTAGATAAAGAAATATCTCCGGAAACTATGGGACATCTTAAAGAGGCCTTTGGAAAAGAAGATATTAGTGTAAAACCAAACGGAGTATTAGATAACCTTACCTTGCATTATCCCAATGAAGCCGCGCGTCATAAATTGTTGGATGTAATAGGAGATTTAGCCTTAATAGGTACCCGCATTAAGGGTAAAGTGATTGCAAACAAACCTGGGCATGCAGTAAATACCAGTTTTGCCAAGAAAATGGCTAAGATTATAAAAAATGAAAAGAGAAATCAGGTTCCAACCTATGATTTAAATCAGGAACCTTTGATGGATGTAACAAAGATAATGTCATTGTTGCCACACAGACCACCATTTTTATTAGTAGACAAGATTTTTGAGATGTCCGAAAATCATGTGGTTGGGGTGAAAAATGTGACTATGAACGAACCTTTCTTCGTAGGACATTTTCCGGGTGCTCCTGTTATGCCAGGAGTATTAATCTGTGAAGCAATGGCGCAATCAGGAGGAATATTGATATTGAGTACTGTACCAGATCCTGAAAATTATTTGACTTATTTTATGAAAATGGATAACGTCAAATTTAAAAATAAAGTTTTGCCAGGAGACACGTTGATTTTCAAACTCGAACTGATAACTCCGATCAGGCGAGGAATTTGCCATATGCAGGGATATGCTTATGCAAATGGAAAACTCGTTGCTGAAGCTGAATTGATGGCTCAAATAATTAAAGTAAAAAATTAAAAAACTAATAACTAAGCATATGAATCAGCCTTTAGCATACGTACACCCAGGTGCAAAAATCGCTCGAAATGTTGTAATAGAACCTTTTGCGACGATTCATAATAATGTAGAGATTGGAGAAGGAACTTGGATAGGCTCTAATGTTACGATAATGGAGGGTGCTAGAATCGGAAAAAATTGTAAGATTTTTCCCGGAGCGGTAATTTCAGGAGAGCCTCAGGATCTGAAATTTGAAGGAGAAATCACTACGGTAGAGATAGGCGATAATACTACAATCCGCGAATGCGTAACTATAAACCGAGGAACTAAAGATAGATATAAAACAGTAATAGGAAAAAATTGCCTAATTCAGGCATATAGTCATATTGCACACGACTGTATTGTAGGAGATAACTGTATTTTTTCTAATGCCAGTACATTGGCAGGACATGTGACAATAGGCGACTATGTAGTACTTGCCGGACTAGTAGCTGTGCATCAGTTTTGCAAAATAGGTTCGCATACTTTTGTAACAGGAGGTACTCTGGTTCGCAAGGATGTTCCTCCTTATATCAAAGCTGCCAGAGAACCAATCTCCTATGCCGGAATAAACTCTGTAGGATTAAGACGAAGAGGCTTTGATACAGAAAAAATAAGAGAAATTCAATTGATTTACAGAATCCTTTATCAGAAAAAATATAATACCACACAAGCTTTGAATATTATTGAAGCTGAAATGGAAGCCACTCCGGAAAGAGATGAGATAATTATGTTTATTCGAAATTCTTCAAGAGGAATTATGAAAGGATATTCAGGAATCGATTAATAAGTAACATATAAATAAAGATAAAGAAAGATGGCAACAACATCAGACATCAGAAACGGATTGTGTATTAAATACAATAATGATATTTATAAAATTGTTGAATTTTTACATGTAAAACCAGGAAAAGGACCCGCTTTTGTCAGAACTAAAATGAAAAGTTTAACCAACGGCAAGGTATTAGAAAATACATTTTCAGCCGGACATAAAATAGATCCGGTTAGAGTGGAAACTCATAAATTCCAGTATTTATATCCTGAAGGCGACCAATTTCACTTTATGAATGTAGAAACATACGAACAGATTACACTTTTAAGAGATATTCTTGATGCTCCTGATTTGTTAAAAGAAGGAGATACAGTAATGGTTCAGATTAATACAGATACAGAATTACCTTTGGCTGTTGATATGCCTGCTTCTGTAATATTAGAAGTTACTTATGCAGAGCCGGGAGTAAAAGGAAATACAGCAACAAATGCTACAAAACCGGCAACTGTAGAAACGGGAGCATCTGTCAATGTACCTTTGTTTATTAATGAAGGAGACAAAATAAAAATAGATACAGCTACCGGAGCGTATATCGAGCGTATTAAAGAATAAGATAAAAGAAAAATGCGTTTTGCAAAAGTTCAGGATTTACAGACCATAGCCGAGATTATAGGTTGTAAGTTTATAGGAGATACTCACTTTCCTGTGTATGGAATGAATGAAATTCACGTTGTGCAGGAAGGAGAAATTGTATTTGTAGATCACCCGAAATATTATGACAAAGCTTTAAATTCTAAGGCAAGTATAGTCTTGATAAATAAAGAAGTGCCCTGTCCGGAAGGCAAAGCACTTTTGATTTCTGAAGACCCGTTCAGAGATTTTAATAAACTGTCTAAGTATTTTAATCCGTTTAATCCGGCAGTAAAGCTGAAAGCTGAAAGCGCCGTAATTGGAGAAAATACAATTGTTCAGCCTAATGTTTTTATCGGGCATAATGTTGTAATCGGAAAAAACTGCATTATACATCCTAATGTTGTTATTTATGACGGAACACTAATAGGAGATAACGTAATCATTCATGCCGGAACTATTTTGGGAGCAGATGCTTTTTACTACAAAAAACGCCCGGAAGGATTCGATCCTTTGATATCCTGCGGACGTGTGGTTATTGAGAATAATGTTGGGATAGGCGCAGCTTGTACCATTGACAGAGGGGTTACAGGAGATACAACTATTAAAGAGGGGACAAAAATAGATAATCAGGTGCATATCGGACATGATACAGTAATAGGAAAGCACTCCTTAATTGCTGCACAATGCGGTATTGCAGGATGTGTTATAATGGAAGATGAAGTAACTCTTTGGGGGCAAGTAGGAACTACAAGCGGTATTACGATTGGAGCAAAAGCAGTGGTTTTGGCACAGTCAGGTGTTTCCAAATCTCTGGCTGGCGGTAAAGTTTATTTTGGATATCCGGCAGAAGAATCCCGAGATAAATTGAAACAATTAGCAAGTCTCAAAAAGATTCCCGAAATTTTAGAAAAAACAAGAAAGCTGTAAAAGCATTGATAAATTTAATGTTAAATCAAAATTAAGCTCATTAATAAAGCAGCTTAGGCAATTATAGATTCTAAAAAAGTTTTATGGATGAATAGAATTGCGTATTTTTGTAGGAATTAAGTTATTATAATAAATAAAAACAAGATCAAGATCATGAGTGTTTTAGTAAATAAAGATTCAAAAATAGTCGTTCAAGGATTTACAGGAAGCGAGGGAACTTTTCATGCTTCTCAAATGATTGAATACGGAACAAATGTTGTAGGTGGAGTAACTCCAGGAAAAGGAGGATCAACGCATTTAGACAGACCCGTATTTAATACAGTATCTGAAGCGGTTGAAAAAGCAGGAGCAAATACTTCAATTATTTTTGTTCCGCCTGCATTTGCTGCTGATGCTATTATGGAAGCTGCTGATGCAGGAATCAAAGTAATTATCTGTATTACAGAAGGAATTCCGGTAGCAGATATGATTAAAGCTTATGATTATATTAAACACAGAGATTGCAGATTAATCGGACCAAACTGTCCGGGCGTTATTACACCTGACGAAGCAAAAGTAGGTATTATGCCAGGTTTTGTTTTCAAAAAAGGAACAGTTGGTATCGTTTCAAAATCAGGAACTCTAACGTATGAGGCAGCTGATCAGGTTGTGAAACAAGGTTTGGGAATTACTACAGCTATCGGAATCGGTGGAGATCCTATTATCGGTACAACAACTAAAGAAGCTGTTCAATTATTAATGGCTGACCCGGAAACAGAAGCAATCATTATGATTGGCGAAATCGGCGGACAATTGGAAGCTGATGCTGCACGTTGGATTAAAGAAAACGGAAACAAGAAACCGGTTATCGGATTCATTGCAGGGGAAACAGCGCCAAAAGGACGCACAATGGGACACGCAGGTGCAATTGTTGGAGGGGCAGATGATACAGCTGCAGCTAAAAAGCGTATTATGAGCGAATGCGGTATTCATGTTGTAGATTCGCCGGCAGAGATCGGTAAAAAAGTAAAAGAAGTTTTGGGATAATTATCAAAATTGAAGCTATATAAAAAAAAGGGGGGCTGTCTCGCAATTGCAGACAGCCCCCCTTTTTTGTTAGATATTTTAAATAAAAAATGATTAACTTATATATGAATTAACCATTTTATATTTTGCAGATTATATTAGTAATATTATCTTAACTGCGCTCCTACATTATTTTCAAGCTGATATTGGATTTTACCCATAATTTTATCAACGACGCTGTCAGTTAGAGTTTTGGTGTTGTCTTCCATCAAAACGGATATAGCGTATGATTTTTTGCCTTGTTCTATTTTATCGCCTTGATATACATCAAATAATGTAACATCTTTTATAATATTTTTATCTACTTGTTTTACAATAGAATAAATTTGATCAAATGTAACCTGCTCATCGATAAGAAGAGCATAATCTCTTTTTACAGATGGGAATTTGTTGAGTTCTGTAAATTTTATTTTAGCAGAAATAACTTTTAAAATATTGCCCCACTGAAAATCAGCATAAAAAACTTCTTGTTTAATATCAAAGGCTTTTACAACAGCTTTCTTTAAAATACCAAATTCTACAATTAATTCTTTACCCAAATAGTAAGCCATTCCTTCAGAAAAAATATCGCTTTCCAAGGGCTGTGTAGATATTTTTATTAGCCCCAATCTTTCTAAGACAGAGTGAATATAACCTTTAAATTCAAAAAAGTCAAAAGCTTTTGGATTTGAATTCCAATTAGATTTATTGTTATTTCCAGTTAAGAAAATTGCAAAATGCTTGTGTTCTTCGTGATTGTTAAGCATTTTGTGATATGTTTTTCCAAACTCAAAAAGTTTTAAATCTGCCCTTTTGCGATTGATATTGTAAGCAATCGATTCTAAACCGCCAAATAACAAAGACTGTCTCATTACGGACAAATCATGACTAAGCGGATTTAAAATATTTACCTGAAAGCTGTTCTTTATATTTTCTGATAAAGCAGTATAGTCAGGAGTAGTCAAAGAATTAGACATAATCTCATGAAAACCCTGAGAAACTAACTGATTGGCTACTATGTTTTGTACTTTATAATCTTCGGTACGAGAACTGTTTGAAATTGTAGCGTTTAATTTAGAAGAAAAAGTGATATTATTATATCCGTAAACTCTTAAAATTTCTTCAATGACGTCAATTTCTCTTGTTACATCTGCTCGATAGGAAGGCACTGTTATACCTAAACCAACGTCAGACATGCTGTTTACTTTTATATCTAACGAAACCAATATCGTTTTAATAGTTTCTTTGGAAATATCTTCCCCGAGAAGCCTGTTGATATTATTAAAGTTTAGGAACACGGAGTGGTCTTCGATCTTTTTAGGATATAAATCAACAATATCAGAAGTGATTTCCCCGCCTGCAACTTTTTGAATGAGCAAAGCAGCATGTTTTAAGGCGTATTCTGTTATAGAAGGGTCAATTCCTCTTTCAAATCGAAATGAAGCATCTGTGTTTAAGCCGTGTCTTTTTGCAGATTTTCGGATAGTTACGGGATTAAAATAAGCACTTTCAAGAAAGATTGATGTAGTATTTTCAGAAACTGCACTTTTAATTCCGCCAAAAACACCGGCAATACACATTGGTCCGCCTTCATCGCAAATCATTAAATCTTCTTCGTGAAGTGTTCTTTCTATCCCGTCTAAAGTAGTAAATTTTGTACCGGCAGCAACCGTGCGGACAATTACTTTATTTCCTTTAATTTTAGCTGCATCAAAAGCGTGGAGAGGCTGACCCAAATCGTGTAAAACATAATTAGTTACGTCTACAATATTGTTTTTAGGCGTAATTCCGATTGCTTTTAATCGGTTTTGTAACCATTCAGGAGAAGCTTTTACTTCAATTCCGGATATAGTAACTCCGCAATAGCGAGGGGCTTTTTTGTAATCTTCTACTGAAACATCTATTTTTAAGGTTCTGCGTTCAACTTTAAATTTGCTGACAGAAGGAGTTATTAATTCTTTGTGATGAGTATCATTTTTTTCGCTTTGAAGTAAACCAGCTCTCAAATCTCGAGCTACTCCCCAATGACTCATTGCATCGGAACGGTTTGGTGTCAGTCCTATTTCAAAAACATCATCAATAACAATTTCAAAAATAGTGGCAGCAGGAGTGCCCGCTTCCCATTTATCTTCTAAAACTTTGATTCCGTCTCCATTCGTCCCTATTCCCAATTCAATTTCTGAGCAAATCATACCCAAGCTTTCTTCGCCTCGTATTTTCCCTTTTTTTATTTGAAATGCATTTCCTTCACTGTCATATAGTTCGGTTCCGATAGTGGCAACCAGCACTTTTTGCCCGGCAGCTACGTTTGGAGCTCCGCAAACAATTTGAACTGGTTCACCAATTCCCAAATCAACTTTTGTTACGTTTAATTTATCCGCATTCGGATGTTTGGTGCAAGATAGTACATGACCTACAACAACTCCTTTAAGTCCGCCTTTAAGGCTTTCGTATCGTGAAACGCCTTCTACTTCTAAACCTAAGTCCGTTAAAATTTCAGAGGTTTCTTCAGGGGTAATATCTAATTTAATGAATTGTTTTAACCAATTATATGAAATATGCATTAGAATAGTTTTTATAAGTACGCAAATATAATCATTGCCTAACTTTAAGTAAAATTATTTAAGAGTAAAAAATCACAAAATAGCGTTAAGCGTTTTTAAAAAAACTTGCTAGTGATGCTTTTATCCGGTATCATGCAACTGTCTTTTTTTCCATACCATTTATAGCGGTTTTTAGCTATAAAATCATAGAGGTGATCAGTTAAGGTTTTGGGAAAAATAGAAAAAGGGGATAGTAAGGAATACCATCCGCCTAAATGAGAGGCAATTTTAAATGCGGCTTGAGATTTTATATAATAGGCAATACCTGGCTCATATAGCACAATACTGTCTATTTGTGATCGATCGACACCGATGTAGTTTAAAATTTCTTTCCCCTTGTCTGAATCCAGAGAAGTGAATCGAAATTGATCTTTATGATCAGCCTTGATAACCTTTTGAACAACACTATCGCACAAGTTGCATACCCCGTCAAAAAGGATTATTTTTTTATTTTTTGGAATGTCTTGTATCATTTTTTTCGCTCAACCATTTCTAACAAGTCCAAATTGACTTGTGATGTAAAGATACCATAATTAACAATAGCTTTGTTTTTTTCTATGGAATCAATTGTTCCCACAGCTTTGCCGTCTATCATTCGTACCCTGTCTCCAATTTTTAAGAGGAATTTAGGCTTGTTTTGTTCCTGCTGTTTCTTTTTTTCTTTTTCTTCTTTTTTTTCTTGGCGAATAATTTCTATTTTTTCTTCGACTTCCTTTAAAATCGTTTTTTGTTCTTTTTCTTTAATCTTCTTTTCCTTGACAGAGACTTTTTTGCGTTTGGAATTTTCTACTTCTACTATTTTTAAAACTTCGCCGAAGAGATTCTTTTTACTTTTGTTGTTAAAGTATTTTTCCGCCAAATCATCTAATCTTTGCCCTAAGGAGACTAAACGCTGATTGGAATCAAACAGTTCCTGATATCGCTCTAACTTGTCCTGAACTCTGGCGTTTGTAGTTTCCAGTTTCTTGTTTTCTTCACGGGCTTTTATTTCCTCTTCTTTTAACGTTATAGAAGTGCGCTCCAGTTTGTGACGTTCTTTTTGAAGATTGGCAATCGTTTTGTCAAAACGTACTTTATCGCCTTCTATTTTTTTCTTGGCTCTGTTGATTAAACTATAAGGAATGCCGTTTTTTTGAGCTACCTCAAAAGTAAAAGAGCTCCCTGCTTGCCCTACGTTTAATTTGTACATCGGTTCAAGCGACTTTTCATCAAAAAGCATATTTGCATTAGTTGCATATGGCAATTCGTCAGCAAGTATTTTCAGATTTGTATAATGCGTGGTAATAATTCCGTAAGCACTTCTATTGTAGAATTCTTCTAAAAAAACTTCAGCCAAAGCTCCGCCCAGTTCCGGATCTGATCCGGTTCCAAATTCATCAATTAAAAACAAAGTGCGGTCATTGCACTTTTTTAAAAAATAATTCATGTTTTTAAGCCGGTAGCTATATGTACTCAGGTGATTTTCTATGGATTGATTGTCTCCGATATCTGTTAAGATGCGGTCAAACAAAAAAGTTGTGCTGCGTTCATGTACCGGAATTAATAACCCTGATTGAAGCATAAGCTGTAGTAAACCGACTGTTTTTAAAGTAATACTCTTTCCGCCGGCATTGGGACCTGAAATGACAATAATTCTGCCACTTTTGTCCAAATTGATGGTTTGTGGAAAAGTAGGTTTGCGCTTGGTTTTGTTGTTTAAATATAAAATAGGGTGGTATGCTTCTTTAAAATATAAAGTTTGCTCTTTATTGATTTCCGGAAGTAGACCATTGATTTTGTTAGCGTATTTTGCTTTTCCTGAGGTTATATCAATGTGCGTTAAAAAGTTTTGATAATCAATGAGCTTTTCTCTGTGCGGACGTATAATATTGGTTAGTTGTTTTAAAATCCTAACAATTTCTTCGCGTTCTTCATATTCGAGATTGTTGAGTTCTCTGGAAAAGCGCAACGTTGCTTCAGGTTCAATATAAATAATGCTTCCTGTTTTTGATTGTCCTAAAACGCTGCCTTTTACTTTACGTCTGTGCATGGCTATAACAGCAAGCACACGACGATTTTCGACCACTGTTTCACGAATGTCATCCAGATATCCGGCACTATTGTATTGACTGAGTGCGAGGCTGAAACTTTGATTAATTTTTCCTCTAACCAGATTCATGCTTTTTCGGATGTTTAAAAGATCTACAGAAGCATTGTCTTTTATTTCTCCGTATTTGTCTAAAACGCTTTCAATGGATTTGATAATTTCTTTTTCTAAGACTATTTGTACTGTATCCTGATGAATAAAAGGATAATAATCTTCAAACTTTTTTAAAAAAGTAATTAAATTCAGTGTAGTTTCAGTAAGTGCAAATATTTTTTTAAAGCTGCTGATTTCTAAAAAACTGTCTTCAATTCCCAAAAATTTTAATTCGTAATCAATGCTGTCAAAATAATGATTTGGAATTATGTTGTTATTGGAAAATGAAGAAACATATTCAGAAGTTTGTTTTAGTGCTTTCAGCGTATCTTTTTCCGTGTGAAAAGGTACAATTTTCATAGCGGCTTCTTTACCGGTTTCGGTAATACACAATTCGGAAACGCTGTTTAGCACAGTTTCAAATTCTAAATCTTGTAAGGTTTTTTTATTGATTGATATCATTAACAAAAGGATTGTGCTGCAAAAATAATATTATTTGATGAAATAGTTGACAGAAACATTTTTTGGTAAAGTCTGAATAGATTAAAACATCTATATAAATACGAAAGATATATCATATTAGTAAATAATTGACAATTAGAACAACTATAAAATTTTTAATTTTTGTAAATTAGATACCATATTAATAGTACTCTAAAAATTACAGATAAATGAAATATGTAACAGCAGAAGAAGCCGCAAAAGTTGTTCAATCTGGCAATAGAATTTACGTTCATGCAGCGGCGGCAACCCCTAATATTTTAACGAAAGCCATTTCTGACAGAGCAGATGAATTGAGAGGAGTAGAGTTTTGCCATATTCATACAGAGGGACCGGCTCCTTATGCAGATCCGGCTTTATCAGAAAGTTTTCATACTAATTCATTTTTTATCGGAAAAAATGTTCGCCATACAATATCGGCAGGAAATGGATCGTATACACCTGTTTTTTTGAGTGAAATCCCAAATTTGTTTAAACGAGGAATAGTTAAAGTAGATGTAGTTTTAATTCAGGTTTCTCCTCCTGACGAACACGGATTTTGTTCACTGGGTGTTTCTGTGGAAGGAACAGTAGCAGCGATAGAATCGGCAAAATATGTTGTGGCTCAAATAAACAAATATATGCCGAGAACTTTTGGCGATAGTATTTTGCATGTTTCAAAAATAGATTTGGCAGTAGAATATCATTGTCCGATATATGCCTCAGAGGTACTTCAGATTTCGGAAAAAGAGGAAATTATAGGAAAATATGTTGCTAATTTAATAGAAGATGAAAGTACACTTCAAATGGGAATAGGTTCTATTCCTAATGCAGTATTAGCGCAACTGACTTCACATAAAAATCTAGGGTTGCATACCGAAATGTTTTCGGATGGCGTAATTGATCTGATTGAAAGTGGGGTGATTAATTGCTCTCAAAAAACGGTGACAAAGGGCAGAGCGTTGGCAACTTTTTTAATAGGATCTGAGCGTTTGTATAAGTTTGTCAATAATAATCCGTTTATTGTATTGAAAGAGTCTAGTTATGTAAACGATACAGCTGTTATTCGCCAAAATCCAAAAGTAGTGGCTATAAATTCTGCTTTGGAAGTGGATTTAACCGGGCAAGTATGTGCGGATTCTATTGGTGTAAAAATGTATTCCGGAGTAGGCGGACAAATGGATTTTGTAAGAGGAGCATCGCTGAGTAAAGGAGGAAAAGCAATTATTGCTTTAGCCTCTACGAGCAATAAAGGGCATAATCGAATTGTTCCTTTTTTAAGGCAGGGTGCAGGAGTTGTAACAACCCGGGCACATGCACAGTATATCGTGACAGAGTATGGGATAGCAGATTTGTATGGAAAAACCTTAAAACAACGTGTAGAAGCTATGGTGGAAATTGCTCATCCAGATTTTAGAGAAGAAATTTTAAGTGCATATCATGCTAGCATAAGATAATTTTTATGTGTTTAAAAAATAAGCTATCTAAATTTTAGATAGCTTTATCCTTTATTTATTTACCCTTTATATCCGAATAAATGTTTTTCTTTAATCATTTTTGAAACGCCATCCGGAAGTTTGTCTTCCCATCCATTTTCGTTTTGTTGAAGAAGCTTGAGCACATCTCTTGAAAAAATGTCAAGATTTTTTTCTTCATAACTTTTAATATCAACAATTTGATTATTCTTTTTAAAATACTTGTATAGTTCTTTAATATGTAAATCTACTTTTAGATTAGTTGAGTTAATGATATTGCCATTTTCATCCTTAACAGGGTATAGGTAAATTTTCATTTGATTTCTAAAAAGCTTGCCTAGCGCTTCCAAAATACCGCCGGTTAGGTTATAGTAGTATTTTTCTTCAAAAATGTTGAGTAAACTGCTTACGCCCATTGCCAAAGCTACTTTTTCATTGGTATAATGAGCAAAGTATTCTGTAAGCTTATAATATTCTTGAAAACACGAAATCATAACAGTTTGACCTAAAGAGCAAAGAAGATCAGCCCGATGAAGAAAATCAATCTCATCGATTTTTCCTTCCATCAGCAAATTAGACAGCGTAATTTCAAACACTACAGTTGTATCATGCGGATCTAAATTGTTTTCGGAAACAAAAGAATCCATTGACTTTTTGTACATATTCATATTAACAATAGTAACGGGTCTGAAGCTTCCGCGAAGAGCCAGAATATTTTTTCGATATAAAACGTTGGCAGGAAGCTTGCTTTGTCCGTCCGGTCCAAACATTACAGCTTGCGTCATTCCGTTTTTAACTAAGAAAAGACTCATTAACCGGTTGTCTATATTCTTAAATAGGGGGCCGGAGAAGTTAATGCTGTCAATTTCGACCTGATCTTTGTCAAGATGGTCATATAAGCTGTGAATTAATTTTTTAGTATCGTGGTGTTGATAATATGCACCATAAATAAGATTAACTCCTAAAATACCAAGAGTTTCCTGCTGTAATTTAGAGTCCGTTTCTTTAAACTGAATATGTAAAATAATAGTACTGTAGCTTTCGTTGGGTTTAGACTGGAATTTGAGTCCTACCCACCCGTGACCTTTATTTTTTTTTGCGTAATCTATTGTTGCTACTGTATTGGCGTAACTGAAAAAGGTTTTTGTGGGGTTATCTTCTCGAGGGATACGTTCTTCTATTTTTCGAGTTTCATAATCCAGCATTTTTATCAATCTGCTTTCCGTAACATATCGTCCGTCTTTTTCTACAGTATAAATAGCATCGCTAAAAGATTTGTCGTAGGCAGACATGGCTTTAGCTATTGTCCGGGAAGAACCTCCCGCTCTAAAAAAGTGACGAACGGTTTCCTGTCCGGCACCGATTTCTGAAAATGTTCCGTATATATTGTGATTTAGGTTGATTCTGAGTGATTTGTCGGAAATAGAAGGTTGATGTTCAATCATTCTGTCGCCTTCCAAAACTAAATCTTCTTCAAAGGTGTTCATTGTTTAGCTTTTTAAACAAACCTAATAAATTCTGTACAACAAAAAAAGATAAACAGTACTTTTGTATAAAAAATTATACGTTTTGGAAGTTTATTTTTTGGGTACAGGTACTTCACAGGGAATTCCTATCATCGGGATTGATCACCCGGTGGCACACAGTAAAGATTTTCGAGACAAAAGATTGCGTACTTCTGTGCTGATTAAGTGGGATGATGTAACCTTACTCATCGATTGCGGTCCGGATTTCAGGCAACAGATGCTGACAGCAAATTGCTCTTATTTGGATGGAATATTGTTTACTCACGAGCATGCTGACCACATTGCAGGTTTGGATGAAATAAGACCTTTGTGCTATTTGCAGGGACCTATGCCTATTTACGCTTCCGATAGGGTTATGGAAGCATTGGAAAAACGATATGAATATATTTTTACTACAGTTAACCGTTATCCCGGTGCACCGTCTGTAGTTGAAAATATTGTGTCCCCTGATTTGGTCTTTACAATAAAAGGAAAAACAATTTATCCAATTGAAATCATGCATGGCGATTTACCTGTTTTAGGATATCGATTAGATAAATTAGTATATATAACAGATGCTAAATATATTTCTGAACAAGCCGTAGAAAAAATAAGCGGTTGTGAGGTTTTAATTTTAAACGCTTTAAGGATAAAAGACCATCCTACTCATTTTAATTTGGAAGAAGCTTTAGATTTTATAAAGTTAATTAATCCTGAAAAGTGTTTTTTAATACATATCTCTCAGGATTTAGGATTTCATGCAGAAATTGAAAAAATCTTACCAAAAAATGTATATTTGGCGTACGATAATTTACACATAGAATTTTAAATATATTCACGATATGAAGCACAAAGTCTTTTTTTATTTGTTTTTATTTTCTATAGTTATTATAGCATTACTCTTTAATTCTAATCGGAATATGTTGAATTCAGAAGAAAAAAAAGTATCAGTATTACACAAACGCATTGAAATTCTCCGAGATTCACTTCACATGACGTCTAAAGATAATGATGCAGATTATTTTTCGCTGGATTACAATGACGACGCACAAGAGTATTTTGACTTTCAAAATATGGATAGTGATATCAAAAAAATAAGAGAGGAAATTTTGACCCTAAATCATCAGGAAAATGGAAATCCTCTGGTGCCTTATGGCGTTATTGACGGACAAAAATGCATTATTGATAAAATGAAATTTATTAATCACAGATGGATTATAGCAGATTTTTATGCCGGAGCTATCCACGGAGAAGTATTGATAAAATATTTTTTTTCAAAAGAAGAACCTACACAGTTTTCAACTATTGAGACGGTGTTGTATCCAAGCCGGTAATATCCTAAATTTTACAAAACATGAAGATATTTTGTTTAAAACTATTTGTCGTATTGTTTTTGATGTTTTTTGTTTCGTGTGATTATATTTTGAAAGAAAAAAAAGACCGTCAAAATACAGATATGATTCTAACAGATGGTGGGAAAACTGTTATTGGAGAAGAAGATGAATTTGGATGTGCCTACTCTGCAGGATATAGATGGAGCGTTTTAAAAAATGATTGCATTAGAATATTTGAACACGGATTCAGATTAAATCCGATAACGCTGGAAAGCGGCAGTCAGGAAGAAAATGAATTGGAAGATAATGATGTCAGTTGTTTTGTAATTATAGGAAAAAATAAAAAAGAAGCAGAAATATTTTTGCCTAATCAGCAAAAAAGTATTGTTTTAGAGCAAAAAAATATGCAAGGATTATATAGTAATGAGGGTTGGGAGTTAGACACTAGACAAGATTTGATATTGAAACAAACCGGACAGATTAAATTTACTGCCGCCAAAACGATAGAGTTGATGCTGATAAATCCGGATCAGGTAATGGAATCAGAAGAAGAGTTATAGTCAAAATGGTACTGTTCAGGTTATATATTGAATCTTTTTCTCTGATCAAATGATAAATATTATAAAAACTAAAAATCCCTGCATTGTTTTTTGCAGGGATTTTGTTTTATATAAAAAAAAAATAAGCACTATTCTGTAATAAACTTTTTAAAATCTATAAAATTATTGGGGTGGACACCATGTCCTACCGGATATTCCCTGTATTCAAAAGGAATTTTAAAAGGTTCTAAAAAGTCTTTTGTTTGTCTTGCCCATTCAATTGGAATTATCTGATCCGCTGTTCCGTGAGATCCAAATATTTTTAAGTGGCTGTATGCTGAAATGTCTGTTTTAGGATTCATAATTGCCGAATTAAAATACCCGCTTAGTGCCACTACCTTATGGATCTTTTCAGGATAGGTAAGGGCAATAGCATAGCTTATAATAGCTCCCTGACTAAAGCCGACCAAGTTAATGTTTTTAGAATCAATAGGGTATTTTGAGCATAATTCATCAATAAATTTTACTAATAAATCACGAGATTCAATTGCTTGATCATCGTCGCTAAATTTATTCATATCGTTGTCAAAAGTGATAGCATACCACGCAAAACCATAAGGAGGAACGGGGTAAGGTGCCCGTGTAGAAATTACATAATAATCATCGGACAGTTCAGATGCAAATGAAAATAAGTCTTCTTCGTTGCTGCCATAGCCGTGAAGCAGTAAGATTAATGGATTTTTATCATTTTTTTGCTTTGGTTCTTGTAGCAGATAAGATAGAGATAAGTCAGTGTTCATTTTTAAGCAGATAATTTGTTAAACCATTTTTGAAAATAAACCCCTATTTTGGGTAAAACTTTTATTTCTCCAGATACTGCTCCAATAAAGCTGTATAACCAAAGCATAATAAAAATAAGGTAAAAAGGACCAGTCACAAACCATGAATTCATTCCACCTACTATATAAGCGAGGATATAAAAAAGCACGTGTATGCCAAAAGCTTGTTTGATATAAAACCCGGAAAATCTGTTTTTATTCTCAATATTCATGAAAATTGCTACCAAACATCCTATAATAGTAATATGGGCAACAATAGCCATGGTTTTCCCGGTTTCTATTTCGTGCTCGTTAAACGTTTTAAGCATATTAATTTGTTTTCAATTATATTTTTTTATTGATAATCAGCTGGTTGTTGTTGAATATTCCATAAACTTCCCCCTGCATATCACAATCCAGAAATGCAGAGTTTTTAGATTTTGAAAGAATATTCGATTTACTGAACTTCCATTTGCCCGTTGGATTAAACAGTGTTAAACAAGTCTGGTTATTTTCTGCAATGCTGTACTGTTTTTGATGGAAAAGACCTTTTGCAGCCGTTAGTTTTTTGATAACAATTTCAATAGGCAAAATTGTGCAAAGTGCTCCAAAAGCACTTTCCAAACCAATAGTTCCAAAACTAGCCTGATCAAATTCTAATTTTTTGTGCTCTATGTCTAACGGATTATGCTCAGAGGTGATACAATCAATTGTTCCGTCCAAAACACCTTGTATGAGACTCTGACGATTGGCTTCATCTCTTAAAGGAGGTAACACTTTAAACCTTGTGTCAAATCCATTCAATTTTTTATCGGTTAGCACCAGATGATGTACAGAGACACTACAGGTTACCTGAAGTCCTTTTTGTTTAGCTGCTTTAATCAGCTCAACTGATTTTGAGGTAGAAATGGTAGGTATATGCATTTTTCCACCAGTGTATTCCAGTAAAAATAAATTGCGTGCAATCTGTAATTCTTCTGCCAGTGCGGGAATTCCCTTTAAGCCTAATTTGGTGCTTTCGACACCTTCATGAGCAACACCTTTTCCTTGAATGCTTTCATCCTGCGCAAATGCAATCAGCAATCCGTCAAAGTCCTGAACATATTGTAAAGCAATTTTTAATACATTAGCATTATCGATGGCTTTTTTATAATCACCAAAAGCAATAGCCCCGGCGTTTTTCATATCAAATAATTCTGCCAAATCACTTCCGTCAGAGTTTTTGGTTAAAGCAGCGATAGGTAGCGCATCAGTTGCTTTGCCCCAAGCTTTTTGTTTGATAAAGCTAACAATACTCTGAGAATCAGTAATCGGGTATGAGTGAGGTTCGATTGCTACTTGGGTGAATCCGCTTTTTGCAGCTACTTCCAAACCGTGCTCTATAGTTTCTCTTTCTTCAAATCCCGGTTCCCCAAAACAAACCGAACTGTCAAACCAACCTTGCGACACATGCAGGTTATCTAAAGAAACGGTTTTAAAATCGGCGTGATTGATTTCCTTATCGATTTTAATTATTTTGTTGTTTTGTATTTGTATATCAACAATTTGATTATTATAAGGACTGTCCGGATCAATTATTTTTGCCGCTTTGAGAATGATATTCATTTTAATCAAGTAGTTTAATTAATGATGTGTTGCTAAACACTACAAAAATAACTTTATTTTTTGTGATGAAACACATTAGACGACGTAAAAAGAGAAGAATCAATTTTTCTTTCTACAAAGATCTTCTCTCTTGTTTTTTGGCAAGCACTTTTGAATTGTCATAGCAATCATTTAATGCTTGATAAATCTGAAAATCTGTTGCCGTGTAAATAAAGCGATCTGAATAATGGCAACTCTGGAGTGTTTTGACAATATCTTCGCGTGTAATTTCCAGCAATCCGCAAACAATCTCCCTATCGTATCGCGTTTGCATTAAAGCAATCATATTTTGATCTTCTTTGATTGTATTCAACTTTTTCAGATTTTTGTCTTTGCCTTTAAACAAATTGTAAATAGCATCTACCGGACTGAAAAAAGACCCCATAGCCGTTCCATAATAAGGCTGCTGGTTTTTTCTGTAGAAGTCAAATTCTAATTTATCATTTAGTTCGATAAGTTTAGTATCGACTTCCAGTACTCCGGTTAAATCATATTTTTTAATGATAATTTCATCTAGTTCAATGGATTGTTCAGCCATGTATATTTTTAAATTATCATTATTTAGCCAATCATTGGTTACTTTAAGTTTAATAGGTATATATCCCGGAAATGAAAAATGAATGGAATCATTTAAGTCGGCTTCAATTGAAAAACTTCCGTCTCTTTTTGTTACCGTTCCTTTTACTTTGGTAAGATTAATTACGTTAACATCGTCTATCGAAAGGAAAGATTTGTCATTGAGTACTGTTCCGCTTACGTTGGTTCTGTCTTGTGCAAATACGAAACAGGTTGAGAGGAATAAGAATAAAAAAACTGTAAAATTTCTCATAGTTTTAAGATTGCCCTAAAAATAAAAGATATTTTACAGTTTTATGCGTTATTTGAGAAACATTAACAAATTAGCTTCTGCGGGAGCGTCTTGGAGAAGATTCTCTAGTAGTTCTTCTCGATCCGCGTTCGTTTTTTGCGGTTCTTTCATTTCTTCCCGAATCAAAAGATTTATTTCTTCTCTCTCCTCGATCTGAACGGCGATCTGACTTAAAATCACCATTTCTACCTTTTCTTCCGTTGTGATCGCGGCGGTTAAAGTTTCTGCCTCCTTCATTATTGGATATTTCTACATTAATGCGTCGTCCGTTATAACTTTCACCGTTTAAGATACTCATTACTTTTTCTGCGTACTCTGCATTGGTATTGAAAAAAGAGAACCCTTCTTTTACATCAACTTTAAACAAGTCATCTCTGCCCAAGTCTAGAGTATCTCTTAAATAATCTTTTAAAGACATCCAGTCTAAACCTTCTTTTGAACCAATGTTTACGAAGAAACGAACAGCACCATCAGATGGAATATCTTTATTGCCGCCTTTTCCGTTAGAAACAGAAGTAAGGCTGTTGGAGGCTTTTTTGTAATAATCTAAAAACCTGTTGAATTCTACAGAAATAACCTTTTTTATGATTTCTTCTTTGTCAAAATCTTGAAGAAGCTCTGTAATTGCAGGCAAATAAGTTTCAATTTCCGGATTTATTTCTATATCCTTAATTCTATTTGCTAAGTGATATAGCTGAATCTCACAAATTTCTATACCAGATGGAATAGGTTTTTCCTCAAATTTAGTTTTAATGATGCGTTCAATTTGGGAGATTTTACGCAATTCGCTTTTGGTAATGATAACCATAGAAACTCCTGATTTTCCTGCACGTCCTGTACGTCCGCTGCGGTGAGTATAAGTTTCTATTTCATCGGGCAGTTGGTAGTTTATAACGTGAGTAATATCATCTACGTCAATACCTCGGGCAGCAACATCAGTTGCTACTAACATCTGGATTTGCTTTCCACGGAAGGATTTCATTACGGCATCGCGTTGAGCCTGAGATAAATCTCCGTGCAGGGCAGCGGCATTATATCCGTCTTCAATCAGTTTTTCAGCAATAGCTTGAGTATCTCGTTTAGTGCGGCAAAAAACTACTGAAAATATATCCGGATTAGCATCTGCAAGGCGTTTTAACGCAGGGTAGCGATCACGCGCAGATACTAAAAAGAATTCGTGGCTTACGTTTTCTGAAGCTTGATTTTTATGTCCTACCGTTATTTCTTCCGGAGAGTGCATAAATTCCCGGGCTATCCTGGCCACTTCTGCCGGCATTGTTGCTGAAAACAGCCAAGTGCTTTTCTCTTCGGGAGTATCTGAGAGAATGGAAGTGATATCTTCATAAAACCCCATGTTAAGCATTTCATCAGCTTCATCCAAAACACAGTATTCGATATGCTTGATATTAACCATATTCCGGTTAATCATATCCTGCATTCTACCTGGAGTTGCTACAATAATATGTGCTCCTCTTTTGATTTCTTTTGCTTGTTCTGTTATACTGGCTCCACCATAGATTGCTACAGTGTGAAGCCCTTTTACGTATTTAGAATATTGTTTTATCTCATTTGCTATTTGCAAACAAAGCTCTCTGGTAGGAGATAAAATTAATGCCTGAGTGTGTTTTTTAGATAAATCTACTTTTTGAATCAGCGGAAAACCAAATGCTGCGGTTTTCCCAGTTCCCGTTTGGGCTAACGCAACAATATCGGTGTTTTTTTCTAAAAGTAAAGGAATTGCTTTTTGCTGAATTTCAGATGGATTCTCAAATCCTAAGTCATTGATTGCAGACAATAGCAATTCATTTAACCCTAATTGTTCGAAATTGTTCATATAAATATTAAAAATAGCTGCAAAGGTATTTCTTTTTGTTTAGAAATCAGGTAAGAAAGATGTTATATTATTGAAAAAATATTGAAGGACCTCTTTTTATTTTTGTTTTAATATAAAATCAACCAATTGCTCAACAGCTTTTCCTCTATGGCTTATTTTATTTTTTTCCTGTAAACTCATTTGAGCAAACGTTTTATTCATTCCTTCGGCTATAAAAATCGGATCGTATCCAAAACCATATGTTCCCCGTTTTTCCGTAATAATTTTGCCATTTACTGTTCCGGTAAACAAGTACTGGTTGTTATTAAGGTTGAGTGCTATCACAGTTTTAAAATTGGCTTTTCGGTTTGTTTGGTCTTTTAACTCTTCAAGAAGCTTATCAATATTGTTATTGTCATTTTTTTCGTTGCCGGCATATCGGGCAGAGAATACTCCGGGAGCTCCGTTTAAAGCATCCACTTCTAAACCGGAGTCATCCGCAAAACAATTATAACCGTAGTGCTTTTTTATATAGTCAGCTTTTAAAATTGCATTTCCTTCTATAGTATCTGCGGTTTCGGGAATATCAACATCACAGCCGATATCTTCTAAACTTAGAATTTCTATATTTTCGGAGAGTTGATTTTTAATTTCTTTAATTTTATTTTTATTGTTTGATGCAAAAACTAATTTCATATTGTTTAACTTATATAGTTCCAAATGGTTGCTTTCTTATTTAACAAAGCTAATTTATTTTTTATTCTTTGGTGTTCGGGTAATTCTAATGCGGGATCTTTTTTTAATAACTGTATGGCTTGATGCCGGGCGTAGTGCAGGATGTCCTGATCTTTAACTAAATCGGCAATTTTAAGTGGAAGAGTTCCGCTTTGTTGTGTTCCCATAATATCTCCCGGACCTCGTAATTTTAAATCTACTTCAGAAATTTCAAAACCATCGTTGGTACGGCACATCGTTTCCATCCGTATTTTTGAATCGTTGGAGAGCTTGTCTCTCGTCATTAAAATGCAATAGCTTTGTTCAGCGCCTCTTCCTACACGACCTCTTAACTGATGAAGCTGAGATAAGCCAAACCGTTCAGCACTTTCTATAATCATAACGGAGGCATTAGGAACATTTACACCTACTTCAATAACGGTTGTAGCCACCATTAAATTAGTTTCTCCTTTTGAAAATCGCTCCATTTCTCTGTCTTTTTCAGCCGGAGTCATTTTTCCGTGAACAATACTTACACTGTATTGCGGCAATGGAAAATCACGAGAAATTCCTTCATATCCTTCCATTAAGTTTTTGTAATCTAAACTTTCACTTTCTTCTATTAATGGGTAAACAATATAAACTTGTCTGCCTTTAGCAATTTCTTTCCGAATAAAATGCCAAACTGTCAGTCTTTTTCTTTCGAAAAAATGCATGGTCTGAATGGGTTTTCTTCCTGGGGGAAGTTCATCAATAACAGAAATGTCTAAATCTCCGTATAAGCTCATCGCAAGAGTTCTTGGAATTGGGGTAGCAGTCATCACTAAAACATGAGGAGGAATATGGTTTTTTTTCCACAATTTTGAACGTTGTTCTACTCCAAAACGGTGTTGTTCATCAATTATGGCTAATCCTATATTTTTGAATTTTACTTTGTCTTCAAAGACAGCGTGTGTTCCTATCAAGATTTGCAGACTTCCGTTTTCCAGTTCTTCATGGATAATTTTTCTTTCAGCGGTTTTAGTAGAGCCGGTAAGCAGTTTAATGTTTATATTCATTGCTTTCCCTAATTCGGAAATTCCTAGGAAATGCTGTGTAGCTAAAATTTCTGTTGGAGCAACCATACAAGCCTGAAAGTTATTGTCTAAAGCAAGTAAACAGCTCATAAAGGCAACAATAGTTTTTCCCGAACCGACATCGCCTTGAAGCAGTCGATTCATTTGGGCGGGAGCACCTACATCCTGACGTATTTCTTTTATAACTTTCTTTTGGGCATTGGTTAAGGGGAAAGGAAGGTGGTTTTTGTAAAAGCTATTGAAATAACTTCCTACTTCATTAAAAGGAAAGCCTTTTATTTTTCCTTTTCGGGCAATGTTTTTTATTAATAGCTGCATCTGAATGTAGAACAACTCTTCAAATTTGAGGCGAAACTGTGCTTTGGCTAATATTTCGGCATTTTTAGGAAAATGAATTTGAATAAGTGCTTCTTTTATAGAGATTAATCCCAATGTTTTTAATAAATCTTGCGAAAGGGAATCCGTGAATAATGCATGCGTTTCCATAATTAATTGCTGCATCAGCTTTATCATTGATTTATTTGAAATCTTAGCGCTGAGCTTTTCTGTTGAGGGATATACCGCCTGCATGGCGGAAGAAATGTTTTTTTTATGCTCTTCAAGTAATTCTAATTCGGGATGAGGCATTGAAATTCCTTGATTAAACCTGTTTGTTTTTCCAAAAATTACGTAAGGTGTGTTTAGTTTTAAAGAATCTTTAATCCATTTTATACCCTGAAACCAAACTAATTCTATTTCTCCTGTTCCATCAGTAAAAGTTGCGACTAATCGTTTTCCTCTTTTTTGTTCTACTACTTTAATATGGATAACTTTTCCAACAATCTGTACTTCGGTATGATTGTTAAAAAGCTCATTGATTTTATAGTATTTTGTTCGGTCTATATATCTGTTAGGATATAAATGTAGTAAATCACCATATTTAAATATACTCAATTCTTGTTTGAGTAAATCACCACGCTGAGGACCAACGCCTTTTAAGTATTCAATGGAAGTTTCAAGAAGGTTGTAATTCATTTTTGATAAAAAACAGCACTAAGATAATGTTTTTTTGGGGAATATCTTAATGAGATAATAGATCATTTTAGGCTTTTTCTTTTTTTATTATTTCCAACCTCCACCTAAAGATTTGTATAATTGAACACGTGATAGCAGTTTATTTTGTTTTAATTTATTTAAGTTTAATTCATTGTCTAACATGTTTTTTTGGGCATTGATAACTTCAATATAAGTGGCATATCCACTGTTAAATAGTAGATTGGATTGTTTTACACCTAGTCGGGAAGTAGAAACTTGTTCTTCGGCAATTTCTATTTGTTCGTCAATAGTACTTAGATTATTAAGCGCGTCAGTAACTTCTGTAATAGCTGTATAAACAGTTTTTTGTAAATTTATTTCGGCTTTATTTCTCTCTAATTTTGCTACTTCAAAATCTGTCTTCAGTTTTCGTTTGTTAAAAACAGGAGCGGCTAATTTTCCTATAACGCTGCCAAATAATGAACCGGGGATATTGAACCAGTTTTTACCTAACATGCTGTTTACACCACCCGATAAGTCAATGGTTAATTCTGGATATCTATTAGTTTGAGCAACTCCGACGGCGGCATTTTTTGCTTTTAATTCTAATTCAGCAGCTTTCACATCTGGTCTATAGTTTACCATATATAAAGGTACGCCAGCACTTAAAGTTTCTTCGTATTCAACGGTTGCTAATTTTGCTTGTCTTTCAATATCTTGTGGAAATTGCCCGGTTAATAGAGAGATAGCATTTTCCTGAACAGCAATCTGTTGTTTTAGAGAGGGAATTAAGGCTTTGGCTACTAACATTTGATTTTTAGTTTGTTGTATTGCCAATGAAGTTATTTGCCCAGCATCGCGTTGGAGCTCTACTATTCTCAACGTATTTTTGGTCAGCTCGTAATTTGTTTCCGCTACTTCCATTTGAGCATCCAGCAATAACAAGTTGTAGTATCCTTCAGCAATTTTGGCAATCAGTTCTGTTTGGATTGCTTTTTTGGCTTCATGTGTTTGTAAATATTGAGCCAATGCTTCAATATTTTTACTTTTTATTTTCCCCCATATATCAAGTTCCCAACTTAAAGATAATCCGGAAATATATTGAGCGGAGTTGACATACATTTTGGCAGGAGCATCACTTCCCTTGTGCTTATAATAATTAGACGAAGGAGTACCATAATAATTTTCTGAGCGATATTGATAACTTATATTGCCCATATCCATTCCTAATGATGGCAACCATTCTAGCTTTGTTTGTCTGATTTTTTGATCAGCAATTTCTATATTTTTTAAAGCAGTCTGAATATCAAAATTGTATTCTAATCCTTTTTCAATGAGAGAGAGAAGTTGTGCATCTTCAAAAAAGGATTTCCAATCAATATCAGCTATATTAGTAGAGTCATTACTTACTTTTAAGGAGTCTTGTGTTCTATAGCTATCCGGAATTTCAAATTTAGGAGCACTGTATTTAGATTGAGGAACGCATGAAACAAATATCAGAAATCCTGAAAAAGTAAAACTGTAAACAGCGTATTTATATAAGTGTTTTTTCAACATAAATTCTTTTGTTTAATCATTAGTAAATTTTGTTTTTAACTTTTCATCCCAATTCTGAAAAATATAAAATAAGACGGGAATAATAAATATCCCAGACATTACTCCAAAAATCATTCCGCCTGCCGCACTAAAGCTTATTGAGTGATTTCCTTGTGCAGAGGGACCTACTGTGAACATCAATGGGATTAATCCGGCAACAAATGCAAAAGAAGTCATCAGAATAGGTCTCAGACGCATTTTGGCTCCTTCTATTGCAGCATTAAAAATAGAAGAGCCAGCTTTTCTTTGTTGTAGAGCAAACTCAACAATCAAAATAGCATTTTTAGCTAATAATCCGATTAACATAATTAATCCCACCTGTACATAGATATTATTTTGTAAACCCGCAAGGTAAATAAATACGGCAACGCCTAATAATCCGGTTGGAACAGTAAGCAAAATTGCGATGGGAAGTAAGTAGCTTTCGTATTGTGCACATAATAAAAAGTAAACAAAAACAATGCTCAGTACAAAAATTAAAATTGCCTGATTACCTGAATCCTTTTCTTCTAGAGACATTCCGGTAAACTCATAGGAATAGTTTCCAGGCATTTTAGAGGCTACTTCTTCAATTGCTTTCATTGCATCTCCTGTACTGTATCCGGACGAGGGATTCGCTTTTATCGAAATAGCATTGTATAAATTATATCGGGTAACAGTTTCCGGACCTAAAACTTTTTTTAATTTAACCAATGTATTGGCCGGCAGCATTTCACCGTCTTTATTTTTGACATAAATAGAATTAAAGGATTGCGGATTTTCTCGGTATTCTATATCTGCCTGCATATATACACGATAGGTGCGACCAAATCTGGTGAAATCGCCGGCTTTTACTCTGCCGTAGTAGTTTTTTATGGTTGTCATCAAATCTTTGACACTTACGCCTAATGACTTTGCTTTTACGTAATCAATCTCTAGCAAATATTGCGGGAAATTAGCTTTAAAAGAAGTAAATGCATCATCAATTTCCGGTCTGTCATTTAGTTCCTTAATTACACCTTCAGTTATCTTGCTAAATTCATCAAATCCGCCTCCCATTCTGTCCTGAATAACAAATTCAATTCCTCCAAAATCTCCAAATCCTTGAATAGTAGGACGAGGGAAAACATTAAAATTGGCTTCATTTATTACCGATAAATCTTTTTGGATATCGGAGATAATTTTATCTATATTCTTAATTTTTCCACGTTTTTTATAAGGTTTTAAATTAATATAGCCAACGGCAAAGGAAGGACTGGCATTTCCGTCAATGGTATTATATCCTGATATGGCTGTCATGCCTTCAATATCACTTCGAAGTTTTAAAATGCTGTCAGCTTTTGCCAAAACGATTTTAGTTCTTGCCAATGATGCCCCTGGAGGCATTGCTAAAGAATAAGTAATAAAACTGTCATCTTCCCGTGGAATAAAAGAAGAAGGTGTTTTGTAAAGTAAAGCAATTCCTAATCCGATAATTAGTGCTAAACCAGAGATTGCTACTTTTTTGTTTTGTATTAATTTTTTAATTGTAATAACGTAGCGGTTTGTAAAAGATTCGAATGCAGTATTAAAGGCAAAAAAGAATCTTCCCATAATGCGCTTTACATTGCTTTTGTTTCTTTTACGGATAATTGGTTCATCATGTTGCTGCTTTAGGAATAATGCACATAATGCAGGGCTAAGTGTCAGGGCATTAACAGCTGAAATTAAAATGGCAAAAGCAAGTGTATAGGCAAACTGTTTATAAAATAAGCCTGCTGGTCCCTGCATAAAACCAACTGGTAAAAATACAGCAGCCATCACCAGAGTGATAGAAATAATCGCACGAGTAATCTCGCTCATTGTAGAAATCGTAGCTTCTTTAGCTTTTAATCCTGTCTGATGCATTTTTTCATGAATAGCTTCAACTACAACAATAGCATCATCAACAACAATTCCTATGGCTAAAACTAAAGCAAACATAGTTAAGACATTGATGGAAAATCCCATCAAATACATAAAAAACAAGGTTCCTATTAAAGAGATCGGAATGGCAATGACAGGTATTATAGTAGATCGAATATCTTGCAAAAAGAGATAAACGATGATAAAAACTAAAAAGAAAGCTTCAAAAAGTGTACTTCTTACCTGAGAGATGGATTCGTCTATTTGATCTTTTACTGAATAACTAATCTCATAGTGTATGCCTTGTGGGAATGATTGTGAAACGCGTTCTAATACTTTTCTGACGGCAATGTCGATATCTCTGGCATTGGAACCTGCCGTCTGCGTGATGTTCATCGTTAACCCGGGATAGCCGTTGACACTGTTATCACTTCCAACATTTGAAGCTCCAAATTCAACTCGTGCAACATCCTTAAGCATTAAAACAGAACCATCAGTATTAGTTTTGATAACGATGCTTTCATATTCTTCGGGAAGACTGAATCTTCCTTTATGTTTTAAGGCTGTTTCAAAGGCTTCTTCTGACGTCTCTCCAAAATTACCCGGAGCAATTTCAAAATTTTGATCTTTAATAGCGGCAATTACATCTTGAGGGGTCAGACTATAAAGAGCCAACTTTTCAGGATTTAGCCAGGTGCGCATAGAATAGTCTCTTGCGCCTACGCGTCCGACAGATGCAACTCCCGGAACTCGCAGTAGCTCTCTATTGATATTGATCTGGGTGTAGGCCTGTAAAAAAGTTTCATTATAAATTCTTTCAGGATGATCACTGTAAAAATTTATAGTCATGATATTTCCGCTTTGACGGGGAGTAACTGAAATTCCGTTTTCATTTACCTCGGAGGGCAAGTCATTAGACGCCTTGCTTACTCTGTTTTGGACGTTTACCGCAGCTTGATCGGGATCTGTTCCTGCTTCAAAAAATACATTAATGGTTCCGGAACCGCTATTACTAGCTTTAGAGCTGATATAGGTCATGTTATCAACTCCGTTAATAGCTTCTTCAATAGGCAGCAATACACTTTGTGCTACCGTTTCGGCATTAGCTCCAGGGTAAGAAGTAGTAACTGTTACACTTGGGGGAGCAATTTCAGGAAAGCGCGTAATAGGAAGCAGAGTAAGTCCTACTAATCCCAACAGAACAAACATAATAGATATTACAGTGGCAAGTATAGGACGATTTATAATGGCTTTTAGCATAGTATCATTTTTTTGTAAGGCGAGTTTAAAAACTCCGTTTGCAATATTTTTTGATAGATTTACTTGATAGGTTTTACATACATCCCTTCGGATAATTTGTCAAATCCGGTTTTTATGACTCTGTCTCCGATGGCTAGTCCTGAAGTAACAATATAATTGCTGCCAGAAACACCGTCTATTTCTATAGTCTGAAGTTTGACTTTATCTTCATCGTCTAAAACATAAACAAAGGTTTTATCCTGAATAGAATTTGTCACCTCCTGCGGAATAAGGATAACATGCGTTTTAGTTTCTTGAAGTTTGACAGTTCCTGTATTTCCTGAACGCATAATGTCTTGTGAATTTGGAAAAGAAGCTCTTAAAGAGATGGAGCCGGTATTTCTATTTACCTGTCCGTTTACCATATCTACTTTTCCTTTTTCGGCATATTCATGACCATCAGCAAGTATAAGACTTACCTCGGGTAGGATTTGCCCTGAAGAGGTAATGTTTGTGCTATCCGTTTTTTTAGAGTCTTTAGCAAAATATAAGAAATCGGATTCGCTCATTCCAAAGTATACATAAACTTCGCTTACATCTGATAAAACCGTTAAGGGCTCTTTGTCGCTTTTGCTTACTAAGTTCCCTATCCGCTTAGGTATTCTGCCGATGTATCCGCTTACAGGAGCTTTAATTACTGTATAGTTTAAGTTAATTTTTGCACTGGCTACTTCGGCAGATGCTTTTGCTAAAGATGCTTTTGCTATTTCATAATTCGACTTAGCGGTCTCTAATTGAACTTCAGCAATCACTTCATTGTCAATAAGAGGTTTTAAGCGGTCTATTTCCAGTTGAGCATTTTTTAGCTTTGCTTTTTCTACATTTTCTGTAGCCACCACGTTATTTAAAATTTCCTGATAAGGTTGTGGATTAATCTGAAATAGAGGTTGTCCTTCTTTGACAAAAGCACCTTCATCAACAAATATTTTTTCTAAGCTGCCTTCTACCTGAGGGCGAATCTCTACATTGATTTTCCCTTCTATATTTCCTATATAATCTTTTACGGTAATCGCTGTAGTAGTATCTACTTCTATAATGGGTAATGCGAGGGCATTTTCTTTAGGATCGATGGTTTTGGATGAACCAATATTACAGCTGTTAATAGCTATTAATGTTCCAATCATTATTAACGCAGAAAATGCAATTAAAATTGTTTTTTTATTTGTTATCATTTTGTTAAGAACTGTTTTTTTAAGTTGAAGGTGAGAAATATTCTCCGTATGAATATATTCCAAGTCTAATGCCAAAATACTAAAATGATTAGTTAAAATGAGGTTTTGGAATATATTTTGCTGTTTTTCAAATTGTTGTTTGTATTTACAGAACGTTATATATCACAAAAATGTAAATAAATTTGATTCAAATAAATAAATTTTGATTCTCGTTTCGTAGAGTAGTTCTACAAAAACGCAGTAAATATATTAATAATGAGAAGAATATGTAGTAATTGGGCTTTGAATAAAATGGTTATTTCTAATTTTTAAAGTAAAAAAATATGTTAATAAAAATATATGGCAGTGCTGTTTTTGGTATTGATGCAGTTACTATTACGGCAGAAGTAAACATAGATACAGGTATTGGATATCATTTGGTAGGATTACCTGATAATGCAATTAAAGAAAGCAGTTATAGAATTGCTGCAGCTTTAAAGAATACGGGATATAAACTTCCCGGTAAAAAAATTACAATTAATCTGGCGCCGGCAAACATGCGAAAAGAAGGCTCTGCGTATGATTTGACGATTGCAATGGGAATTTTGGCTGCTTCAGAACAACTCAAAATAAAGAGAAATTTAACCGATTATATTATTATGGGCGAATTATCATTGGACGGTTCTCTTCAAAGTATTAACGGTGCATTACCTATAGCTATTAAAGCGAAAGAAGAAGGGTTTAAAGGAATTATTATTCCTAAAGAAAATGAAAAAGAAGCAGCTATAGTGGATGGATTAGAAGTATATGGAATAGAAAACATTAGTCAAGTAATTGATTTTTTTGAAGGTAAAAATACTGTTCAGCCTGCTTTATTTGATATTCTTATGGGAGAGAATCACAGCGAAGAAGTTGATTTAGATTTTAAGGATGTTAAAGGACAGGAAAGTATTAAAAGGGCTATGGAAATTGCTGCTGCCGGCGGACATAATATTATTTTAATAGGACCTCCGGGATCAGGAAAAACAATGCTTGCAAAAAGATTGGCAGGTATTTTGCCTCCTATGACTTTAGGCGAAGCTTTAGAAACAACAAAAATCCACAGTGTTGTTGGAAAAGCAAAAGACAGCGGGTTAATTACAAGCAGACCTTTTAGAAGTCCGCACCATACCGCTTCTTCAGTTTCGTTGGTAGGAGGGGGGAGCTATCCTCAACCGGGAGAAATTTCATTGGCACATAATGGTGTATTGTTTTTAGATGAATTGCCGGAATTTAAAAGAGAAGTACTGGAAGTTATGCGGCAACCTTTGGAAGACAGAGAAGTGACTATCGCCCGAGCCAAATTTACAATAACTTATCCGTCATCATTTATGTTAGTAGCAAGTATGAATCCAAGTCCAAGCGGATACTTTAATGATTCCAATGCTCCTGTCCGGTCTTCTCAATCAGAAATGCAGCGTTATATTAACAAAATATCAGGACCTTTATTAGATAGAATTGATATTCACATTGAAGTAAATCCAGTTCCCTTTGAAAAATTAGCCCAAAAAGAAGTGTCAGAATCCAGTGCAGAAATTAGAAAAAGAGTTATTAAAGCCAGAGAAATTCAGTCTGAACGGTTTTCTAATCACAAAGGAATATATTACAACGCTCAAATGTCTTCTCGTTTACTGCGAATTTACTGTTCTTTGGATATAGCTTCTTTGGATCTTTTAAAAGCAGCCATGGACAAACTTAACTTATCAGCAAGAGCTTATGACAGAATTTTAAAAGTATCCAGAACTATTGCTGATTTAGAAGCACATGAAAAAATAATGCCTCAACATATTGCAGAGGCTATTCAATATAGAAGTCTGGATAGAGATGGTTGGTTTAGTTAATCTTTCTCTTCCGGAATATAGCCTATAACTTGCTTGTACAGAGTAAAATATATGGAGAATAAGTACGGAAGTGTAAATAAAAAGCCAATGACGAAAAAGAATAATCCCGACAAAACTAAAAAATAGTTTAAAACAACTGTAAGTATAATAGGTACAGGTTGTTTGTTTACTACCATTATACTGTTTTTAATTGCTTCCAGAGGCTTTTGATTGCCAAAAATAATCAACGGTGTGATAAAAATAGTCAGTGTATTTATCAGCCAGTTAATTGCCATTGAAACCATCTGAAGGTTTTTAAGCTGAAGGGCAAAAGTAATAAGACTAAAAACAGATGAAATCAGCAATTGTGCTAAAAAAATATAGATACCTTTTTTACTGACAAAATATTTAAATACAGTTAAAAAAGAAGGTTTTTTTCCCTGACTTATTTCGGCATTTACTTTTAAATATCCTGCAAGTAAAACACTACTTAGTGCTGTTAAAATAGTAACTCCAATTATGTAATAATAAATATAGGGTGGTTGTAGCAAAAGATTTATTATACCATTAATTTGTTCTTGTAAATCAGGACTATCTGCGTCAATGTATCTGCTTATAAACAAAGAAGAAATAAAAGACAGAAAAAGAATAACTGTCAGTAACGAGATTGTTATTAACAGAAATGATCTTTTAAAATATACAAAAGCTTCACTCATAACATTAAAAGGGGACAGCTGGTAACCATTTTCTCTAATGTCACTGAGTTTTTCGTTTAAATTGCTCATAAGTTGGTTTGTCTGATTAAATCAAACTAAAAATTATAGATGAATTACTTGTTTTTTTAAATATGCTTAGCGTAGAAAGTCTAATGTATTGCCTTGTTTTATATCTCCGGTATTAAATCCTTTCATAAACCATTCTTTTCGCTGCTGTGAAGTTCCGTGAGTAAACGAATCCGGATTGACCTGACCGTTAACTCTTTTTTGAATAGCATCGTCTCCAACTGCCTGTGCCGCACTTAAGGCAATGTCAATATCTTTAGGTTCTAAATATTTTTGATTGTATTTTGACCAGACTCCCGCATAAAAATCAGCCTGTAATTCCAGACCTACTGATAATTTATTGGATTCTTTTTGATTTTTGCCTTGCTGCAATTGATGTACTTTACTGTTTGTGCCTAAAAGTGTCTGTACATGATGTCCTACTTCATGGGCAATAACATAGGCAATTGCAAAATTCCCTCGCTCTGCACCAAACCGATTGTGCAATTCTTCAAAAAAACGCAAATCCATATAAACCGTTTCGTCTGCAGGACAATAAAAAGGACCTACATCAGCTGTTGCAGAACCACATTTGGTATTTACTTTGTCATCAAAAAGCTCCATTTTAGGTTCGCGGTATTGCATGCCGTTTTCTTCAAAAATCTGATGCCATACGTCTTCGGTGTCAGCAAACATGACAGCTACCATTTTTCCCATTTGGCGCTCTGTCTCAGTCAGATTTCGAGTGGTTTCTGTTTGCTCCGTATTCTGTTGCGAATTCATTTGTTCAAGAACCGGTGCAATCTGCTTACCCGTTTCGCCACCAAATAAATAAAGTAAAACAGCAATAATTCCTATTAAACCACCACCTAAAGCTGTTTTACCTGCTGCTGATTTTCCTCGCTTGTCAGATACATTTTTACTTTCTCTTCTGCCTTCCCATTTCATAACTTAATTTTATTTACAAAAATAGTAAAAATACCCGATGTAGAAATTAGGATATGTATAAGCATAAAAAAATCTATCAGATCTGATAGATTTTTTAAAATATAAATTGCTAACGACGATTATGCCATGGTTGTAAATACATTTTGAACGTCATCATCTTCCTCTATTTTCTCTAATAGCTTATCAACATCTGCTTGTTCTTCTTCTGTAAGTTCTTTAGTTACTTGTGGAATTCTGTCAAAACCAGAAGATAAAATTTCAATTTCTCTTTCTTCCAATTCTTTTTGGATAGCCCCAAAACTTTCAAAAGGAGCGTATATCATAACACCGTCTTCATCTTCAAAAATTTCATCTATCCCAAAATCAATCAATTCAAGTTCAAATTCTTCAAGATCTCGATCTTCTTCTTTTGGAATGCGAAAATTACAAGTATGGTCAAACATAAATTCAACCGAACCCTGCGTTCCTAAAGTTCCGTTGCATTTATTGAAATAGCTGCGGATGTTAGCCACAGTTCTGTTGTTGTTATCAGTTGCACATTCGATTAAGAAAGCGATTCCGTGCGGACCATATCCTTCAAAAATAACTTCTTTATAATTTGCAGTATCTTTGTCTGATGCTCTTTTTATAGCTCTTTCTACGTTGTCTTTCGGCATATTTGCCGCTTTTGCATTTTGAATTACGGCACGCAGACGGGCATTGCTTTCTGGGTTTGGTCCCCCTTCTTTTACTGCCATTACAATGTCTTTTCCTAATCTTGTAAACGTTTTAGCCATAGCAGACCAACGTTTTAGCTTACGTCCTTTTCTAAATTCAAACGCTCTTCCCATTTTATATTAACTTTTATTTAAGTATATTCGCAAAGTTACAAAAAACTAATCGTTAATAAAAAATGATTAAATCTATTTTTATGAAGAAAAAGCTACTATTTATTTTGTTTGCTTCAACTTCGTTAAGTGCTCAAATAAGAGAGAAAGGAGATGTTGAAATTATACCCTTTATAGGATATTCGACTAGTGATTATATCTTTTCAGATAGTGGCAATCTAACTACTACGTCTGCTAGTTCAATAACTTTTGGAGCTGATTTTTATTACTTTTTTAATGATAGATGAAGTTTTCACTCTGGATTAAGCTATCAAAGAAAAGGGGTAGAATCCGAAGGGTTCTTTTCGTCAGTTGGGGAACAGAAATTAAATTATTTAACTATACCTCTTAATGTGAATTGGCATTTTGGAAGTACTAGAAAGTGGTACTTAAACTTTGGACCTAATTTAGGTTTTTTGACAGCAGCTAAGTTAGAATCTCAAAATATAAAAGGAGCTTTGAATTCTTTTGAATTAGGAATAGGAGTGGGAATAGGCTATAAACTGGAAGTTTCTGATAGTTTTAGTCTAGGGTTTGATTTCCAAGAAAATATAGGGCTTACTTATGTTAATAAAGAAGAATACTACAGAGTTCATAAATTCAAAAATATTTGGGGAGGCTTTAATCTCAAAGCAATTTTTAAACTTGGAAATAAAAAAACAGATAAGAGCGATTAATCGCTCTTATCTGTTTTATAAAGATTTCTAATTATAAATTTTATTTTTTATAAAATGGTGTTTTTACAACTTTAGCTTCTATATCATTTTTTCGGATTCTAATAAAAATCTGATTTCCTTCAACTGCTGATGCAACGGGTACATATCCCATTCCAATGCCTTTACCTAAGGATGGCGACATAGTTCCTGAAGTTACTTTTCCAATAACATTTCCTGCTGCATCTACAATTTCATAATCATGGCGTGGAATACCTTTTCCGATTAATTCAAAACCAATTAATTTGTTTTTTATTCCGTCTTCTTTTTCTGCTTTTAGATTTTCGCTGTTTACAAAGTCTTTCGTGAATTTAGTAACCCATCCCAAACCAGCTTCTAATGGAGAAGTTTCATCTGTAAGTTCATTTCCGTATAAGCAGTATCCCATTTCTAAACGAAGTGTATCACGTGCAGCGAGACCAATTGGTTTAATTCCCCAATCTGCACCAGCTTCAAAAACTTTATTCCACACAGTTTCTATATCTTCATTTTTCACATATACTTCAAATCCTCCGGAACCAGTATATCCAGTTGCTGAAATGATAACATCTGATGCTTCGGCAAAGTTGCCTGTTACAAAATTGTAGAACTTAATGTCAGATAAATTAATATCCGTTAAGCTTTGCATCGATTCAATTGCTTTTGGACCCTGAATAGCTAAAATAGAATATCCATCTGAAAGGTTTTCTACAACAGCTTTCATATCATTGTGTTGATTAATCCAATTCCAATCTTTTTCAATGTTAGAAGCGTTGACAACCATTAAATATTCGTTGTCGTTTACTTTATAAGTAATGATATCGTCAATAACACCGCCTTTTTCGTTTGGAAAATAGCAATATTGCGCTTTTCCATCGGTTAACACAGAAGCATCATTTGAAGTAACTTTTTGAATTAAACTCAATGCGTTAGGTCCGGAAATTTTGAATAATCCCATGTGAGATACATCAAAAACACCTACACCTTTGCGTACTGTTTCATGTTCGATATTGACACCTTCATATTGAACAGGCATATTAAATCCTGCAAACGGAACCATTTTTGCTCCTAAACTTTCGTGTATATGATTTAAAGCTACTTGTTTCATTGTATTAAACTATAAAATTTTAAGATGCGCTAAAGTACATTATTTTTAATTGATTCAAAAACATACTTTATGTTAAAGTAATTTAACGATTATACGTGTAAAATAAAGTTAAAATAAGGGTAACTATAACTTTTTACTATTCTTAGTTTAAGCATAAAACATCAGTTTTCGTAAGGCATCTTACCTAATCCAAGATATATGTATTTTAAATAACCGTTAACTTTGTGTAAAAATCATAAAATTAACAAATTAGATTATAAATTTTCTTATCTTTGCAGAGAATAAAAAACATATTTGTTATGGAAAAAGGTGTAAAAATTGGAATAATAGCACTTTTATTGTTGTGCTTATTATCCTTACCGGCAGATTTTTATCAGTTAACAAGATTTATTTTAGTAGCTTTATTCAGTATTATGGCCTATAACGCACATACTAAGGCTAGTGTTTTTGAATTAGGTTTTTATATTGCTATGGTTTTCTTGTTTCAACCGTTTGTAGAAATTCCTTTAGGAATAATGGGATGGAAAATCGTCCATATTGGAGTAGCAGCTATTTTAGCTGGATCTTTCTTTATTGGAAAAAAGAAACAAAAAGAAGTTTCTGTTAATCAATAGTAAGACAGATTAGTTAATTTGATTATTATATTTACATGTTTATTATTACTTTATAACAAAAAACTGTGATAAAGGTATTATCATTATGATTTGTATATAGTAAAAGATATATTAAGAAAAGCCTGAAATTTTCAGGCTTTTCTGTTTTTGAACCATCAATTTCACCTGGTGTTTCGAGATATTTTAGGAGTATCACCATACTGATTTTTTGCGTGTTGTCCATCTTCAAATAACAACCAAAGTATGTAAAAAGGAATAAACTGCCACCAACCACTTTTGCCAATATCATGACATCTTTTAGTGCTTTGTGCCCATAAAAACCAGAACATAGGTGGAGTATAAGCGAATAGAAGAATGAAGGTTTCTTCGTCAACTTCGATCATAATATTTAAAATTATAGCACAAATAGCGTAAATGACTAAACTGAGTCCGTATTCAGTTCTTCTGATACGACCCTCAAATGAAAAAGGTCTTTTAAACATAGCTTTAAGTTTAAAGATTAGTATATATAAGGTTTTTTCTATGTTTCGCTTTTTGGGTATTATACAATGAGCGTGAGCTAATTCTCATTACTTGTTATCTGAGGCTCTACCACGAACCCGAACCACAAAGCAAAAGAGAACGCCCACGCATATTATAGGCGTTTTCGCTTTTACTCTCCTGTGATTCTTCAGATAATGTGGTAGATTTCAGATTAAAGGAAACTTTAAAGCGAAACGCTGGTTTTTTATATGTAAGTTGTTGTTTTTTAATTCATATTTACGAGTTTTTATTTTTTACAAAGGTATAAAAATATCATTGGTTTTATAGCCTGATATTTTTCAATCGGAGTGAATTTAAAATAACGGATACCGAGCTGAAACTCATTGCCAATGCAGCTATCATTGGCGATAGAACAATTCCGAAAACAGGATATAGTATGCCTGCTGCTATGGGAATTCCTATAGTATTGTAAATAAAAGCAAAAAACAGATTCTGTTTAATATTCTGCATTACTTTGTGACTCAATTTAATTACTTTGTGTATTCCGCTGATATCTCCCTGCAATAAGGTAACTTCTGAGCTTTCTATTGCTACATCTGTTCCGGTTCCCATCGAAATTCCTATATTAGCTTGTGCTAATGCAGGCGCATCGTTGATGCCGTCTCCTGCCATTGCAACGATTTTACCTTGTTCCTGTAATTTTTTAATAGCTTCTAACTTATCTTGTGGCAATGCTTCCGCTATAAAATCATCTATTCCTAATTCATCCGCAACTGCTTTTGCCGTATTTGGATTATCTCCGGTAATCATAACTACTTCAATACCTTTTTCGTGAAGCAATCGAATAGTTTCTTTGCTACTTTCTTTAATTTTGTCGAACAGTACGACATAACCGATTATTATTTTATTTTCAGCGAGATAAGAAACGGTTTTTCCAAGCAGCTGTTCTTTAGATGCTTGTTCAAGTAATTTGTCAGATATTGTAATTCCTATGGTTTGCATTAATGCAGAATTTCCTAAAGAGATGCGCTTTTTATCCACAATTCCCTGAATTCCTTTTCCGGTTTGATTGACAAACATTTTAACAGGAGAGAGAGAAGTGTTTTTTTCTTTTGCTTTAGATATAAAGGCTTTTGATAAAGCGTGTTCGCTATTTTGGTTTAATGAAGCAGATAAGGCAAGTAAATCATCAGGAGTATATTCGTTGGAAAGTGAAATTATTTTTTCTACAGATGGTTTGCCCTCGGTTAGTGTTCCTGTTTTATCCGTAATTAAAACGTTTATTTTATTAGCTGTTTCAAGTGCTTCAGCGTTTTTGATTAAAACTCCGTTTTGAGCACCTTTACCAATTCCTACCATAACGGACATTGGCGTGGCGAGTCCTAATGCACACGGACAGGCAATAATTAACACTGCTAGTGCATTTACAAATGCATAAACTAAAGTTGGCTGAGGACCTAATAGTTTCCATAAAATAAATGTAAGGATAGCTATAGCTATAACTGTTGGAACAAAATATTTCGCAACCTTATCTGCTAATTTTTGTATGGGTGCTCTGGAACGGCTAGCATTATTGACCATTTCAATGATTTGTGACAGGAGAGTTTCGCTTCCTACTTTTTCTGCAATCATAATAAAGGTGCTATTACCGTTAATAGTTCCGGATATTACTTTATCACTTGATTTTTTGTGTACAGGAATAGGTTCTCCGGTAATCATAGATTCGTCAATGTAACTTTCTCCTTCCGCAATAACTCCGTCAACCGGGATTTTTTCGCCGGGTTTAACGCGCAATTTATTTCCTTTTACAATATTTTCAATAGCAATTTTGTCTTCACCATTTTCAGTTATCAAAGTAGCTTCGGTAGGGGATAGTTTTAATAATTCCTTGATAGCTGTATTAGTTTTACTGTGGGCTTTGGCTTCCATAACCTGACCAACTAATACCAGCGTGAGAATTACGGCTACGGACTCAAAATACAAATGAATGCCGTGTTCGCCTTTAAAATCTTCTGGAAAAATACCCGGAAAAAACAAGGCAAAAACACTAAATATGAGTCCGGCTGCTGCCCCCAATCCAATTAGACTGAACATATTTAAATTCCAAGTTTTAAACGATGTCCATGCTCTTTGAAAAAATATCCAGCAGAAATAGACAACTGGAATAGTAAATAAAAACTGCAGATAATTATTAGCTTGATGCGAAAGGATTTCATTTAAAGGATTATTGGAAATCATACCCCCCATAGAAAGTATAAAAACAGGAATGGTAAACGCAATAGATAACTTTAGTTTCTTTACCATTTCTTTATACGTTGTATCTTCCGGTTCTATTGCGATGGATTTGGCAACTAAATTCATACCGCACACCGGACATGATCCGGGGTGATCGTAAGTTTTATCTCCTTCACAAAGCATAGGGCAATAGTATACTGTTTTTTCTATTTTTGGAGCCGGAATTTGTTCAAGATTCATACCGCACACCGGACAGCCTACATTACTGTCATAGATTTTGTCCCCTTCACATAACATCGGACAGAAATATTTACCTGCTTTGTTTTGCATATTTTTGGGTATTTTGGGGTGATAGTGATCTTCTTCACTGATTTCAACCGGAGGTAAAATCTCCTCTGTTCCATCGGGGTGCGTCATTATTTCCTGCAAAATGTATTGCCCTTTTTTTAAGAGCGCTTTTTGAAGTATTGAGGTTTCTACAGGTTCTTTCATTTCTATGTCTGCCAGTTCTTTCTCTAACGAAACTGTAGCATTGATATTCGCTATTTCGTTTAGAGTTTGTTCTACTTTTGTTCGGCAGCCATTGCAACTCATGCCGCTTATTTTATATTGTTTTTTCATGTGATATTACAATTGAGGATTATAGTACTACAAAATTCGTACTAAAAAATGTAACATCTGTTATACAATTTTTTAAAAGAGTTATATAATTTCACATTTAAAATTAGTGAAATATAAAAACAGATTAATATATAAAAAGTTAATATTGAGTTTTACCAAAATTTCGTATCTTGTTATACAAAGTTTAATTTAAAAGATACTGATATGAAAAGTAAGGCAATAAAAATTTTAATGGTGTTTATATTCTTGTTCACGATTAGTATGAATGCTCAAGAGTCAATCATAACCAAAGAAGGACTGCCAAAATCGGCACAACAATTTATTTCAGCTAATTTTACTACTTATACGATTGATTATGTAAAAATGGATAAAGAAATCCTTTCTACAGATTATAAAGTTAAGTTTACAGATGGAGCAGAAATAGAATTTGATTCAGAAGGAATTTGGCAGGAAGTTAGCGGTAAAAAAGAAGCAATTCCCACCGCGTTTATTCAAAAAAGCATTTTAACGTATGTATCAGAAAAATTTCCTCATGCACATATTGTTAAAATTGAAAAAGGACGTTTTGGTAAACAAGAAGTAAAACTTTCAAATGGACTTGAGTTGGAATTCAATTCTAAAGGGGAATTTAAAAGAATAGATGACTAAACAGTTGTTAATAAAATGTCACAAGTATAAAAACCGTCCCTTTCCAAAAAAAGAGACGGTTTTTTTCAAACAAACTAAACCAAATTGTTGTATCCTAATATTTAGAATGCATATTCGTTAGCATCAATTAATTTAGTGGCAATAATTTCTCTAAGTGCATTTACATTCGGCAAATTAGTATATTTTGTAAATCTGCGTAACCCCATTAGCATAATGCGTTGCTCATCATCTTCTGCGAAAGAAGCAATACCTTCTTTTCCTTTTTGAGTGATGATATCTACAGCATGATATAAATACAATTGAGCCATCGCTATTTGCTCTTTTACTTTTTCCTGTCCTTGATTTTTTGCTAGTTTTTCAGTTCTAAGAACAACACTTTCTGCCATATAAATTTCTATCATCATATCAGCAGCTGCCATTAATAAAGGCTGGTGCTCCTCTAAATCAGGACCATATTTTTGAACGGCGCTGCCGGCAACCATTAAAAAGGCTTTTTTAAGCTTGTCTATCATTTCTTTTTCTTCCGCAAATAATTCTGAATAATCAGGAGTATCAAAACTTGGAATACTCATCAATTCATCCACTACTTTCATCGCCGGACCTAATAAGTCTACATGTCCTTTCATTGCTTTTTTAATCAACATTCCAACTGATAGCATACGATTAATTTCGTTCGTACCTTCATAAATGCGAGAAATACGGGCATCTCTCCAGGCACTTTCCATAGGTGTATCTTCTGAAAAGCCCATTCCGCCAAAAATCTGGATACCTTCATCAGCGCAGTTTTGTACGTCTTCTGATACTGCTACTTTCAGGATAGAACATTCTATGGCAAACTCTTCAACTCCTTTTAACTCTGCTTCCTGCTGTGGATTTCCTTCCGCAATGCGCTGTTTTATTCGTTCTTCTATACTGGCAGCAGCTCTGTAAGAAGCTGCTTCTCCTGCATATACGTTGGTTGCCATTTCGGCCAATTTGGTGCGGATTGCACCAAAAGTTGATATAGGAGTTTTAAACTGAATGCGTTCGTTGGCATATTTTACAGATTGAGTTATTAAACGACGTTGCGAATCTAAACAGGCAGCTGCTAGTTTAATGCGTCCTACGTTTAAAGCATTCATTGCAATTTTAAAACCGTTTCCTCTTTCAGAAAGCATATTTTCTACAGGAACTTTTGTTTCGCTAAAGAAAACCTGACGGGTAGAGGAGGCCCTGATTCCGAGTTTATGTTCCTCTTCACCCAGTGTAATTCCGTTATCGGGATCATTTTCTACAATGAACCCGGTAATATTTTTATCATCTTCGATACGGGCAAATACAATAAATAAATTACAGAATCCTGCATTGGAAATCCACATTTTTTGTCCGGTAATGGAATAGTATTTTCCATCTTCAGATAAGACAGCCTTTGTTTTTCCAGAATTGGCATCAGATCCGGCATCAGGCTCGGTGAGGCAATAGGCGCCAAACCATCCTCCTGAAGCTAATTTGGGAACATATTTATTCTTTTGTTCATCATTTCCATATAGCGTAATCGGCATAGTTCCAATTCCGGTATGTGCACCAAATGCAGTAGAGAATGATCCGGTTGCACCGGAAATGTAATCACATACAAGCATTGTGGAAACAAATCCCATGCCTAATCCGCCGTATTCTTCAGGTACAGATACGCCTAAAAGACCAAGTTCACCAGCTTTTTGCATACACTCTTTGGTAAAAGCATAGTCTTTTTTTTCAAAACGATCTTTGTTAGACCATAATTCTTTATCGACGAATTCTTTAACCGATTCGCGCATCATCATCTGTTCCTCCGTAAAATCTTCTGGTGTGAAAATGTTTTCACATTTTGTTTCTTTAACCAGAAATTGACCTCCTCTTGTGATATCTTGATTCATATTTTCTTTTTTTATTGGTTAATTAGTTTTTATAATAACTCATATACTCCTGCAGCTCCTTGTCCTGTTCCTACACACATGGTTACGATACCATATTTTGAGCTGCGGCGTTTCATTTCGTCAAATAACTGTACGGAGAGCTTGGCTCCGGTGCAACCCAAAGGATGTCCTAAAGCAATTGCTCCTCCGTTGACATTTACAATTTCAGGATTAAGACCAAGCTCTCGGATGACAGCTAAAGACTGAGAAGCAAAAGCTTCATTTAACTCAATTAAATCAATATCTTTTAATTGTAATCCTGCTTGTTTTAAAGCTTTTGGAATAGCTTTTACTGGTCCTATTCCCATAATGCGGGGCTCTACACCAGCTGCGGCATAACTTACCATTCGGGCAATTGGTTCCAGATTTAGTTCTTTAACCATCTCTTCGGACATAATCATTACAAAGGCAGCTCCGTCGCTCATTTGAGACGAATTACCAGCAGTGACTGAGCCGTTGGCAGCAAATACAGGTCTCAATTTGTTTAGTATTTGTATGGAAGTATCTGCTCTGGGACCTTCATCTTTGTTTACGGTGTAAGATTTAGTATCTTTTTTCCCTTTTTCATTAACAAAAACTTCTTCTATTGTAATAGGAACAATTTGTTGGTCAAACTTTCCTTCTGTCTGTGCTTTTAAAGCTTTTTGATGAGAATGATAAGCAAATTCATCTTGGTCTTCTCGGGATACATTAAATTGATTGGCTACCGCTTCGGCAGTTAATCCCATTCCCCAATAATAATCTTCATGTCCTTCTTTGGCAACGCCGTAATCAGGTGTAGGTTTATAGCCCCCCATGGGAATATAACTCATGCTTTCTGCACCTCCGGCAATGATGCAATTTGCCATTCCTGTTTGAATTTTAGCTACGGCCATTCCAATTGTTTCTAATCCGGAAGCACAATAACGGTTAACCGTTACACCTGGTACATCGCTGATTTTTAATCCCATTAGGGATATTAATCTACCAACATTCAAACCTTGTTCGGCTTCAGGCATCGCATTTCCGACCATGACGTCATCAATGCGTTTTTTGTCAAATTCCGGCAATTGACTCATCAGATATTGGATCGTTTCGGCAGCCAGTTCATCCGGTCTTTTAAATCTAAAAACTCCTTTTGGAGCTTTGCCTACGGCAGTTCTGTATCCTTTTACTATATATGCAGTTTTCATGATTTTATTTTTTTAGATGAAAGAAACAAGATTAAAAAACAGAGTTTTATTTACGATCTTGATTCTTGACTCATTATTTTAATTTCTGAGAGGTTTCCCCGTTTTTAACATATATTGAATTCTTTCTAGGGTTTTTCGCTCACCACAAAGCGACAAAAAGGCTTCTCTTTCCAAATCCAATAAATATTGTTCAGTAACTAGTGTTGGTTCTGATAAATCTCCTCCTGCCATTACATACGCAAGTTTATTGGCAATTTTACGGTCGTGTTCAGAAATGTATTTTCCTGCCATCATACTGTCTGTTCCTACATAAAACATCCCTAAAGCCTGACGACCTAAGACCTTAATATCTCTTCGTTTTACTGGTTGTGTGTATCCGGATTCGGATAGTAGTATAGCGTGTTTTTTTGCTTGTGCTAATTGAAGATCTTTATTAATTACTACAACATCCTTTCCTTTTTGTAAGATATTTAAGTCATAAGCTTCGTGGGCAGAAGTAGCTACTTTTGCCATGGCAATGGTCAGAAAGTGCTCCTGTAATGTATTTAACTCTACATCGTTTTTTCGATATAAGTCAGAGGCTCTTACCGTCATTTCTTTAGAGCCACCACCTCCCGGAATAAGCCCTACGCCAAATTCAACCAAACCGATATAAGTTTCAGCAGCAGCTACAACCTTATCGGAGTGCAGGCTAATTTCACAACCTCCCCCAAAAGTCATTCCGTGTGGTGCAGCAATAACCGGAATAGCAGAGTAACGCATTTTCATTGTTGTATCCTGAAACATCTTAACAGCTATATTTAATTCATCCCAATCTTGTTCTGCGGCCATCATAAAAATCATCATGAGGTTAGCTCCTACAGAAAAATTAGAGCTTTGATTTCCTATTACTAAACCTCTAAAATCTTGTTCAGCTATTTCTACTGCCTTGTTAAGACCTGCTAAAACACCTCCGCCTATTGTATTCATTTTGGAGTGAAATTCAAGATTTACAATTCCATCGCCTAAATCAATTAGGGAAGCTTCACTATTGCCCCAAACTTTATTTGTATTTCTTATATTATTGAGAATAATAAATGCATCTTGTCCCGGAATAGCTTCGAAAGCTTTTGTGTTTTGATTGTAAAACAGCTTTTTGCCATTTTCAATTTTATAAAAACTGCTGGCTCCCGTAGACGCAAGTTCTTTTACCCATTCCGCTGCCTGATAGCCTTCACTTTCAATTAAATCAATTCCTTTTTTCAATCCTACGAGATCCCATGTTTCAAATGGACCATATTTCCACGCATATCCTGCGCGCATGGCATCATCAATAGGGTAGAAGCTATCTGTGATTTCAGGTACACGCTGAGATACGTATGCAAAAAGAGAGGCAAAGTGTTTGCGAATCAATTTACCCGCTTTACTTTTATCTGCGAGTAATACTGCTAATTGTGCTTTTGTTCCAGCAACTTGTTTGGCTGCTTCTACTGCTGCAATTTTGCTGCGCTCGAGCGGACGATATTGTAATTTTTCTAAATCAAGAGCAAAGCGATTTGTTTTTCCGCTTTTATCAGTTTCCTTGTAATAAAAACCTTTTTGAGTTTTGTCTCCCAAAAAATTATTTTCAAGTAAATAGTTTAAAGGCTTGCTGTCTTTGATTTCCTGAATCATTTTATCTTCGGGACAGTTTTGCTTTAAGCCATTTGTAACGCTCAAAGCAGTATCTAAGCCAACCAAATCTCCTAATTTAAATGTTCCTGTTTTTGGGCGTCCTAAAATTGAACCTGTTAAAGTATCTGCTTCTTCAATGGTTAATCCGATTTCCTGTGCAAGCTGCATAACCATTGCCATTGAGTATACGCCAATGCGGTTGCCGATAAATCCGGGAGTATCTTTGCACAAGACAGGTGTTTTTCCTAAATATAAACTGCTGTATTTTTGAAAGAAAGAAATAACATCTTGACTTGTATATGGTCCGGGAATGATCTCAAATAACTGCAAATATCTCGGCGGATTAAAAAAGTGAGTTCCACAGAAATGTTTTTTAAAATCTTCTGATCGCCCCTCTACCATCAGCTTCATAGGAATACCAGAAGTATTTGAAGTAACCAGAGATCCGGGTTTTCTATGTTTTTCGATTTGTTCAAAAACAGATTTTTTGATATCCAATCGTTCAACTACTACTTCTATGATCCAGTCACAATCTTTAATTTTTCCTAAGTCATCTTCTATATTGCCAACGGTTATAAAATCAGCAAATTTTTGGACGTATATAGGAGATGGTTTTGACTTTAATGCGTTTGCTAAATGTGAACTGGCAATTCTGTTTCTCACGGTTTTACTTTCCAGAGTTAGTCCTTTTTGTTCTTCGGCAGGCGTTAATTCACGAGGTACAATGTCGAGGAGGAGTACCTCTAAGCCTATATTTGCAAAATGACAAGCAATAGCGGATCCCATAACTCCGGAACCGATTACTGCGACCTTTTTTATTTGTCTATTCATACTTTAATTTTTTTGGTTCACTCTATAAATTTACTAAAAAAAAGCGATTTTATTTTAATATGCTACTTCTCAAAAATTGTTTTATTGTTAATTAACTCATTGATAACATCTGTGACTTCTATAAAATGTCTGATTTTTTCATCAGATACATTTGCTCTGATCATTTCATTAAAACGCTTCACTTTTGCTTTTGATAATTCGCGTTTTTCTAATCCAAGAGGAGTGAGTTTAATAATTACACCGCGCCCATCATTTGGATTTTTTTCTTTTAAGATTAATCCTTTTGTTTCCATTTTTTTAAGTGTTCTGGTTAAACTGGTTGCTTCCATTCCCATATTTGGTCCTAAAAGGGTAGAAGAAATTCCTTCTCTGTCAATACTCAATAAGGCAAAAGCAATTGCCATGCTTGCATCGTACTTAATAGCTTCTTCATTATACATTCTGGAAACTGCCTGCCAAGTTGCTCTGAGTATGTAATCTATTGTTCTGTTTTTCATATTTTAAATATGTCTATTTCAAATATACAAAAAAAAATAGTATGCATGCATACTATTTGTGCGAAAAAAACTCCTAAAAGGAGATTTTTAATTGCGGTATATTTTTTCGTATAGATCTTTATATTTATTAAGTATTACTCTTCTTTTGAGTTTTAGAGTAGGAGTGAGGTGTTCATTTTCAATACTCCATACTTCGGGAGTTAATTCAAATTTTTTGATTTGTTCCCACTTTCCAAACTTGTTGTTTATACTTTCTACTTCTTCTTTAATTCGTTCAATTACTTCTTTTGATTTAATAATATCTTCATTAGTTTTTCCGATAGTAAGACCTTTTCTTTTTGCCCATTCTTTTACGAATTCAAAATTAGGCTGAATAAAAGCAGCCGGCATTTTTTCGCCTTCACCGATAACCATAATTTGTTCGATAAACCGCGACTGTTTCATGGTGTTTTCTATCATCTGAGGAGCAATATATTTTCCGCCGGATGTCTTAAACATTTCCTTTTTTCGGTCGGTAATGCGCAAAAAACCTTCTTTGTCTATATCGCCAATATCTCCTGTATGAAAATAACCGCCTTGCATTGCTTCTTGAGTTTTTTCTTCATCCTTATAATAGCCTATCATAATATTGGAACCCTTACAAAGAATTTCTCCGTCTTCAGCAATTTTTACCTCTACATTACTTAATGGACGACCTACAGTACCGATTTTCATACCTTTGTTTCTTCTATCATTTACGGCAATCACAGGAGAAGTTTCGGTTAATCCGTATCCTTCTACGACCGGAATTCCTGCGGCATTAAACACGCGTGTTAACCGGGGTTGAAGTGCAGCACTTCCGGAAACGATGATTTTTATTTCTCCTCCTAATGCTTCTTGCCATTTTTTAAAAACTAATTTACGGGCAATATTTAGTTGTAGATTATAAAAGAAGCCTCTCTCGTAGGGCTCGTATTTAAAACCCAGTTCCAATGCCCAAAAAAAGATTTTTTTCTTGATGCCGGTCAAGGCTGATCCGGTTGTGAAAATTTTGTCGTAAACCTTTTCAAGCAGTCGCGGAACAACTGTCATTACGTTGGGTTTAACTTCTTTTAAGTTTTCCCCCATTTTATCAATGGATTCCGCATAATAGATGGAAACCGCATTATATTGATAAAGATAGATGAGCATTCGTTCAAAGACATGGCAAATTGGCAAAAAACTCAATGATCTATATCGATCAGAACGTTTGAAAGGAACTCTTTCCGTACTTCCTAAAGCATTGGCTAAGATGTTTTTGTGAGAAAGCATTACACCTTTTGGTTTACCGGTTGTACCAGAAGTATAGATCAGGGTAGCCAAATGATTTTCATTAATACTGCTTTTGAGGTTGTCCACTTCATCCTGATTGCCAGAATCCATTCCTAATGCTAATAACTCATCAAAGTTTTTACATCCTTCAATAACGTCAAAGGAATAAATATCCTTTAAGAAAGGCAGCTGTTCCTTGACAGAAATTAATTTGTCGTAAACTTCCTGATCAGAAACAATACAGTAAACCGATTCTGAATGACTAAGGATATAGTGATAGTCTTCTGCGGCAATGGTAGGATAAATAGGTACATTTTGCGCTCCTATCTGTAATATACCAATATCGGCTATATTCCATTTAGTTTGATTATTGCTTGAGATGACAGCAATCTTATCATTTTTTTTAATTCCTAACCGAAGGAGAGCTCTGGAAACAGCGTTGGCTTTGTCAATGTATTCTTGGGTAGAAGTTTTTTGCCAAACGCCATTGACTTTAGTTACCAATGCATCCTCTAAAGGAAATTCCTGATTTTGAAGATAAGGAATGTCAAAAAGCCTTGTTGGATTTATCATGTTTCACTAGTTTTACATGCAAAATACGAAAAAAATATTATATCTGCTAAAATTAGTTTAAACTTATTAGTCTAAAGTTTTAATTAAATTTGCAGTCTTAAAATTAATAGCTTATGATTTCTAATCAATTTAGATTGAATGAAATACTTGTAATGTTTTACAGGCTTTTTCTGGCATTTATTTTCTATTTTATAGCCAGAACCTTATTTTTCTTTTACAATTCAGATTTGCTAAACGTAGATTCATTTAGTCAGTTTATGAGTTTAGCTTATCACGGACTTACTTTTGACCGCATGGCAATTTTTTATGTCAATAGCTTGTTTATTTTGCTTTCCATTCTTCCTGTTTTTAAAAATACTTCTCAAGGATACCAGAAGCTGTTGTTTTGGGTTTATATCATTCCCAATTTAATTGCTTATTCGACCAATTTTATTGACTTTATATATTATCGGTTTATTTATTCCAGAACAACTATTGCTGTTTTTGACAGTTTAGAGCACGAGTCAAACAAAACTCAATTATTGCTTAATTTTTTAATTAATTACTGGCATGTATTTGTCCTGTGTATTTTACTGTGTATTTTTTGGGTATATCTATATAAAAAAGTAAAGTTTAAAAAACCGATAAAAGTAGAGTTTAAAAAAGCTTATTGGATTTCTTCTGCTGTAATTTTTGTAATTGTTACAATCGGTTTTGTAGCGGGGGTAAGAGGTGATCTGAAAAAAACCACTCGCCCGCTTAATATAATTGATGCCAACAGGCATGCTGAAAAGCCGGAGCACGCTGATATTATACTGAATACTCCTTTTGCTATTTTGAGAACTATAGGAAAAACGAGTTTTAAAAAAGTAGCATACATGGATGAAAAAACGTTACAGGAAAATGTTAGTCCTATTAAACACTACGCAAATAATGAACCTTCGACCCCTAATATAGTTCTTTTTATTACAGAAAGTTTTGCAAGAGAATATATTGGCACATTTAACCGGGATATGGAAATTCCAAATTATGTAAGCTATACTCCTTTTATTGATTCTCTGGCGCAACACAGTCTTATTTTTACTAATGCTTTTGCCAACGGATACAAGTCTATTCATGGAATGTCCTCTGTCATTGCCGGAATCCCCTCCTTTAAAGATGCATTTACCTCGTCGCCTTATCCTAAACAAGATATAGAATCCCTGGTGTCAACTTTAAAAAGCAAAGGATATGATACTTCATTTTTTCATGGAGCGCCTAATGGTTCGATGGGGTTTTTAGGATTTGGAAATATTTTGGGCTATGATCACTATTACGGAAAAACAGAATACAATAATGATGAGGATTTTGACGGTACATGGGGAATTTGGGATGAGCCTTTTTTTCAGTTTATGAGAAAAACGCTTAACGATAAAAAAGGACCTTTTTTTGCAACGCTGTTTACGGTTTCTTCTCATGAACCATTTAAAGTTCCGGCAGATTATGAAGGGAAATTTCCAAAGGGAAATCAGCAGATTCATCAGACAATCGGCTATACAGATTATGCGTACAAGCGATTTTTTGAAGAAAGCCAAAAAGAACCTTGGTTTGAAAATACAATTTTTGTCATTACAGCTGATCACACCAATCAGGTTGATTATGAAGAATATCGAAAGTTAGTTAACCGAACTGCGGTTCCTATACTTTTTTATACGCCAAATGAAAGTTTGAAGGGTATAAATAGAGATTTGGCGCAGCAGATTGATATTTATCCGACTCTGTTAGATTTGATTGGATATGATAAACCTTTTAGAAGTTGGGGCAGAAGTCTTATAAACGACACGGTAAACAAACCTTTTGCTATTAATTACGGAGGAAATGAATACACCTATCAGGAAGGGAATTATATATGCCGATTTAACGGGAGAGAAGTAACGGGTTTTTATGATATTAACGACAAAGGTTTAGAAACCAATCTTATTCGTAAGAAAAACAAAGAAATGGAGCGCATTGAGATGAAGTGTAAAGCATTCATTCAGGATTATTTTGAAAGGATTATTGACAGGAAGTTGGATTAATAAAAAAGGGGTGTTTAAAAAACATCCCTTTTTTATTCTGCAATATCATTTTCTAATAATAATTGTTTAGCTTTTTCCAATTCGATTTCTTCAACAAAAACGTGAACAGCTTTATCCGCTGACCCAAATCCGGCTGTAATAGCAGAATCAATATCATCTCTAATAATGTACGGTATATTATTCACTTCCAAAATACTTTTGACCGCTAAAACCATAATTTCACTTCCTGCAAATAACTTCTTATGACTCATAACTTATCTTTTTTAATACTATAAAGTTAAATAATTTTTTAAAAAGAACCTTTATTTACAGTCAAAAAAACTTAGCGGTGCTCTAATAAAACCACATTTTCTACGTGATGAGTTTGCGGAAACATATCTACCGGTCTTACTTTTATTACTTTGTATTGCTCATCCATTAAGGCTAAGTCTCTCGCCTGAGTGGCTGAATTACAACTTACATAAACTACGCGTTTTGGGGCAATTTTTAAAATCTGCATCACTACGTCTTTATGCATTCCGTCACGAGGAGGGTCGGTAATTATAACATCCGGGTGTCCGTGAGATTGAATAAAGGCGTCGTTGAAAACATTTTTCATATCCCCTACAAAAAAATCGCAGTTTGTAATATTATTGCGTTTAGCATTTAGTTTTGCATCTTCAATAGCTTCCGGAACGGCTTCTACGCCAATTACTTTTTTTGCTTTTTTAGATACAAACTGGGCAATAGTTCCTGTTCCGGTATATAAATCATACACAAGCTCGTTACCTGTTAATCCTGCAAAATCTCGCGTTATTTTATATAATTCGTAAGCTTGTTCCGAGTTAGTCTGGTAAAATGATTTAGCATTGATGCTAAAATAAAGACCTTCCATTTCTTCTAAAATGTAATCTCTTCCTTTGTATAAAATTACTTTCTGATCGTAAATTGTATCATTTCCTTTGTTGTTAACAACGTATTGCAAAGAAGTAATCTCAGGAAATTTATCTGACAAAAAGTTTAACAGTAATTCTCTTTTAGATTTATCCTCATAAAAAAACTGAATCAGAACCATAATCTCCCCGGTAGATGCAGTTCTTATCATCAAGGTACGCAATAGACCTTCTTGCTCTCTCGGATTAAAAAACGATAAATCATTATCATTGGCAAATTTTTTAATCTCGTTTCGTATCTGATTGGAAGGATCTTGCTGTAAATGGCATTTCTCAATATCAAGGATTTTATCCCACATTCTCGGAACGTGAAAACCCAGGGCATTTTTTTGTCCGATTTCTTCTCCGCTTGCAATTTCTTCAGGAGTAAGCCATTTGCTGTTAGAAAATGAAAACTCCATTTTATTGCGGTAGAATAACGTTTTTTCAGAGCCTAAAATAGTTTCAAATTCCGGTAATTCTACTTTGCCTATTCGCTTTAAATTATTGTGTACTTCTTGGTTTTTGTAAAACAATTGCTGAGGATAGTTCATGTTCTGCCATTTACATCCTCCGCAATAACCAAAATGCTGACAAACAGGATTAATTCTGAAAGGCGATAATTCGTGAAATTTAATTGCTGTGCCTTCGTAATAAGCCTTGCGCTTTTTTAGCGTTTGTATATCTACAACGTCTCCCGGAACCACATTCGGGATAAATATAACTTTTCCGTCAGGAGCTTTTGCCACTGAAACGCCTTTGGCTCCGGCATCTAAAATTTTAATATTTTCAAAAACTATTTTTTCTGTTTTTCTTTTTCCCATGGCACAAAAATAATGTAATTTTTGATTGAAAATCAATAACAGATTAGTTTTTGACACTTGTCAGCTATACGTATCGAATTAGAGCTTTGTTTTGTAAAAAGTGCATTTGATAATATGCTCTAAATAAAGGGTAGCTGGATTTGTAGCCGCATGAATCTGCTATTTCAAAAATTGTATTATCTGTAAATAAAAGCATTTCCAAAGATTTCATCAATCGTTTTTTACGCAGATATTCCTTAAAATCATCGCCAAAGTAATATAAAACATTGGCTTTAAAATCATCTTCAGCCAAATCATTTTGTTTTAAAACAGAAAGTAGTGTAGTTTCATCAAGACTTTTGATTTCTGATAAGGATTGGTAAATATGTTGGAGTTTTATTTTATCATTCAGATAATAATCCGGAGCTAGAAACATATCGTCGTAATCTGTTTTTATCTTTAAATAATGAAGATCGAAAATATAACTGTTCGAATTAGAATCAATCAATAACGTACCACAAATCATACACAATTTATTTTCTCTGTTTAAACAGTCAAAGCGAATAGATTGATATTTATTTTTACTATTTAATACTTGTAGTGTATCTAACTTTTGAATTATTGTCTTTAATATTGATTTTTGGCTCTGTTGATCTAGTTTGTCAAAAAAGATTTGTTTTTTTAAAGCTCCTTGCGAATTTAACGATATCGAAAAACTTTGAGAGTATACGATATTATTTTCTTCTTTTCCCAATTGTGCATAATTGATATGTGTCATAGCGTCAATTATTATGCTTGCCATCGCTTGAAAATAATGAAAATGATAATGCTGATAAGCTAATGATGAGGGATTTCCTTTTATAGGTAAAGAAACGAACCGTTTCACAAAGCGTTCAAAATTACTTTGCACTTCTTCAAATAATTCAAGTTTCATGGTTTGTTAGTGTGTGTTAGGTTGTATTTATCTACGGTAATTTTATATTCATATATTGTTTGTTACGAATTGCAGTTTATAAACTATTTTTCATATAAGCAAATTTAACCGCAAAATTTTTGATTATTTTTTAGTATGTATATACTATATGTAAAATTATTACCATTTATTCAGTAAAATAGATGTGTAATTATGTGATTATTTGTTTTGTTAGAAAGGAGGGAGACTTTAGGAAACTAGATAAGTACAGAGGATGAGTGTTTTATAATTTCGAATAATTCACTAACTTGCCGCCTTTCTAATTGACTTAATAAATTATGCAACAAAATACAATTTATACTCCAAAAAACAAAGTGCGTATTGTAACTGCAGCTGCTCTGTTTGATGGACACGATGCTGCGATTAACATTATGCGCCGGATTATTCAATCTACAGGCTGTGAAGTAATTCATTTGGGGCACGACAAATCGGTAGAAGATGTTGTAAATACTGCTATCCAGGAAGATGCAAATGCGATTGCTATGACTTCTTACCAGGGTGGGCATAATGAATATTTTAAATATATGTATGATTTGCTACAAGAAAAAGGAGCAGGTCATATCCGTATTGTCGGCGGCGGTGGCGGGGTAATTCTTCCATCAGAAATTAAAGAATTGATGGATTATGGAATTACGCGAATTTATTCGCCGGACGATGGTAGAGAGTTAGGATTGCAGGGAATGATTAATGATATGGTTGAAAAAGCTGATTTTCCAACGGGTGACTTAGAATTGCCTAAAGGAAAAGATGTTTATCAATCGTTGAAAGACAAAGATATTACAACTATTTCTCGTTTGATTTCATTGGCAGAGAATAGGGAAGAGGATTTTTTAAAAGCATTTGATTACGAAAAGGTTGAAGACAAATCTGCGCCAGTGCTGGGGATTACAGGAACAGGAGGAGCAGGTAAATCGTCCATGGTAGATGAGATTGTACGACGTTTTCTAATGGATTTTCCAGAAAAAACCATTGCTTTGGTATCAGTAGATCCATCAAAGAAAAAAACTGGTGGAGCTTTGTTGGGAGACCGTATTCGTATGAACTCTATCAATGATCCTCGTGTTTTTATGCGTTCTCTTGCAACGCGTCAATCAAATCTAGCACTATCAAAATATGTAGAAGAAGCGCTTCAGGTATTAAAAGCAGCTAAATATGATTTGATTATTTTGGAAACTTCAGGAATCGGTCAGTCTGATACTGAAATTTTAGACCATTCGGATGCATCCTTATATATCATGACTCCGGAATTTGGTGCAGCTACGCAATTGGAAAAAATTGACATGTTGGATTTTGCCGATATTGTAGCTATTAATAAGTTTGATAAACGAGGCGCATTGGATGCTTTGCGCGACGTGAAAAAGCAATATCAGCGAAATCACAATCTTTGGGATGTAAATCCTAATGAAATGCCGGTATTCGGAACTATTGCTTCCCAATTTAACGATCCTGGAACAAACCAATTGTATCAAGCGATTATTAGTAAAGTAGTAGAAAAAACAGGAGCTGATTTACAGTCTGCTTTTGAAATTACAAAAGAAATGTCGGAAAAGATATTTGTAATTCCGCCATCGCGTATTCGATACCTTTCTGAAATTGCAGAAAATAACCGGGCTTATGACAATAAGGCACTTACTCAAAAAGAAGTTGCACAAAAATTATACGGATTCTTCAAGACTATAGAAACTATTTCGGGCAAACAGCCTGTTTTGACACAACACGGGATTGAAATTACGGGAACACATAATAAAGATCTGTCAAAAGTTTTATTGGCAGAATTTGACAAGTTGAAGAGAGATTTAGATCCATACAATTGGGAAGTTATTACCACTTGGGAGGAAAAGGTAAATAAATATAAGAATCCGACTTATTCCTTTAAAGTCCGGGATAAAGAAATTAAAATCAAAACCCATTCGGAATCATTGTCCCATTTGCAAATTCCTAAAGTAGCACTTCCAAAGTATGAAGCTTGGGGAGATATTTTGCGTTGGGTTTTGCAGGAAAATGTGCCGGGTGAATTTCCGTTTACATCCGGCCTATACCCTTTTAAAAGAGAGGGGGAGGATCCAACTCGGATGTTTGCAGGAGAAGGAGGTCCTGAAAGAACCAACCGTCGTTTTCACTATGTGTCTAAAGGAATGCCGGCAAAGCGCTTATCCACGGCTTTTGATTCCGTAACTTTATATGGAAATGACCCGGGGCACCGTCCTGATATTTACGGGAAAATTGGAAATGCCGGAGTTTCTATTTGTTGTTTAGACGATGCTAAAAAATTATATTCAGGATTTGATTTATCTCATCCGATGACTTCTGTTTCTATGACAATTAACGGTCCAGCACCTATGCTGTTAGGTTTTTTTATGAATGCAGCTATCGACCAAAATTGTGAAAAATACATCAAAGAAAATGGATTAGAGATAGAGATTGAAGCAAAAATTAAAGCAATTTATGAAGATAAAGGTCTAGAAAGACCTCGTTACAACGGAGAACTACCTGAAGGCAATGATGGTTTAGGATTGATGCTTTTAGGTGTAACAGGAGATCAAATACTACCTGCTGATGTTTATGCAGAAATTAAAAAAAATACCCTTGCTCAGGTTCGCGGAACGGTTCAGGCAGATATCTTGAAAGAAGATCAAGCACAAAATACCTGTATTTTCTCGACTGAATTTGCTCTTCGATTGATGGGAGATGTACAGGAGTATTTTATCAATAACAATGTTAGAAATTTTTATTCTGTATCTATTTCGGGTTACCACATTGCCGAAGCAGGAGCAAATCCAGTTACTCAGCTGGCGTTTACATTGGCAAATGGTTTTACGTACGTAGAATACTATTTGTCACGAGGAATGGATATCAACGCGTTCGGACCAAACTTATCATTCTTCTTTTCAAATGGAATTGATCCTGAATACTCTGTAATCGGTCGCGTAGCGCGCCGTATCTGGGCAAAAGCACTGAAACAAAAATACGGAGCAAATGAACGTGCACAGATGTTGAAATACCATATTCAAACATCAGGGCGTTCACTCCATGCACAGGAAATTGATTTTAATGATATTCGTACAACCTTACAGGCATTATATGCTATTTATGATAACTGCAATTCGCTGCATACTAACGCTTATGATGAAGCAATTACTACCCCTACAGAAGAATCAGTACGTCGTGCGATGGCAATTCAGTTGATTATCAACAAAGAATTGGGATTAGCTAAAAATGAAAACCCTATACAGGGCTCTTTTATTATTGAAGAATTGACAGATTTAGTGGAAGAAGCCGTTTTATCTGAATTTGATCGGATTACGGAAAGAGGGGGGGTTTTAGGAGCAATGGAAACAATGTACCAGCGGTCAAAAATTCAAGAAGAATCATTGTACTACGAGACTTTGAAACACAACGGAACATTTCCAATTATTGGCGTAAATACATTTTTGAGCTCAAAAGGTTCGCCTACTGTGATTCCTGCAGAAGTAATTCGGGCAACGGAAGAAGAAAAGCAATTTCAAATAAAAACCAAAGAAAACCTTCACAAAACGAAAGGAAAAGAAGGAAACGTCCAATTGGAACACATTCAAGAAGTCGCTATTAAAAACCAAAATATTTTTGAAGCGTTGATGGACGTTACCAAAGTCTGCTCTTTAGGACAGATTACTGACGCCCTATTTAAGGTAGGGGGGCAGTATAGAAGAAATATGTAGTTTAACTAAAAAAGTGTATATTGATGTTAATTAACACTGTATCTTCAAATGTGTAACTTCGCAAAATAAAGCTTGGGTTAGGTTTTTAATTAAAGCCTAATCCTTTCTTTATATAGGGATAAGAATTGATCAATACCACCTTCCTACAAGTTTTTGATTGTCATTGACCATTTTTTAGTCGCTTCGGATCTAATTGATTACAATTACACAGATTTATAATTTATATTTTTGTGTCCATCTCGCTTTAATACTACTAAGATATAAATTGTTTTATTAATTATTTTGGAATTTTACTTTAAATGTAATACCATCCAAACGATTAAATAAAAAGGCTTTAATGGAATATTTTTTAAACTGCGATATAAGGATAAGGAAAAATGGTTAATTGAGAAACGTTCAAATTATACACTTCTCTAATCTGTTCTTCAATATCAGAAACGGACATTCCTTTGGCATAACGTGAGACTATAATGTTTTACAAGCTCTCTACCATGCTTTTCGTTTGGGGTTAATCATATGGTTAAAACTAGTATCGTAATCCTTGGGGACTTTTACTTCTTCCTTTCGTAAATCACGCTTATCGTAATCCAGGTAAGTATCTAACTCGTCTTGTAGCATTTTTTCAATTTCTCACTTTTGCAACTCTTTTAGAAAGTTTTGTAGCTGTACTCCAGTTTTATACTGTTTGAAAAAATCATCCGAAATAGATATTCTTTTTCCATAACTACCTAAATATTAAATATATAAAAAATTCTGCTTGGTTTAAAACCGAGCAGAATTTTATACTTACATAATTTTTGGTACAGTGTCCTTTTTGGTATAGTACCGCTATTAATTTCCAATTATATAATTGTTTTATTATTTCTAAATACTAATTGATCATTAAAACAATCCAATAAAATAATGCTGTCTGCTTTTACATTTCCAGCAAGAATCTCTTTAGAGAGTTTATTTAAAACTTCTTTTTGAACAACTCTTTTAACCGGTCTTGCTCCAAATTCAGGTTCATATCCTTTTTCTGCTAAAAAATCTTTGGCTTCAGGTGTCGCTTCCATTATAATATTTTGCTGTTTGAGCATATTAATTACATTTTGTAGCTGTAAATCTACAATTTGAATAATGTTATCTTTAGTCAAAGGAGTAAACATTACAATTTCATCAATCCTGTTTATAAATTCCGGACGTACGGTTTGCTTTAGCAAATTGAGAACTTCTGATTTAACTTCTTCAGATGCCATTTCAGGATGAGCTGCATTTTCAAATTTTTCCTGTATAATATGGCTTCCCATATTTGAAGTCATAATAATAATTGTATTTTTAAAATCAGCTAGCCTTCCCTTATTATCAGTAAGTCGTCCTTCATCTAATACCTGTAACAAGATATTAAATGTGTCAGGATGTGCTTTTTCTATTTCATCTAATAAAACTACTGAATAAGGTTTTCTTCGAACCGCTTCTGTTAATTGTCCTCCTTCATCGTATCCTACATATCCCGGAGGTGCACCTACCAGACGACTCACGCTGTGACGTTCTCCATATTCGCTCATGTCAATTCGCGTCATAGCATTTTCATCGTCGAATAAATAAGAAGCTAGCGCTTTTGCCAATTCCGTTTTACCAACTCCTGTTGTTCCTAGGAATAAGAAAGAACCAATAGGTTTTTTAGGATCTTGCAATCCTGCACGGCTTCTCCGTACTGCATCGCTGATTGCTTCAATTGCTTCATCTTGTCCGACTACTCGTTTATGCAATTCTTGTTCTAAGTGGAGAAGTTTTTCGCGTTCGCTTTGAAGCATTTTTGTAACGGGAACGCCAGTCCATTTTGCAACAACCTCAGCAATGTCGTCGCTTGTGACTTCTTCTTTAATCAAAGAATGTCCTTTTTGATTTTCGTTTAACTGAAGCTGGGCTTTCTCTAATTCTTCCTGAGCTGTTTTGATTTTACCATATCTTAATTCAGCAACTTTACCGTAATCTCCGTCTCGTTCTGCTTTTTCGGCCTCAACCTTATACATTTCCATCTGTTGTTTGATGTTTTGTACCTGGTCAACTACTTCTTTTTCTGATTGCCATTTACTAAAAATATTATTGCGCTCTTCTTTGAGATTGGCTAATTCTAATCCTAAGGATTTTAGCTTTTCATCATCATTTTCTCTTTTAATGGCTTCAATTTCGATCTCAAGCTGCATGACTTTTCTGTCCAGTACATCTAATTCCTCCGGTTTAGAGTTGATTTCCATTCTCAGTTTAGAAGCGGCTTCGTCCATAAGGTCAATAGCCTTATCTGGTAAGAAACGATTAGTAATATATCGCTCGGATAGATTTACAGCAGCAATAATAGCCTCGTCTTTGATGCGAACTTTATGGTGCGTTTCATATTTTTCTTTGATTCCCCGTAAAATAGAAATTGCACTTTCAGTATCCGGCTCATTTACCATAACTTTTTGAAAACGACGTTCTAAAGCTTTATCTTTCTCAAAATATTTTTGATATTCATCTAGTGTGGTTGCTCCAATAGCACGAAGTTCTCCACGCGCTAAAGCAGGTTTTAGAATATTAGCTGCATCCATTGCTCCATCACCGCCTCCAGCACCTACCAAAGTGTGGATTTCATCAATAAATAAAATGATATTTCCGTCTGAAGAGGTAACTTCTTTAACTACTGATTTTAAGCGTTCTTCAAATTCTCCTTTATATTTGGCACCGGCAATTAAGGCTCCCATATCTAAAGAAAAAATCTGTTTGTCTTTGAGGTTTTCCGGAACATCTTGTTGAATAATTCGATGAGCAAGACCTTCTGCAATAGCCGTTTTACCAACTCCTGGCTCTCCAACAAGCATAGGGTTGTTTTTAGTTCTCCGGCTTAAAATCTGTAGCACTCTTCGGATTTCTTCATCCCTTCCGATTACAGGGTCTAATTTACCTTCGTTTGCTAATTGGGTAAGATTTTTGGCATACTTACTCAAAGAATTATATGTATCTTCAGCTGAAGCTGAAGTTACTTTTGCACCCCCTCGCATTTCAGCAATTGACATTTCTAATTGTTTTTCAGTAACTCCTTGATCTTTTAATATTTGTGATACTTTGCTTTTGGATTTAAAAATAGCTAAGATCAGGTGTTCGACAGACACAAACTCGTCTTTCATTTTTAAAGCGATGCTTTGAGCTTCCGTAAGAGAAGTTGTCGCTTCTCTTGAAAGCGCGATTTGCCCGCCTGACACTTTAGGAAAATTTTGAATAGTGGCTTCCAAAACAGATTTAAAAGTATCTGTATTTATATTTAATTTTTTTAATAGATAAGGGGTTGCGTTTTCGTCAACTTCTATAATAGCCTTAAAAATGTGTTCATTTTCTATTTGTTGTTGTCCTAAACTTTGTACAATAACCTGAGCACGTTGTAAGGCTTCTTGGGATTTTATTGTAAAATTATTTAAGTTCATAGTATTTTGTTTTTAGTTGCTAATAATAAAACAATTTACATTCCATTTTTTAAATAGTGCCTTTTTGGCATTATATATCTGATTACCACTATATTTAAATGTCAAAAAGTCATTTTTGTATGATAATATTACAAAATAGATGTTAATTATGGTTCCCAAATAGAAATATATATAAAATATTATAATAGCAAAAAAGAGTCATCTATGCTGATTTTATTTAAATACAAACTAATATATCAATAATATAGAAAAACACAAGAGGAAACCAAATTCGGTTTCCTCTTGCTTATAAATGTTTGTTTATGGTTTTTTAATATAAGATACTAAAAAGTCCCTCTTTTTTGTTTTCAAGATTGTCAAAGCGCTCTTTGCATTCTTTTATCATTTGTACAGCTGCTGCTTTGTTTCCAAATCCATTTGTTGTCACTGCTTTGTTTTCAAGATCTTTATAGACTTTAAAAAAGTGCTCAACTTCTTTTTTGAAATGTTCGTTAATATCATCAATATCATTGATTTTATTCATGATAGGATCCGAAACAGGTACACAGATAATTTTTTCATCGTCTCCTTTATCATCTGCCATATAAAAAATACCAACTGGTTTTACTTCAACCACTAGTCCTGGAAGAGATGGCTCTGTAAACATTACCAAAACATCTAACGGATCCCCGTCTAAAGCCAGAGTTTCAGGAATAAATCCGTAATCAGCCGGATATCTCATATTAGAATATAACAAACGGTCAAAACGCAGTCTCTTTAAATCAAAATCGTATTCATATTTGTTTCTGCTTCCTGCGGGAATTTCAACAAAAGCATCAAATGTTTCAAATGTATTCATTTCTAAACTTATTTTATATCAAATTTTAAAATAGAATGCAAAATTACTGTAAATCCTTGTTTATTACAAGTTTTGAACTTAATATTAAAAATAAAAACCAAAAGATCCTCTTACGGCAAATTTTCGGCTATCGGGTATATCTAAATAATTTCCTCTCCAGCTTAAGTCGAGCCTGAAAACTTTGAAAATATTTCCAACTGCAACATAGTATTCGTAGTAAACATCTTCCGGGGCTTTATAGATAAGATTAGAGTCATTTAAATCTATGTTTTCCTGAGATATAGTTCCGTAAATACCTCTTATTCCTACAATTTCACGCAGGTTAAAATCTCTCAGCCACGGTATTCTCGAAAACAGGCGTCCTCCAAAATTGTGCTCAAGATGTAGAGAGGCATATTCATTGGTTACGAATTCGTAGTAGTCTAAGTTGGCAAACGTATTTTCTATATTAAACCACGACTGATTTCCGGGAACAACGCTTAGTAATCCTAAAGGAACCTCGCCAAAAGTTTTACCTGCTTCGAAAGTAGTTGTTAATGTTCCAAATCCTCCCAACAAAAGAGGTTTTCTAGCATAAAACTGTAGCTTATTGTATTTGAAATCACTTTCTAAAACACCCTTCATCCCCTGAGTAAATCTAAGATAGAGACGCAGATATTTTTCGTCAATATTTGTTCTGTCAACGCCATATCCGACAGTTTTTTTTCCGGGAGTATAATCAATAGAAAATTCTGCTTCGGATTGTTTTGTTTCGTCTTTTACTAGGTTGTTTATTTTGTCAACATAATAGTTTAGATTAAATCTGTCAGATGCAGGTTTTAAAGTTCTGTAGGTAAAAGTTGTCGAGAGTTTTAAGTTTTTTACCGGTTCTATTTCTAATCCAAGTGTACTTAAATTGATAGAGGTTAGTTTAGAATTGTCTCCGCTTGCGAATAAAGAACTCGAAGCAAAACTACGACCTAAAACATCATTGGTTTCTGTTAAACTCACTCCGATTTGTTCTATGTCTCGTCTGTTTCCTCCAAATAAAATTAAACGGGTATTGTTGTGCAGTAAAACTTTTCCGCTGATACCATATTTAAATTGATTGTCTTTAAAGCCATAGGCTGTATAGCCCTCTAAGCGCCATTTGTCGTTGGGACCAAAATAGGTTCGCCCGCCCGCGCGGAGTCTTATACCTTCAATATCATTATATCCGAAAGAAGAAAAAATAGGGCCATAATCAAAATTTCCAACGTTGTAATAACCGCTGGCTAGTGTAGATGATAAATCAAATAGCAGTTTGAATTTGGGAACAGTCTTTAGGGTATCCAGCATTTTGTATATTCCCAACTCATCTTTGCTTAAAGGTTCAAAGCGATAGGTTTTCCAAAAATCGTCCGAACGGGTATAGATATCTTCGTCATAAACATTTACATCTTCTTGATAAAATTCTGCCGGATGTTTGATGTTGAACTTATGATCCTGATATAAAGAAGTTCGTTTGCCATATACCCCTTTGGAGGTTTCTTTTTTAGATAAGGCAAAATCAGACATAAAGTAATCTTTTGTCAATAAAAAGACAGAGTCATTTAAAACATCAAACTCTTGTTCTATATAAATATCTTTAACCCAGTTGATATTGGCATCTTTACTGGCTTCCATATTTATTTTTTTGATGGCAAACGTAGTGTCGTTTACCCAAAAATCGCCTTTAAAAGTAAGTTCTCCTTTTCTTCTTGGATAATAAACTATATTGTAGCACCATTTGTCGTCCACATAGGCGCTGTCTGCTAAAACATAATTATATACGTTGATCCCTGTTCTGGATAAAGGACTCACAAAATCTTTATCAAAGATTTTTATATAGTTGTTGTATATGTTGTATTCTGCATACAAGTCTTTTACGAAGGCAATAATGTGTTGATTGGTATCAAAGCCTGAGTTTTTATTTCCTAAAGTTTTCTCTTTTTTGTAATTATTTTCATTATCTCCGTAAACTTGAGAAATATTTTCGTTGATGAAAATGGGCAGATATGTTTTTCCGGTAACTCTATTGGTATCAACTTGATCAAAAATAAACTCCATGCCTTTAAATATTTTTTTCTTTTGATAGGCGCTGTCTATGGAGTTTAGGTCGAACTGTATCTTCTCGTACTTGTCATATTCGTATTGAGAAAACATGTGAAGACCATTTTTTCTTTTTCTTTCCCATATTTTTCTAAGAATATCAAGGGCAGGATTGTTTTTCTTTGATGTTTTTCCTGCATATATTTTTACTTCAGACAATAAATTGTCTTCTTCTAATACTATTTGTAAATCAAGATTGTTTTTTGAGATTAAAGGAATTTCCTTTGTTTTATATCCGACAAAAGAAATAACCAAAGTGTCATAGGTTTTTTCGCTTTCAAGGTAAAATTTTCCATATTCATTAGCGACAACCCCTTGTGTGGAGTTTTTGAAATATACGCTGGCAAAAGAGACTTCCAGATTATTATTATCAGATATTTTTCCACTTACTTTGGTTTGTCCCCAATTAATAAAAGGAAAAAGTGACAGTATGATTAAAAACTTAATGTGAATTTTCATAGCATAAATTCAAATAAATAAAAAACTCCATCTTATGAAATTTTAAGATGGAGTAATCAAATATAATCTAAAAATTATTTATACATAACTTTTTTTACTGCATTTATTACATCATTTGCATTAGGCAGCCATTCTTGTAGCAATACTGGAGAATACGGAGCAGGGGTATCTGCTGTTGTAATTCTTTGGATAGGAGCATCTAAAAAATCAAAAGCTTGTTCTTGTACAATATACGTAATTTCAGAAGAAATACTTCCAAATGGCCAAGCTTCTTCAAGAATAACCAGACGATTGGTTTTTTTGACAGAGTTTAAAATGGCTTCGTGATCCATTGGACGAATTGTACGCAAATCGATAATTTCACAGGAAATCCCTTCTTTATCCAATTCCTCTGCTGCTTTAAATGCTTCTTTTATAATTTTTCCAAAAGAAACTACAGTTACATCAGAACCTTGTCTTTTTATATCAGCTACACCTAACGGAATGAGATATTCGCCTTCCGGAACTTCCCCTTTGTCTCCATACATTTGTTCTGATTCCATAAAAATAACAGGGTCATCATCTCTAATAGCAGATTTCAAGAGTCCTTTTGCATCATAAGGATTAGAAGGTACCACTACTTTTAGCCCTGGAACATTTGCATACCAATTTTCAAAAGCTTGAGAGTGGGTAGCTCCTAATTGTCCGGCAGAAGCTGTAGGTCCTCTGAAAACAATAGGAATGTTAAATTGCCCACCTGACATTTGTCTCATTTTTGCTGCATTGTTGATGATTTGGTCTATTCCTACCAGTGAAAAGTTAAATGTCATAAATTCAACAATAGGACGGTTTCCATTCATGGCAGATCCCACGCCTATTCCGGCAAACCCCAACTCAGCTATAGGAGCGTCTATCACGCGCTTCTCTCCAAATTCGTCAAGCATTCCTTTTGATGCTTTGTAAGCACCATTATATTCGGCAACTTCTTCTCCTATTAAATATATTGATTCGTCGCGGCGCATTTCTTCGCTCATCGCTTCGCACACTGCTTCTCTAAATTGAATCGTTTTCATATAATGTAATTTATTTCCGCAATTGATTTACAGAAAGCAAAAGTATAAAATTATATTTATTATTTGAGTACACAGCTATGATTTAATATTTGTAGAAGTAAGTAAGGAAATTCATTTTTAACCTTTTGGTAGAAAAATATTGTGCTTTTATTTGTTTTAAATATAGTAATTAATTTAAGGTAATTTTTGTTGATTTTGTCGGTATCTTGATTTAAAGCTGATTATTTGTTAAATGATTGTAAGGTGTTGCATTATGAGCTGCAAAGTAAAACTAAAAATTATATGCCTGCATAGTAAATATGTGCGAATAAATTCTTATTTTCGTTGACTGAATAAGATATAATGTAGAACAAAAACTATATAATAATGAAAATATTAGTTTGCATCAGCCATGTGCCTGATACTACTTCAAAAATTAATTTTACAAACGGAGATACAGAATTTGATACTAACGGAGTTCAGTTTGTAATCAATCCAAATGATGAATATGCCTTAACAAGGGCTGTTTGGTTTAAGGAAAAACAAGGAGCTAATGTAACGGTGGTAAATGTGGGAGGAGCAGAAACAGAAGCTACTCTTAGAAAAGCATTGGCGATAGGTGCAGACGAAGCTATCAGAGTAAATGCTAATCCTACCGATGGTCTTTTCGTTGCTAAACAATTGGCAGAAGTTGCAAAAAAGGGAAGCTATGATTTGATTCTTGCCGGAAAAGAATCTTTGGATTATAACGGCGGAATGGTTCCGGGAATGCTTGCAGCTTTGCTGGGAGTTGATTTTATTAATTCATGTGAAGGACTTGAAATTGAAGGTACTGCGGTAAAAGCAATCCGTCAAATAGATGGGGGAAAAGAAACTATTTCTGGAAATTTACCTATGGTAATTGGTGGACAAAAAGGATTGGTGGACGAAAAAGATTTGCGTATTCCAAATATGCGAGGAATTATGTCTGCCAGAACAAAAGCCTTAGCTGTATTGGAACCGGTAGGAGCAGAATTGGCAACAAAAGCAGTGAAATTTGAAAAACCAGCGCCAAAATCTGCATGTAAAATGATTTCGCCGGACAATTTAGATGAGTTGATTGATTTGTTGCACAATGAGGCAAAAGTTATCTAAGCTTGTATTTATTCATCAGATTAAAAACTAAAAAGAAAAGATTATGTCAGTTTTAATATATGCTGAATCAGCAGAAGGAAAATTTAAAAAAGTAGCATTAGAATTAGCTTCTTATGCTAAAAAAGTAGCGGAGTCTTTAGGTACCACTGTTACGGCTCTTACCGTAAATATGACAGATACCAGTGAATTGGGGAAATATGGTGTAGATAAAGTATTAAAGATATCAAATGATAAATTAAATACATTTAATGCAAAAGCTTATGCAGATGCTATTAAACAAGCTGTAGAAAAAGAAAGTGCTAAATTGGTTATCTTGTCATCTACAACGGACAGTTTATATACGGCTCCGAGTGTAGCCGTTGCATTAAATGCAGGTTTTGCTTCTAACGTGGTTGCCTTGCCGATCAGCACGTCTCCTTTTGTGGTCAAAAGGAATGCTTTTTCAAATAAAGGATTTAACCAAACAGAAATTACTACAGATGTTAAAGTAATTGCTTTGGCAAAAAACTCATATGGATTAAAAGAAGCTCAAGGAGCTGCCACAGCTGAAGATTTTTCTCCTTCATTAAATGATGCAGATTTTTCTCTGAAAGTAGAAAATGTTGAGAAAATGTCCGGAAAGGTTACTATTGCCGATGCAGATATTGTAGTTTCAGGAGGAAGAGGATTAAAAGGTCCGGAAAATTGGAAAATGCTTGAAGATTTAGCAGAGGTTTTAGGAGCAGCATTAGCGTGTTCGAAACCGGTATCCGATTTGGGATGGAGATCTCATGAAGAACATGTAGGGCAAACTGGAAAACCGGTTTCTGCAAATCTTTATATTGCAGTCGGAATTTCTGGAGCAATCCAGCATATTGCCGGTATTAATGCTTCTAAGGTAAAAGTGGTTATCAATACAGATGCTGAAGCACCTTTCTTTAAAGTAGCTGATTACGGAATTGTAGGAGATGCATTTCAAGTTGTTCCTCAATTAGTAGAAAAATTAAAAGAATTTAAGACTAATAATTAATAATAGCTTTAGTGTACCATAAAAAAGCAGCTGTGAATTATTTACAGCTGCTTTTTTATGGCTATATTTAAAACTTCTTCTTAAATAGAAGTCACATCTCTAAAAAAAGCTTTTACCTTTAGCATAAAACAGGTAATTAAAATAAAGAATTACTATCTTTGTTTTCAGTAGCTTTTTGCCGATAAATAAAAAATATGAGTTTAATAAAATTAACGGTCAAAGGAATATCGTACAGTCATACACAAAATGGTGCCTATGCTTTGATCTTGGATGAGGTAGATGGAGATAGAAAATTACCTATTGTCATAGGAGCCTTTGAAGCACAATCTATTGCTATTGCAATAGAAGAAGAGATTAGACCGTCCAGACCTTTGACTCACGATTTATTTAAAAATTTTGCAGACCGATTTGATATTGTTGTAAAACAGGTAATTATTCATAAATTAGTTGACGGAGTCTTTTTTTCAAGTATGATTTGTGAACGTGATGGAATAGAAGAAATTTTAGACGCTCGTACTTCAGATGCCATTGCTTTGGCAATCCGTTTTTTTGCTCCTATTTTTACATATAAAGATATTATGAATAAAGCAGGAATAATTTTAAATACCGATACTCAAGAAGAGCGAGAAACAACAGATAAAGTAGAAGATACTCAAACAGAAAAAATTGTTCAAACAAGTGATTGGGGAGAGTTCTCTATTTCAACTCTGAATAATATGTTAGATGAAGCTATTGATAATGAAGATTACGAAAAAGCAGCAAAAATAAGAGACGAAATCAGTAAACGAGAAGAATAGAAAAGAAAAGAAAGCAAGGTAGCTATGAAACAATATTTAGACTTAGTAAGAGAAGTGCTTGAAAAAGGTGTTCAAAAAGGAGATCGAACCGGAACCGGAACGAAAAGCATTTTTGGCTATCAGATGCGTTTTGATTTGTCTGAAGGCTTTCCTTTGGTTACAACTAAAAAAGTCCATTTAAAATCTATTATTTATGAATTACTCTGGTTTTTAACAGGAGATACAAATATTGGTTACTTAAAGCAAAACGGAGTAAGAATTTGGGATGAATGGGCTGACGAAAATGGTGATTTAGGACCTGTATATGGGTATCAATGGCGCAATTGGAACGGAGAGGGAATTGATCAGATTAAGGAGGTAATTCACACTTTAAAAAATAGTCCTAATAGCAGAAGAATTATGGTTTCTGCTTGGAATCCAAGTGTATTGCCGGATACTTCTGTTTCATTTGCCCAAAATGTGTCTAACGGAAAAGCTGCTTTACCGCCTTGCCATTCCTTTTTTCAGTTTTATGTTGCGGATGGAAAATTGTCTTGTCAGTTGTACCAACGTAGCGCCGATGTGTTTTTAGGAGTACCTTTTAATATTGCGTCTTACGCATTGTTAACGATGATGGTGGCTCAGGTTTGTGATTTAGAAGCAGGAGACTTTATTCATACTTTTGGCGATGTCCATATTTATAATAATCACATAGAACAAGTACAGCTTCAACTGTCAAGAGAGCCAAAAGCATTGCCGATTATGAAATTAAATGAAAAGATAAAAGATATTTTTGGTTTTCAATATGAAGATTTTGAGCTTCAAAATTACGATCCTCACCCGGCAATTAAAGGTAAAGTCTCTGTCTAATTAATACCTGAATACTATGAAAAAAGATGAATCCATTGAGCAGTATGAGTATGCCAAACAAAGAGTAAAGCAAAAAAAAATGCTTTTTTTCCACTTTGTAGTTTTTGTTTTAGGAAGTTTGTTGATGTTTTGCGTTAATACTTTTGTACAGGATCCGGCAGTATCTTCAGTTTGGTGGCCGTATGCAATAGGAATATGGTCGTTTTTTGTTTTTTTGCATGCTGTAAATGTTTTGATAGTCAATCGATTTATGGGTAAAAAGTGGCAGGATAGACAGATTGAAATATTAATAGATAAACAGCAGACGAGAATCAAAGAATTGAGAGCAAGCGTTGAAAAAGATTTCCCATTAGTAGATACTAAACGAGATTTGGATCAAAATCAAGATCACTCTACTTCAGGATTATAATTTAAATAAGAATGTTATGTTAACGTTGGTTGCAGCTGCGGCTGAAAATAATGCATTAGGAAAATCAAACCAAATGATATGGCATTTACCAGATGATTTTAAGCACTTTAAAAATCTTACTTCACATCATTATATTATTATGGGAAGAAAAACGTTTGAATCTTTTCCAAAACCGCTTCCCAACAGAACGCATATTATCATTACAAGACAGAAAAATTACGATGTGCCTGAGAATTGTATAGTTGTGAATAGCCTATCAGAAGCAATAGAGCTTGTAAAAAAGGAAACTGAATCTTTTGTTATCGGGGGAGGTGAAATTTATAGGCAAACTTTACCTTATGCTGATAAAATTGAATTGACCCGGGTACATCACTCTTTTGATGCTGATGCCTTTTTTCCGGAATTTTCAAAGGAAGAATGGGATTTGATCCGAGAAGCTTTTCATCCACAGGATGAAAAGCATGCGTATTCTTTTACTTTTCAAACTTTTATCAGAAAAAATAAAGGATGAAAAGTGTACACTGTATCATTTTTATTTTTTTTGGACTAACTCTCTATGGGCAAGATTTGATTAGTGTACAGTGGTTAAATTCCGAACAATTGGAAAAAAATCAACAGTTTATCGGAAAGGACATTTATGACAATACATATTTGTTGGAAAATAATACGCTGAAAAAGAAAAATAATACGCAAACAGGCAACTATACTAACCTGAAGCTAGGTAAACTTTACAGGGTGGATATTACTAATCCTTTACAGTTGCTATTGTTCTATTCTGATTTTAAAACATTTATTTTGTTGGATAAAGAGCTTTCAGAAGTAAAAGAAATTAATCTTGAAACAGAATTTTCTACACTTGATATAACATACTTAGGTGTCAGTATTAAAAAAAGGTGCTGGATGTTTAATTCTGCTAATAACACAATATTTCAATATAATTTATCTGACTCAAAAATAACTCCAATTTATATTATTAAGAGTGATAAAGTGAAATATTGCTATTCAACTTTGAATAATTTTTTTTGGATAGATAGTGAGAATACAATACTAGGAATAGATATATATGGAAAGGAAGTGCTAAGATATAATTTGGATTCGGATTTGGATGAAATTCAGATAGAAGGGTTGAAAAAAATATTTTATCGATATCAGCAAAAAATCTATTATATTGATTTGTTGGAGAATAAAAAATATCTAATTCAAATACCTGAAAAAACAGTTGACGGGTTCTTTTATAACACTCAAAAATTGAGTATTTTTACCAATCAAAAAATAAATAACTATCTTATAAATATACCGTAATGCATATCGCTATTGCCGGAAATATTGGAGCAGGAAAAACTACGCTTACAAAACTATTGTCCAAACACTATGGATGGGAACCTCATTTTGAAGATGTAGTTGACAATCCTTATTTAGACGATTTTTACCATCAGATGGAGCGATGGTCTTTTAATTTACAGGTATATTTTTTGAATAGTCGCTTTCGTCAGGTTTTACAGATTAGAGAAAGTGGTAAAAATGTGATTCAGGATAGAACTATTTATGAGGATGCTTCTATTTTTGCACCCAATTTACATGCAATGGGATTGATGTCTAACAGAGATTTCCAGAATTATTCCTCTTTATTTGATTTGATGCAGGAGTTGGTGGGAGCCCCTGATTTGCTTATTTATTTAAAAAGTTCTATTCCTAATCTGGTGGGACAAATACACAAAAGAGGCAGAGAATACGAGAACTCAATTTCTATTGACTATCTGAACAAGCTAAATGAGCGCTATGAAAGTTGGGCAAAAACGTATAATAAAGGCAAATTGCTGACTATAGATGTCGATCAGCTCAATTTTGTAGATAATCCTGAGGATTTAGGACATATTATTAACCGTATTGATGCTGAAATTAATGGGTTGTTTTAGTTCAAAAAATGAATTTAGATAATTAGTTAAAACTAATTACTTTAGTGTTTTACCTTTTAATTTCTAAAAATAATCAACTTTGATATATTGTCTATATTCTTGGAGGAATCATTAAAGTGTTTCCCTGTTTAATAACTCATATGGTTTGGTAATCAAGGTTGCTAAAAAATAAATGTCTTGAGTATCGGAAATGATATTTTAAATATATTTATAAATAGAAGAATGATGATGCTTTAGCAAATTTGATGGGGAAATTGTGCTTTTTAGTTCTAAAACAGGTAGTACTTTTTGGATAATTTTTGTATGGTTTAAATTAATTACCAACTTACATGTTAGGGAAAAGCATTATTTTTTACTATATCGTATAACTTGCTATCATTAGAATAATTGATTACTTTTATAGTTATAGATTCATTTTTTTTATTGATGCCATTAATAATATAAATTTTTCCGTTTTCAAATTCTATATTACTTTTAGAAAAATCTACTTTGCCGTGTTGAAGTATTTTTTCAATATCCTTTTTTTCAACCCAGTTTTGCTGTAGGATACTATCTGCTTCAGGACTGTATGTCATAGGTTTTGTTCGTAGCTCTTTTAAAACGCGACAGTTAGGAAGGTAACAAAATTCTGTTTTCTTTTCTCCAAAAAAGTACAGTAAAAAGATACATCCAATTAATAGACCAAACAAATAATAAGCTAATCTTTGAGAAAATTTCATTCAAAATAGTTTTGTGCAAAATTAGTAATTCATAGCTGTAAAACTAGTATGAAGACTAAATTAAAATATAAATAACTGAATATCTCTGTAATCGAGGTTAAACCAATTGGCAATTAATTGATTAGTGATAAGTCCTTTATAAGAATAAATGCCCGATGTCAATATATTTTCCTGGTGGAGAATTCCATCCAATCCGCCGCTTTCTGAAAAATTGATTAAAAAGGGAGTAATGATATTACTTATTGCCATTGAGGCAGTTTTACAATAACGGGAAGTAATATTAGGAACACCGTAATGAATAACGCCGTTTTTTATTATTGTTGGTTTTTCATGAGTAGTTAGTTCAGATGTCTCAAAACACCCGCCTGTATCGATTGAAACATCAATAATAATGGAACCCTTTTTCATGTTCTCAACCATAGTTTCTGTTACAATAATCGGAGCTCTGTTTTTACCTCTAATAGCTCCAATAGCTACATCACAACGCATTAAAGCTTTTTGTAATATTTTCTCCTGAATAGTAGAAGTACTGATTCGAACAGGTAAGTTGTTTTGCAGTTTTTTTAGCTTTTGTATAGAGTTGTCAAAAACTTTTACATTTGCTCCTAGTCCTACTGCTGCTCTTGCAGCATATTCTGCGACAATTCCCGCTCCCAGAATAACAACTTCAGTAGGCATTACTCCAGTAATGTTTCCAAACAATAGTCCTTTTCCTTTGTTCGAAGTAGCCATAAGTTCAGAAGCAATTAAAACTGACGAAGTACCGGCAATTTCGCTTAATGCGCAAATGGCAGGATATGAACCGTTTTCATCTTTGATAAAATCAAGTCCTATGGCAGAAATTTTCTTTTTTAAAAGTGCTTCAAAGTATTTTTTATTTGTTGTTTTGGGCTGAATGGTTGACCATAAGATACTGTTTTGAGTCATCATTTTAATTTCTTCCAACGTGGGAGGCACAACTTTTACTACAATTGGACAACCAAATACTTTCTTGACATCTGTAGTTATTTCTGCTCCAGCTTTGCTGTATTCTAAATCAATATAGCCGACAGCTTCTCCGGCTCCTTTTTCAATTAAAATTTTGTGTCCATAAGAGCTTAAAGTCTGAACAGCTTCTGGGGTTATGCAAATCCTTTTTTCAATAGAAAAGTTTTCTTTAGGAACTCCAATAAATAAATCGCTCTTTCGAGGTTGAATAAAAAGGCATTCCTCTTGAGGAATTAAATCTTTTGAAGTAAAAGGAGTTGACTTTGCCATTTTTTTAATTATTAATCAAAATTAATTTTCGTCTGTCATCAGATAATATTTCCAGTTCAATTAAAGCGTGTTGCTCTGGAATTAAAGTAGGGGTTTTATCAGGCCATTCGATAAAACACCATTCTCCCGAATATAAGTATTCATCCATTCCCATATCATATGCTTCCTCTTCATTGTTTAAACGATATAAATCTAAATGATATATTTTATTTCCAGTTAGCTTGGATCTATATTCGTTTACAATAGAAAAAGTAGGACTGTTGGTCATATCTAAAACACCTAATTCTTTTGCTATTGCCTTGATTAAGGTGGTTTTTCCAGCTCCCATCGGAGCATTAAAGATAACTATTTTATGTTGAATATAGGTCAATACTTCTTTTGAAACTTCCTGAATTTCTTCTAATGAAAAGATGATTTCCATTGTGATTTTTATCTTGGGTTTAAAATTATAAATGGAACAATCATTTCTTCCAGAGATATACCACCGTGCTGATAGGTGTTTTTAAAATAGGACACATAATAGTTATAATTGTTCTGATAGGCTAGAAAATTATCATTTTTTGCAAAAATAAACGAGCTGCTAAGGTTTATTGCAGGCAATTGTATCTTTTTAGGATCTTTTACATAATAGACGTCTTTGTGCTCAAAAGTAAGGCTTTTACCAGTTTTATATCTTAGATTCAGGCTTGTGTTTTTATCACCTATAACCTTTGAAGGAGTTTTGCAGTTAATGGTTCCGTGATCGGTTGTAATTATTAATTTGTAACCTGCTTGTTGCGCTTGCTGGATGATTTCTAATAAAGGCGAGTTCTTAAACCAACTCACAGTAAGTGAACGATACGCTTTATCGTTAGAAGCAAGCTCTTTTATCACTTCCATTTCAGTTTTCGCATGAGAAATCATATCTACAAAATTGTAGACAATCGAAATTAATTTATTATTTTTAAGTGAATTAAAATTATCAACTAATTTTTTTCCGTCGCGCTGTCCGGTAATTTTAAAATATTCATTTGAAATATTAAGCCTTAATCGTCTTAATTGCGCTTGTAAAAATTCATTTTCAAACATATTTTTTCCACCTTCATCTACATCGTTTTTCCAATAATCAGGATGCTGACTCTCCATTTGCAAAGGAGTTAAGCCCGAAAAAATGGCATTTCGCGCATATTGGGTAGCTGTTGGCAAGATAGAAAAAAAACTGTTTTCGCTTTCTGTTTTATAATGATTGGCTACAATCGGTTCAAAAGCTCGCCATTGATCATATCGTAAGTTGTCAATAACGATAAATAATACTTTGCTGTCTTCTTTACTTAATTCCGGAGCAACCCATTTTCGAAAAATCTGATGGGATAAAACAGGACTGTCTTCCGGATTATTAATCCAGTATTCATAGTTTTTTTCTATGTACTTTCCAAATAAAGAATTAGCTTCATCTCTTTGTCCTTCCAATATATTGAGCAGGTTTTGATCTTCTATATCCTCTAGTTTACTTTCCCAATACAATAGTTTTCGATAAAGTGATGTCCAATCTTCATATGAATTGACATTCATCAAATCCAGCGAAATGTTTCTAAACTCGCGTTGGTAACTCAAAGAGGATTTTTCTGAAATTAAGCGAGAATCATCTAAGTTTTTCTTTAAGCTGAGTAAGATTTGATTGGGATTAACCGGCTTTATTAAATAATCTGAGATTTTGGCTCCGATAGCCTCTTCCATAATATATTCTTCCTCACTTTTGGTTATCATAATAACCGGAATATTATTTTTTATGGCTTTAATTTCGTTTAAAGTTTCTAAACCTGATAATCCGGGCATATTTTCGTCTAAAAAGACAATATCAAAATCTTTTTCTTTAAATAGATCAATAGCATCTGCGCCGTTGGTACACGTACTTACTTCGTAATTTTTTTTCTCCAAAAATAGAATATGAGGTTTTAATAAATCCACTTCATCATCCACCCATAGTATATTGATTGTACTCATAGTTTGTTTTATAAAATTAATAACAACTTCAGTTTGGCTTTCGCAAATAAATTTACGAAAACAAACAAACTTTTAAAAAAGTATTGATAAATATAATAATCAATTTTTGTTTTACAATACTTAGCGATATTTTTGTTATTAGTTTAATAAAAAAATATAAATGTTTTATTCTTTTATCATACCTGTTTACAATAGACCAGATGAAATAGATGAACTTTTGCAGAGTTTAGTTTTGCAAACTTACGAGAAGGAATTTGAAATTGTAATCGTAGAGGATGGATCTTTAATTGATTCTCGTAATATTGTAAAGAAATATGACGATAGGCTGACTATATCTTATTTCTATAAAAGCAATTCCGGTCCCGGGGATTCAAGAAATTATGGGATGAAAAAGGCACGAGGGAACTACTTTATTATTTTAGATTCTGATTGTATATTGCCACCTCAATATTTAAGCACGGTAGATTATTATCTGGCAGAAGACTTTGTTCATTGTTTTGGCGGTCCAGATAAAGCATTAGAGAGCTTTTCTAATATTCAGAAAGCAATTAATTTTTCGATGACTTCTTTTTTGACTACAGGTGGAATTCGAGGTAGTTCTGAAAGAATAGGGAAGTTTCAGCCTCGAAGTTTTAATATGGGAATATCAGCAGAAGCTTTTATTCGATCTGGAGGATTCGGAAAAATCCATCCGGGCGAAGATCCCGATCTGACTATCCGATTATGGAATCTGGGATTTGAAACAGAATTGTTTCCCAATGCGTTTGTTTATCACAAAAGAAGAATAGATTGGGGTAAATTTTATAGGCAAGTTAGAAAGTTTGGAAAAGCAAGACCAATTTTAAACCAAAGATATCCTGCCTATTCAAAAATTACTTATTGGTTCCCATTAATCTTTACTGCAGGCTTGTTAGTAAGTACACTCTTTATTTTTTTTGGAAATCTTTATTTTATTACAGGATATTTTATCTATTTTTTTATAATTTTTGTACTTGCGATAAAGCAAGAAAAAAGTCTGTTGATTGGTTTTTTGTCGATAATAGCTGTATTAGTACAGTTTTTCGGGTACGGTATTGGGTTTGCTAAATCCAATTTTGTATTGAATGTACTGCAAAAAACACCAGAAGAAGGAATGCCAGAAATGTTTTTTAAATAAATAAGAGATGACAAAGATAGTAGGATTGACAGGAGGAATAGGAAGCGGAAAAACAATGGTTGCTAATTTTTTCAAAGAGGAGGGAATTCCCGTTTACATTTCAGATGAAAGAGCAAAAATCATAATGGATAAGCCGGAAGTTATACAGAAAATACAAGAAATATTTGACGAAAATGTACAAAAAGAAGGGAAATTAAACAGAAAAAGGATAAGAGAAATCGTTTTTAAAGAAAGTCATTTGTTGGAAAAATTGAACGCTATTGTTCATCCGGCAGTTAAAAAAGATTTTAAACAATGGGTAGATCTTCATCAAAAATATTCTTTCGTGATAAAGGAAAGTGCTTTGCTTTTTGAGCAAAAATTATATAAAACTTGTGATTATATCATTTTGGTTACAGCTCCAGAAGAAATTAGAGTTAAAAGAGTTGTAAAAAGAGACGGAGTAACAGCAGAAAGTATTAGGGATATTATAAGGAATCAGCTCAAAGACGAAGATAAAATACCTTTTTGTGATTGGGTAATTATTAATGTTGATAAAGAATTAGTAAAAAAAGAGATTAAAAATATTATTGAGGATATTAATTTGAGAAATAATTCAATTTAGTCTGTTAATTTTATGTTATCATCTTGTGTAGGTGCCTTTTTAATGTTAAATTTGAATGGTTATGAATAAAATACGTTTTCGACTATTGGTTGGCGTAATGAGCTTTTCTTTGATAGGAATTATCATTGTGCAATTATATTGGATTATTAGTTCCTATAAAAACAATGAGGAGCAATTCAAATATCATGTTCAACAAGTTATTGGTAATGTTGCTAGTATTATTCAACAAAATGAAGCCACAGACTTTTATAAAAAGTATAATCAGCTTAAGGATAGTATAGGGACACCACCTAAACAGGTAGAATTAAAACAATATTTTATTGCTGAGAGAAATCCTTCAACCAATGAGCAGATTATTTATTCTAACACATTAATATTAGAAGATTATAATTTAAAAAGTTCGCTCTTTGATAATAAAGCAGATGACAGTTTAAGGGTGAAAAACCTTGTTTCGAAAAGAAAGACTGAAATCTACAAAGGAAATAGTTTTGACAGAAATAGCGGATTACAGCAAAACTATCCGGATGAGGTAATAGAAAAATCAGAGAACTTAGATGTACTTGATAAAGCACAATTTGAAATTTATTTTAAAGATATTGTTGCTTTGAGAAGCATAGATGAACGTATTTCTAAGGCTAAACTGAAAGAGCTTCTAGAGAAAGAATTAAAGCAATCTGGAGTAAATGCTCATTTTGAATATGGTATTTACAACAAAGGACTGTCAACTAAAGTTAAATCGGAAGATTTTGTATATGAAGAAGGTTCATCCTATGGAGTACCGTTATTGGCGGATAATGAAGGAAAAAGTAAATATCATTTATACGTTACTTTTCCTGAAAAAACGAAGTATTTGTTTTCTTCTTTAATTGGAATTACGCTTTTATCCGTATTATTCACCATTGTGATTATAGCAGCATATTTAAATGCTATTAATCAGTTGATAAAACAAAAACAGATTTCTGAAATTAAGACAGATTTTATCAACAATATGACGCATGAATTTAAAACGCCGATTGCAACAATTAATTTAGCTTTAGATGCAATTAGAAATCCAAAAGTAATTGGAGATGCTGAGAAAGTCAATCGCTATCTTCAAATGATACGAGACGAAAACAAGAGAATGCATGCACAAGTAGAAAATGTGTTGAGAATATCCAAGTTAGAAAAAAGAGAATTAGATGTTGAAAAATCGACAATGGATGTGCACGAAACAATTGAGTCTGCCGTAGATCACGTCAGTTTAATTATTCAGGATAAAGGAGGAGAAATAAATCTTCATCTGGATGCTAAACGATACGATATATTAGGAAATGATTTTCATTTTACCAGCGTTATAGTGAATATTTTAGATAATGCTATTAAGTATTCAAAAAACAGTCCGGTTATCAATGTATACACAGAAAATGTAAAAGATTATATACTGATAAAAATTGAAGATCAAGGAGTAGGTATGAGTAAAAATGCCCAAAAGAGGATTTTTGATAAATTCTATCGCGAACACACAGGAGATTTACACGATGTAAAAGGACATGGATTAGGTTTGGCTTATGTACAGCAAATAGTAGAAGACCATAATGGACAGGTGTATGTCGAAAGCGAAAAAGGGAAAGGAAGTACCTTTATTATAAAAATACCATTAATAAATTAAGCAATAATATATATATGGAAACAACAAACAACAAAAAGATTTTATTAGTAGAAGACGATCCAAATTTTGGAGCGATTTTGAAAGATTATTTAGCAATTAATGACTTTGATGTCACTTTGGCTAAAAACGGGATGGAAGGTTTTGAAAAATTTAAACGAGACACCTTTGACCTTTGTATCTTGGATGTAATGATGCCTTATAAAGACGGATTTACATTGGCAAAAGAAATTAGAGAAAAGAATAAAGAAATTCCTATTATCTTCTTAACTGCAAAATCAATGAAAGAAGATGTGTTAAAAGGATATAAGGTCGGTGCGGACGATTACTTAAATAAGCCTTTTGATTCAGAAGTTTTATTGATGAAAATCAAAGCGATTATTCATAGAAAATCGTCAGAGATAAAAACAGATAATACAAAATTTGAATTTCAGATCGGAAAATTTCATTTGAATTCTAAATTGAGATTTTTAACTTATGAAAATGAGGAGCCGATCAAATTATCTCCGAAAGAAAATGAACTATTAAAAATATTGGCAATTTATGAAAACGATTTAATGCCGCGTGAAGTTGCTCTGACTAAAATCTGGAGAGATGATAATTATTTCACTTCTCGTAGCATGGATGTTTATATTGCTAAACTGAGAAAATATCTGAAAAGAGATGAATCAGTTGAAATTTTAAATATTCACGGAGAAGGATTCAGACTTGTCATTAAAGGTGAAGATGAAGAGTAATAAAACAGAATAAGGGAGTGCTTTTAGGACTCCCTTATTATTTTCTTTTTTTCGGACTTATGATTTTTACATCCTGAAAAGCGATTGCTCCGCGTATAATGCCCAAAATAGAGTCGTATAATGCATTTATAATTTGAATTTTTAATTCGTTTTTAGCGTATATTAGACTGATTTCACGAGCGGGCTTGGGGTCTTTAAACTGAATTAAATTGCTTTGATCTTCGCGATTTAAAATTAAAGTATGCAAATAAGGAAGTAAGGTATAGCCAAACCCTTCCTTAGAAAGTTGGATGAGGGTTTCAAAACTTCCGCTTTCCAATTTAAACTTCCTGTTTTCTAACATGTTTTTATTATTACAAATATTTATGATTCCATCTCGAAAGCAGTGTCCGTCTTGTAATAATAACAGTTTTTGTAAATCTAATTGATCGGCAGTAATTTCTTTGTCAAATCCGCTTCTGAATTGAGGAGGAATGTAGCCTACAAAAGGCTCATAAAAAAGTACCTTTTCAAAAATATCTTTTTCTTCCAGTGGTGTAGCTGCAATTCCTGCGTCTAAATAGCCATTTCTTAATCTCGATATAATTTCTTCGGTAGTATATTCTTCAATAATCAGTTCTACTTCACTGTGCTTTTTTAAAAATGATTTTAAAAACATGGGTAATAAAGTAGGCGTAACGGTAGGAATGATTCCCAACCTGAATTCACCGCCTATAAAGCCTTTTTCCTGGTCTATTAAATCTTTTATTCGGTCTGATTCATTTACTATTTTTTGAGCCTGCTTAATAATAATTGTACCGATTGCCGTAGGCTGAATAGGTTTGGTAGAACGATCAAAAATCAAAACATCTAATTCCTCTTCCAACTTTTGTATCTGCATACTAAGTGTGGGTTGGGTTACAAAAGTTTTTTCTGCGGCAAGTGTGAAATTTTTATGCTCAGCAACTGCTAAAACATATATTAACTGTGTAATAGTCATTGTCCGTTTCTTAAAAAAGATGTAACTGCAAGATAAGTAATTAATATTATTCCAAATCTATTTTTTCAAGTTCTTTGTGATTTTTCATCAGTCGCTTAATCAATATCCCGTACACTAGTTTATAGTATAGCCAAACAACTCCTAAAAATAACAGACATACAATAGATAAAACGCTAATAGCAATAATATAGTTTTCTGTAGAGAATTGCTGGTTTTCATTGCTTTGAAAAATATTTACTGTAGCAATGATGAAGCAAATTAAGATCATTACAATATTAGTGTAGATATAATAATTTACTGTTTTTCTTGTTTTTATTATTTGTTTCATTAACATTTTAGTAGATGAAGCAACGTGTATTTTTCTGTAGTTAAAGTAGAAAAGCACAATAAAGAAAAGAGAAATTGTACCGGAAATATAATCAATATTTTCAATCATGAATGCGAAAGATGAATTGCTTTCAGGTCTGTTTACACTAACATTTACATTGATGCCGTCATCGTCCAGAAAAAAATAACTCACGAGATTTAGACATAAAAATTCTAAAATACTGATAAAAAGAATCCACATAACAATAGATGATGATTTTTTGTGAATCATCTTCTCAATTTCTGCAGTAGAAACTTTTGGAAAATCCTTGGTTTCATTCCAATGCTTTTTTAATAAATCAAGCTCCTTCATATATACTTTCCTATGGATTTAAGATCTTTTTTAGTTTAGACTTTATTCTATTCATTTTTACTCTGGCATTAATTTCACTGATTCCTAATGTTTCGGAGATTTCCTCATAATTTTTATCCTCCAAATACATGAAAACCAAAGCTTTTTCAATGTCATTAAGCTGGTGTACAGCTTTGTACATTAACTTTAACTGCTCTTCTTCTTCGTAATTGTAATCACTGTATTCAAACTTGTGAATAGTATTATCAAAAACGATAGTATTGACACTTTTATCCTTTTTCCGGTAAAGTGAAATAGCCGTATTTAAGGCAACTCTGTATGCCCACGTTGTAAATTTGGAATCACCCCGAAATTTTGGAAAAGCGTTCCAAAGTTGAATAGAAATTTCCTGAAACAAATCCTTGTGAGAAAAATCATCTGATGTATACAGCCGACAAACTTTATGGATAAGATTTTGATTTTTATCCAGCAGTTGTATAAAATCTTGCTCTAATGATTTGTTCATGTCTATATGTCGTCTGTAATCAAAAATTGTTACAGAATTACCTCAAAAAATATGATTAGAGAATAATAAAGTTATGATTTTTGAATAATTAATTGGTATATAGTGCTCTAGTTGTTTAGGTGTTTTTGAACAGTATTATATAAATCTTTGTTTATATTATTAATTTCCAAAACTTTGCCGTTTTTGTCTAAAATAAATAAAGTAGGAATTGTTTGTATCCCATATAAATCCTGAATAGGTGCCAGATCAGAAATATGGAACCAATCTAGTTGATACTCTTTAATTTCACTTCGCCATTCTTCTCCATCTTCTCCTACGCAGATACTAATAATATTTAGTCCTTTTTGCTTGAAATTTAAATAGGCTTCCTGTAAAAAATGTATTTTTGCTCTACATGCGGGACACCATGGAGCCCAAAAATGAACAATTGTAACTTTACCTAAATTGTTGTTTAAAGTAATTGTTTTGCCTTGTGGATTTTTTCCGGAGAAATCGGGTGCTATATCACCAACGCGTACTTTAGTTAATTCCATTTCATCTATAAGTTTAGAAATAGTCATACCAATATTAGAGTTTTTTAAACTTGGTTTGACTTTTGAAAACAAAGCATCTGCATTGCTTTTGCTAATCAGGTTGCTTTCTATTTTTTGGTATAGAATAACTAATGAAGTATAAGAATTAGGATTATTTGCTAATTGTTGGTCTATAACAGTAGATATTTTATTTACATATTTACTGAATTCCTCTGAAAATTGTTCTAATTTTTTTTGATCCTGATTGAGAATAGCATTAGTCAGCTCATCTTGATTTTTGTCTCGATACTGAGAAGTTTCGCTTTGCAATTTATATAGTTTTTGCGAAAATGCGTTAAATTCATCATTGGTTTTTGTTCCCGTGACAGAAGTTTTTACTTCGTGCTCTTCCTGATTTGTTTTTTCAAGATTAGCTTTTATATTTCCTTTTTCTAGGAAGAAAGGATATTTATCCTTTCCAATATAAAATGAAGCATAAGAGATGTTTTCAATATTGCCTTGAAATTCAAACTGTCCGTTTTCTATTTTGACAGAATCTATATTTACAAAAATATTTTGGTCAGCTTTTAGTGTTCGCAGATATACGATTTGATGATTATCAATATTTTTCACCGTGCCATTAATATTAAAATCAGAACGGTTTTGTGCTGTCAAAAAGGTTATTGAAAATAATGCAGAAAAAAATATAAATATGTATTTCATAAAATTATAATTTTTAAAAAGAAACGTGTAAATATAATAATTTATACTATCCTTATTATTTGTTATGAGAAAGATATTATTGAAAAATGAAGAAGAAATGAAAGTTTATATTTAAAAAATAAATGAAAATGGAGAGGTTTTTATTGAAAAAAGTCATTCTTTATAGATTAATTATTAACTATAAATTATCATTTTGTTTTTTTTCATTAAAAAAATGAATCCTATTTTGATATTAAAATAAACTGTATAAATTTGCTAAAAAAGTTAAGGTAATGGAACAAGTAACATCAAAGGACGCACAGCCGATCCAAGACAACAAAAAAGTAGTAGCGGGAATACTGGGTATTCTTTTGGGAACATTTGGAATACACAAGTTTTATTTGGGATATACTAAAGAAGGAATAATTCAGCTTGTAATTTCTCTTGTAACATGCGGGGCATTAGGAATAATAGGATTTATTGAGGGTATTATTTATCTGACAAAATCAGACGAAGATTTTTATCAGACATATCAGGTAAATAAACGACCTTGGTTTTAGAAGAAGTTTAAAGATTAAAAAAGTTGCTTTTAAAGCAACTTTTTTAATAAATACGATTAATAAGGAATGTATATTTTTTGCAAAAGCTCTTCATATTCTTTTTTGACATCACTGGAAAAAGTTATTCCACCACCGCTTTTATAAAAATAGTTGTCATTTTCTTTTTCAATAAAGCGGATTAGTACTGCGCTATCTATAGAACTTCCGTCATAAATTCCTCCAATGCCTGTATAGTATTTTCGATGATAGGTTTCTGTATTTTCAATAATATTAACTGTACTTTCTTTAGGTGAACCAGTTACGGATCCGGCAGGTAAAAGTTTTGAAAAAATATCACCTATATGATTGTGCCAGTTTGCAGATAGTTTACCACTAATCTGTGAACTTGTCTGAAAAATAGCACCTTTGGCACTTTCTATTTTATCTACATATCGAAATCGATCCACTTTTACTTTTTTAGCAACTATATTCAAGTCATTTCTAATAAGATCAACAATAGTGTAGTGTTCTGCAATTTCTTTGGAATCGTTTAAAAGAGTTTGTTCAGCATTAGGGAGGTTGGCATTTATAGTTCCTTTCATGGGAAAGGATAAAATGGTATTATTTTTTATTTGGACAAAAATTTCCGGTGAAAAACAAACAAACTTATCTTTTATATATAGTTTGTATTTTGCTTTTGAAGTATAGTAGACATCTTGTAGACTAGCAGTCAATTTAATCGGAGTTTTTAAGGTCAGATTGAGTAAATAGGTGTTACCTCGCTCTATTTGTTGATAAACTTTATCAAATTGCGATTTGTATTGTTCAAATGAGATTGGAAAAACGTTGCAATCAATATTAAAATTAGAGATGTTTAGCGTATCTTTGGTATTGCTTACTCCGTTAAAACAGAAAGATATCTCATTATTATTTAAATTATCTAAAGGTTTGATAATTGCGTTTTCTCCTTTAAAATCAACGATAAATAAAAAAGGTTTTCTCTTTTGACCAAGTTCATTCATTGTTGAGATAATCGTATCTTTGAGTCCCATTTTAACAACTATTTGAAAACAAAAATACAAAATTGTTTATGAGCAAACAGCAGAAGAAAATAGTTATTATAGATAATCACGACTCTTTTACTTATAATCTTTATCAGATTTTCGACGAACATCCCCATTGTGTGGTAGAAGTTGTACCAAATGATGCGGCAGATTTAAATGAACTGAAAAAATACCATGGAATCGTACTTTCTCCAGGACCGGATGTGCCGGAAAAATATCCTGTGCTGTCGGAAATTATTTCAAGATATAAACATACTACACCGATATTGGGAGTTTGTTTAGGACATCAGGCAATAGCTGAGTTTTTTGGGGCGGAGCTAATAAATCTACGTAGAGTTTATCATGGACAACGATTTGAAATTGAGATAGATAATACTGAATTGCTTTTTCATTCTCTTTCGTCGTATATTCAGGTGGGGCTATATCATTCATGGGCTGTAAAAAGAGAAAATCTACCAAAAGATATGGAGGTTACAGCATGTACTAAAAGCGGTATTATTATGGCTCTTCGCCATCGAACCTACAATGTAAGAGGAATTCAGTTTCATCCGGAGTCATATATGACAGCGGAAGGTAAAAAAATAGTAGCCAATTGGATTGAGCTACAGCTTTAATTTTTTGGTATAATATTAACGATTCAAAAACAGGTTTGATTTTAGTGACATTTTATATTGTTTTATCTTTGTCGTGTTTCGGAATTTCAGCTAATTGTTGAATAGTTTAAAGACGGAAATAAAAAGAAACGCAATGAAAGCAGGCGTAATTCGAGATCCTAAAATTCAAAAATATTTACCTTGGTTAGGTGCTTTAGCTATTTTCATGCAGGCGCTAGATGGAACAATCTTAAATACAGGATTACCTTCTATAGCAAAGAGTTTGGGTGAGTCGCCTTTAGAAATTCAAAGTATTATTGTTTCTTATACTTTAACGGTAGCTCTCTTAATTCCTCTAAGCGGATGGTTGGCAGATAAATACGGAACTAAAAGGATTTTTATTCTGGCAGTAACTATTTTTACATTAGGTTCGCTGTTTTGTTCGCTTTCTGATACGCTAAGTGAATTAATTTGTGCACGTATATTCCAAGCTATTGGAGGTTCTATGATGGTGCCTGTAGCCAGATTGACATTGATTTATGCTTATCCAAAAGAAAAACTACTTAAAGTAATTAACTTTATTACCATACCTGCATTGATAGGACCTATGCTAGGACCCACGGCAGGGGGATTCTTAGTGGAAAAATTTTCTTGGCACTGGATTTTTTTAATTAACATACCAGTGGGTATTATAGCCGTCATGATGGCTCGCTCTGTGATTCCCAACTTTACTAATAAGGTTGGCAAGTTCGATTTATTGGGGTGGATACTTTTTAGCGGTGGATTGACCGCTATAACATTGGTTATTGAACGATGGAACTCTCCTCGTATTTCTTTGTTTCAACTTGTTTTGTTATTAATTTTATCTTTAATACTTATATTTTCATATATAATCTATGCTAGAAAAAAGCCGAATCCGCTTATAAAATTAAACTTATTAAAAATTACGACTTTAAGAATCGGATTAATAGGTAATCTTATTACGCGGTTTGGAGTAGGAGGTATGCCCCTCATGGTACCTCTTTTATTGCAGGTAGGATATGGATACTCTGCTTTTTATGCCGGATTAATGATGATACCTCAAGCTTTTTCTAATCTTATTTCTCGCAGTTTTGTAGTGCCGATCGTAAAGCGTTTCGGTTATCGTAATACGTTGGTATTTAATACTATATTGACTGGAATGCTAATTTCAATGTTTTTCTTTATCAGTAAAAATACTCCCTATTGGGTTGTTATTTTGTTAATGATAGGGAACGGAGCTTTTAATGCGGTACAATTTACGTCTATGAATACTATTTCATTAGCTGATTTAGACAATGAAACGTCTAGTGATGGTAATAGCTTATTATCAGTTACGCAGCAATTAGCAATTAGTCTAGGGATTTCCATTTCAGCAATGTTTTTAATACTGTTTAAAAATAGCAATATAGGTTTAAGTAGTGATAATATATCGGTATTCCGATATACTTTTCTGGTTATGGGAATGCTGACAGTGTTTTCTAGTTTTATTTTTACCAAACTGGATAAAAATGCAGGAGCAAATATGTCAGGGAAGCGGGTTTATAAGGGAGAAGAAAAATAAAGAAATTGGATAAGTTTTTTAATTAATTTTTACTTTTTCCTTATGAAGTCTTTCTTTTTCTATATTTGTTGTTTTGTCTGATCTTTATTCTATAATTTATGAATGAAACTACTCCTTTCGGGTTAATTACAACGATTAGAACTTCTTTTGCTCTTTATGCTGTTGATAGTTGTTGGAGTAAAAAGGGAGTTTTATCGGTAAATTATATTTTGGAAAATGAAGGTGAATCTATTTCGTCTAGATTGGTATATACATTTATAGATGATAGAGGAAAAATAAAAGAAATTATAGGGGGTAATGATAAACTTCCCATACTTTTTATTAGCCCCAAAAAAGAAAACTGTGTGTTATTACAACAGGAAATAAGTGACCAACTATGTGTTTTTTCTGTGAATGATGCATTGAAAAAAGAACAGCTTATACATCACGAAAAACTGGATAGTATAAGATTTGCAGGAATTGTTAAGTCTAACTCTATTTTCTATGGTGTAGATATTTGGAATAAAAATAGGGAAGATGTTTTATTTTCTATTAATTTTCAAAATGATAAAGCTCAAAGTGAAGTTTTACAAAAAATTCCTTTTCCTAAAGGAAATAAAATTAGTGTTAGACAGGATGAAATTCACTTGATAACTGAAGTAGAATCAGGATGGTTACACAGACAGTTAGATGAGGAAGGCAAAGAGTTGAAAAAGAGAATTTTAAATTTTGATCTACCTTTTGTTCATGAAGCTTTAACACTATCTTTTACATCTAATTCTTATTTGCTGACAGAAGAAAATGGAGAAATTGGAATTGTAGAAATTGATCTAAAGGGGAATTGTTCTTATGGAAAGCTATACGATATCGGTGATGAGTTTTTTGGTACATGGTTTCCTGTTCAAATTAATAAGAATACAAGTACTGTTCAGTTTACCACAGAGTTCGGAAATGGTTGGTTGGTTATTAAAGAAGATGAATTGCTTGAACTTTTTTATAATAAAAATAAACAAGGATATAGAAACTTGCTGAGTAATGAAGTTTTATATATTGATGATAATGACTTAACTATATCCAGCATCTGTCCAAGTGGAGATAATAAAATCGGAATTATTTTTCATCCTCGTAAGAGCAGAAAAGAATATTATAATGAAATTTATGTTTTGCAGAGAGAATTGGCACATAGCTAAATATCATAATAAAAAAAGCATTGATATGTGATTCAAAATATCAATGCCTTTTTATTTTTAAATTATAAGAGTTTTTGGCTATTTTCTTTTATACGTTACTGTAACAGGTAATGTGGCTCCTCTCATAGTAATATTGTATTTTAATTCTAGGCGTGAATCAGAATAACTGACGATGATTCTTTCGGTATGGTATTCTTTTCCGTTAAATTTTATAAGATCTTCGTTGATTGTGCCATTTACTTTCTCTAGCTGTTTAGTTGATCCATTTTCTAATTTTTCGGTTTCAACAAGAGATGCTGTTTTTTCAGTTAAAGTCAAAATTTCCTCTATAATAGTGGGTCTTGTATCATCAGGAGGCATTTGACTAAAAAGGTGTTTCCCTTCGAAGTTTCCAGCTTTGTAAAATAAACTATCTGTTACCCAGGTTCCTTCATAGGAAGCCTCTTTTCTTATAGGGGTATTGTCATCACTTGAACAGCTTGTAAAACCAATAGCTGCTGAAATAAATAATACTGAAGCGATTAATTTTTTCATGATTTTGTATTTATTTTTGTTATTGTAAATATTAGAATCCTTTTACGCTGTTTCTGTAGATAGAATCTTTTTGTGATGTGGTAAGATCTTTTTTATATTGAAATAAGGCAGCTTCCCAATCGCCATATCCTGTATTTGGAAGAATAATGAATTTTTCACCGAATAAACGTTTATTTTTTATTACATTTTGCATTCGCTCTTGTGTTGTTTTATGGTCAAAAGCTGCGGAGAAATCCGAAAGATTATCTCCTAAAAGTAATACGATTTCATGAGTTTCACTCAATTTTTGCCTACGGGTTTCTTTGCTTGACTCAGATGTTCTAACAACAATGTGAGTTTCATCGGCAAAAGGGTAGTTGTACTTTTTCAGATTTTTTAGTGTTCCTGCTTTGTCATCTTCGTTTCTGTTGGTGATATAAAAAATTTCAACTCCTTTAGAAGCAGCATAATTAAAAAACTCCTGACTGCCTAAAAAGGGAAGAGCCTCTCCTTTAGAAGTCCACTCTGTCCATGATGCTTGATCAAAGGATTTTCCTTTATGCGCCATTTCTACTGCATAGGGCGAGTTATCTAGAAATGTTTCGTCAATATCAGAAACAATAGCTAATGGTTTATTGTGCTGCTCTTCGAGAATTTTATTTAATTGTAATGTGGCAATATTGAAAGCCTGAGCGGATAAAGCTTGGAATTCTGCAGCATTTTGTTGAAAAACAGCAGCATATAGTTTTCCGTTTACTTCAATATTATTTAAATTGTTCCCTTTTTCAACAGAAATAATATTCTGATTTGATTTGCAAGAAATTAATGCTATAAAAGAAGCACCTGCAATAAAAATGGATTTTTTAAGCATATTTTTGAGTTGTTCTAAATAACCGATTGCAAAAGTACGATTTTTATTTTAAACCTGAGTTCGATTATAACAAGGCCAATTGATTAGTTATTACTTTCTCATATCTAATTGCAGGTTTCTTAGGCAAGAAATGATATGCAATAATTCCAGCGATAAGGTTAGTAAAGAAATTAATAGGCGATCTATGTCTAGAGTGTTCTACCTGACATACATTTTTTAATTCATCGTTAACAGTTTCAATTACAGATCTTTTTCTAAGTAGTATTTTATCAGACATACTCATAAGGGAGTTCTTCATATTATTTCTTATACTAGTAATTAATTCAATTCCATCTAGAAACAGTAATTCAGCAAGCTTAGCGCCAATATATCCCTTATCACCGAATAGTTTTCCAAAGATATTATTT